>CAZMZR010000076.1:2949-16384 GCA_964570855.1 uncultured Pirellulales bacterium
ATGTTAATTATCTGTTACCGTTTTGTTACGGTCTTGTCCTTTTTTTGTGAATTTTACAAAGCGTAAAAAATACGCAGAAAAAAGGGGTCAGGTACTTTTCCCCCGACTTCTTGCATTTTTTTCATTAGCGATTTTGCCGAAGCTGATTCGGGCCGCATCGATAGTCTTTTCGATGTCGGCGCTGCTATGGGCCAGCGAGACAAACATCGCCTCATAAGCGCTCGGTGCAAGATAAATCCCCTGACCAAGCATCTCGATAAAGAATTTCTTCCAGGTTTTTATATCGGTTGACTGGACATCGGCAAAGTTCAGCACTTTTTTATCGGTGAAAAAACAGCTCATAATCGAGCCGATTCGATTAATAATAACAGCAATACCAGCCCGTCGGGCGGCATCGACAAGCCCGGCCTCCAACATCGCCGCCGAAGATTCAAGTCTCTGATAGCAATCGTCCTTTGCCAGTAAACCCAGAGTTGCATTCGCCGCCGCGGTTGCTATCGGATTGCCGCTGAGAGTCCCCGCCTGATATACCGGCCCGGCCGGTGCAAGCATATCCATAATATCCGCCCGGCCGCCAAGTGCCGCAGCAGGCAGGCCGCCACCTATGATTTTACCGAGGCAGGTAATATCCGCTTTAATCTTGAAAAGCTGCTGCGCTCCGCCCGGGGCCAGTCGAAAACCGGTTATAACTTCGTCAAAAATTAAAAGTGCATCTTCATCGTCGCAGAGACTGCGAAGCGTCGCCAGGAAACCCTCGACCGGAAGTACCACCCCCATATTCGCTGCAACAGGTTCTACCAATACCGCCGCTATTTGTCCTCTGTTCTTTTCAAACGCCGTCTTAATACCTTCGATATCATTATACGGGACTACTATAGTCAATCCGGCTATTGCCTCCGGGACTCCTGCACTCGATGCAACGGTCTCGGCGGTTCGCAGGCCGCCTTCTGCAACGCCCGAGCCTGCGGCAACCAGCAGTGAATCACTGTGCCCGTGATAGCAGCCGACCATTTTAATAATAAGGTCTTTTTTTGTGTATCCCCGCGCCAGTCGAATAGCGGTCATGACCGCCTCGGTTCCACTGCTTACCAAACGAACTTTTTCGATCGAATCGAAAGCGGCGACGATTTTACCAGCCAGGGCGGTCTCGGCCAAAGTCGGAGCACCGAAAGATGTCCCGCTCTTTAAAGCGACCGATATTGCCTCAATGACCTCCGGGTGGGCATGCCCAAGTATCATCGGGCCCCATGAGCCTACATAGTCGATGTATTCATTGCCGTCAATATCATAGATTTTGGAGCCTTTGGCAGCAGCGATAAAAACCGGCCCCACATCCACATTACCAAAGGCCCTGACCGGCGAATTCACGCCTCCGGGCATCAAATTACGCGCTTCGACGAAGGACTGGGCCGATTTCGACAGGTCCAATCGAACTGATTCTCGCAATGACCTTAAACGGCCCGTATCATCAACAGCCCCCCGGTCTGGTTTTTTATCCTTTCTCATTTGACTATTAACATAAGAAAATCGGCCGAAAAGTCCAATCTATTTGTAGAGAATCCCAAAGAGCCATATGGCCGTATGCTATTTTTCTTGCAAATCCTGCGGCTTTACATATACTTTGTAAACGGTTTGTTGGTGAGTAGCCGGTTTTAAGTAGTGAACTAACTAATCGCCACTCAACCAGTTAACTATATTATGGAGTGAATATATGAGCTTAGTCAGATGGTTTCGAAAGAATAACACGAAAGTAATGGCCGTGGTGGTCATAATCTTAATGATCGCATTTGTAGGCGGCTCCTCACTGCAATATTTCCTGCGGGGCAACCGACAACTGCATAGTACCATAGCATACTACGGCAACAGGAACAAAATAACAAATTACGATCTATATTTAGCCAACAACGAGCTCGATATCCTGCGGATGCTTAGAGCGGACGATATACTCAAGATGTTGCAGGTTCCATTATTTGACACACCTGATTTAAATGCGTTCTTCATGGGCGAATTACTGTTCTCGGACAAAAAGACTTCACCGGCATATATCAATTACATAAAACGAGCAATCGGAACGAATCTATACAACATCAGTGAGAAGCAGCTCAATGATATATATATACGTACCGTGCCCGGCGGCAGCATATACTGGTATTGTTTGAAAAACGAAGCGAAATCAGCCGGTATAAGAGTATCAAACGAGGATGCAGGCAGGCTGCTCGGACAGATAATACCAAGATTGTTCGACAACAGAACATATCCACAGGTAATAAGTTCAATCGTGAACAGACACGGAATTACAGAGCAGCAGATACTCGAAACTTTCAGCAACCTGCTGTCTGCGCTGCGGTATGCTCATTTGATTTGCTCCGGCCAGGACATTACAACCCGGCAACTTATGCAGATGGTGGCATGGGAACAGGAAAGAATAAATGTAGAGTTTGTAGAATTTGATTCTGCAGACTTTGCCCGGATGCAGGAGGCGCCCGGGGAAGAGCAAATGACTGAGTATTTTAATAAATACCGGAAATACTTCCCGGGCGACGCCACCGCGGAAAATCCTTACGGATTCGGTTATAAGTTACCGGAAAGAATTCAGCTTGAATACATTGTTCTCATACTTGATGATGTTTCGTCTATTGTGAAAGCTCCGACCCAGGACGAAGTGGAAGAATACTACGATAGAAACAAAGAACAGTTGTTCAAAGAACAAGTACGGTCCAACCCGAACGACCCGAACTCTCCGTTGGTTGAACGAATCAAGCCGTATGCCTCGGTCGTGAATATAATTTCAAAACTGCTTCAGCAGGAAAAAGTAAAAATCAAAGCAGAAAGTATCATTCAGGAGGCCGTAGCTCTTACCGAGCTTTCTCTGGAGGATGTGAACGACGCAGAACTTGCCGGTCTCAGTTCCGAAGAGCTGGCGAAGATGGTCGGAGATTATAAAACCACCGCTGAAAAAATAAGCCAAAAGTACAATATAAAAGTTCTTACCGGAAAAACCGGACTCCTTAGTGCAATCAATATGCAAACCGATGAATATCTTTCCAGGCTGTATTTGCAGGGCTTTGGACAAAATCCCGTGTCGTTGACTAAGGCGGTTTTCGCAGTCGATGAACTGGCTACCAGTGAATTGGGGCCCTACGATGTACAAAAACCAAGAATGTATATTAATATCGGGCCGGCCAGAGATATGCTAAGCCTCCGGGGTGAATTGGGAGAGATAATCGCGCTTTTTAGAGTGATTCAAGCCACTAAAGCCACCGAGCCGGAAAGCCTCGATACGACTTTTAGTACAGAATCACTTGTACTGGATCCAAACGACCAGGGGGCCGACGAATCCGTTTATTCGGTAAAAGAGAAGGTCACCGAAGATTTAAAGAAACTTGCCGCTTTGGAAACAGCCGGGAAAAATGCCAACGAATTCATCGAGTCGGCATCAAAGGAAGGCTGGGAAGAAGTAATCAAGCAATATAACGATATGTATGGAAACAACAAAGATCTGGAATCCAACGATCCCAATACATCCGAGACCAAGGAAACTTTTAAGCTGGAAAACCTTACAGGCCTGCAAAGAATACCAAAGGCGACATTAGATACGATGCACAAGCAAAGCGAGAGTAATCCGGCGGCAAAATATTTTGCAATCGAACGAAGAAGAAGCAGTTTGTTGGTAGAGCAGTTTTATTCACTTGTACCACCGGATAGTAACAGCGTTGAAGCTCTGCCTCTGGTTATGGAATTCAAGCCGGATATGTGCTTTTTTTGCATAAAAAATATCAAAATCAAACGAATTTGGAAAGAAGACTACGATACAATAAAAGCGATGCGATTGTACACGGAAGATAAAGTCGAATCCCAGTCTCTTGCTGCAGTCCACTTTAATCCTGAGAATATATTGAAGCGTATGAAATTCAGGCTCGTCAAGGCCAAAGAATCCACAGATACTAATACACCAACCGGGTCGGAGGAAGCGTCATAATGACCCAGCGTTCTAAAGAGGTACACACCTTATTTCTAATTTTAGTAGGATTACTGGCCTGGATTGTGCCGGGAGCCGGACATCTTGCAATCAATAAAAAGAAACATGCTGTCATCATATTTGTGACTATCGTTTTAACATTCTGCACGGGCCTGTATATCGGCTCAGTAGGAATTATCGACTCGGTAGGGGCAAAACCCTGGTTTATAGCACAGCTTATGAATTCTCCGGCGGTAGCAACTCTGGGGCGAATGTCTCAGACCGGTGATTACGCTGTTTACGCCAAACCGAATGAAATCGGACAGATTTATACGAGTATTGCAGGCCTGCTCAATCTCTTATGTATTGTCAACGCCGTTTATTGGGCACATCTTCGCCGAACGCAGACGATTGGAGTCTAAGATGTCGATAGTAAATTTTTTTATTATTGCAAACTTTACCGTGCCGGAGAAAATCGACGTCAACCCGCAATCTATTCTATGGCTGCTGCCTTTGGTAGCGTCGATAGCTATTGTTTATAAAGTGACAAAAACGCCGAAAATAAAAGCCTCCGCTTTCCTGAAAGAAGTTGCGATTCTATTCGGTTCGATTGTTGTTTTCATGGCGGTAACCGCTATAGTGTTGTATGCTTTGGCATGGCTGATTACGGAGTGATTGCCAATCCCTGCCACAATACCGCCACAATCATTGTCAAATCTCAACCGATTCCATCGTGACTCTCTTCGAGAGTACCTTTAAGCACGCCTAACTGGACCAGAGCATTGAAAGCCGCTTTTTGCTCAGCTTCTTTTTTATTTGTCCCCCAGGCACTGGGGAAATGTTCACTTGCAATAGCAACTTCCAGCTCAAAGCACTTGTTGTGGTCGGGTCCTTTTTCGTCAAGCAGAACGTACGTAGGAGTCGCGTTAAACTGCTCCTGAGCATACTGCTGAAGTAATGACTTGAAATTGCCCTGGATATGCTCGGCATCCGCCTGCTCGATAATAAGGCCGAAAACCCTTAAAATGAAATCACGAGCAGCATCCAATCCCCCATCAATATAAATTGCAGCGATAACAGCTTCCAAAACACCGGCGGCCAGAGAACCGGACAAGGCACGACTTGAGGTCATGCCTTTACCGACTTTTAAATATTTTTGCAGGTCAAGCTTTTTTGCGATTCGTGCACAAGTTTCCCGAGAGACCAGCATGCTTTTGACTTTTGTTAACTCGCCTTCAAGATAACCGGAAAATCTATCGAAGAGAGCCTGACAAACAACCACGGCCAAAACGGCGTCGCCGAGAAACTCCATTCGTTCATTACTTAAAAGGCGATTATCGACCGCAGAAGAATGAGTAAATGCTTTGACTAAACGACTCTTATCGGTAAACTCATAACCTAATATCTGCTCAATTTTCCGCAGAGTTGTCTCATCCATATCAACCAACCATCTGCAAACTGGCCAAAGCTACAAACTTATCATCGGCAAATTCAAAGATCCCGTCGAGCCCGGTCACGGTGAAAATCCCTTTAGTCGCCGCTGCTACACTGCAGAAAATAAGCTGGTGACCGCAGTCACTCAGTAATTTACGCAATTTCAACAGCTTCGAGAGACTCGAAGAAGTAATGATATCCACACTGGAAAAATCAATTACTACGTCACAATCACCTCTGTCACGGACTGTTTCGGTAACCGTTTTAAGCTCATCACCCATTTCCGGTTCTTGAGGCAGGTCCACCAGAATAATGTCCTCAGACCAATCTTGAATCCCCATATTAATCTCCTTTTTTCAAGTAAATTAAATTTCCCATACCAAACGAACTTGGGCTTATGCCTTATGGGCATAGGTCAGATTCCAGATATTTTATCGGCATTACGCCAAGTCGAGTTAAGTAAAGTTTGTTTTTACAATCCTCTTTCTATCTGTTTTATCCGGACCATCATTTCGTTAATACGCCATTCGATAGCCGAAAGAATCCAGAATTTGAAATGATTTACACGCATCTGGATATTTATCATATAGATAATTTTAACCGAGAGCATCACCGTAGTCAGCTCAACCATTAAAAGCCGCAATTTTTCGCCTGAAAATATAGAAATTGCGGCGGCTACGAAGATTATGGAAATAAATAAGGCGTTAATAAGTTTTGTACGAAATTGCGGCACACCGCCGATTGTGCCGATAATGGTCCTGACTCGTTCCTTTTCCTTCTCGAAGTGTTCCAGTTCCAGCTTAAGATCGCTGATTTCATCCTCAGGTTTCTCGTATTTGTGTTCCATAAGCACTCCTTAAAAACGAAAAAGGTCTTAATTTTCACTTTTTTAATGTCTGTTTTGATGGGTTTTACAGCATAAGCCAAACATCGTCAATATTCATTCTGAACTCCGCCGGAAACAGGACGGAAATGAAAGAGAACATCAGAATTTTTTGTAAAACTCCTAAAATTTTCTGTAAAAAACGAGAAATTTCGCTAAACTTTGAACTATTTGGCCTTTATAGGGCACTGCTGACGTATAGTTATGAAACATAAGCCAGATTTTTAGGAGTAGTACTAAATGACAACAATGTTACAAATGAAATCGAAAATGAATCAAATATTGAGCAAATTTGCTCCTTTTAGGTCTTCTTTGCGTGGTAAGGCAACGGTGGCTGGAAAATTGGACGGTGCTGCAGGTTACCTGGAGCGCGGCTGGGTAATTGCAAACCATAAACTCGTATCGTTCCATGCCGCATTCATTTCATCCATACTCAGTCTTCCGGCTATGGAATTGACTCGTCTTGCCGCCGAAGGGCAGAACGTCAAATACGAAGTGCTGAAATTCATGTTTTCCCCTTTTAATATAGAAGTATGGATTTCCCTGACGGTTCTCTATATGTCCTGGCATATCGGAATTGCCATCCACGAGATGGGGCACTTCCTGACAGCCGTGAAGTTGACCGCCCTGAATAAGGATTCGCAGGAAAAAGCCGACGCCGTCATACAAAGTAACCAGGGTAAATTCGGTTGGTACGCCAAAATGTTCCTGCTGATACCGCTTGGGAAATTTTACGGCGTTAAAAAGGAAGGCGGCAATTTTGCACCCGATGCCCCGTATAACCTGGCGGTGGCCGCTGCGGCGCCGATCTGGAGTCAGTGGTTGGCCACAATTTTTCTTCCCATCGCCGTTATTGGTATCGGTAGTGGGCTGCTCATCGGAGGAGGCTTCGGCGAGTTCTTAATCTATGTTGGTCGCTTCTTCTTAGCTCCGGGCTGTGTCGGATTATTAGATAGATTACTGGCTGACCCCGGCAAGCTCAGAGAATTCCGCACCAGGGAAAAAACTGCTGCCGAAGCGGCGGCAAGAGCTGCAGAGGCCGCCGGCAGCGCCGAAAGCTGGTTTGCTCGTGTCGCTGAAGTCAAGAAAAGCCTGCTGACCTCAAGAATACAGTCCATCAATCTTAAGGACGGCACCAGGGTCACTGCCCCGTGGCAGTATCGTAACTGCGCTATGGGTGGCCGACATACCGAGAAAGAATACCCGGAAAGCAATATCAGTATGCAGGAAAGTATGTTCATGCCGCTCTCGGCCAAGACATACGAAGACGCCCAGGAAATGACGGTAAAACTACAGTATCGTCTCAAAGAAATTATCGAATCGGCACCCGGCGCGAAAGTCATGGGTATCGGTCTCGAAGGCGGTTTGTCTCCTTATATTGACAAAGAACCAGGCGACAAGGTTCCCGAGCAGAGAATGTGGCGAATGATGAAACAGGCTATTCTCGATTGCGAATATATCCCCGGTGTTGATGTTGCTATAGCCCTGGACCCGGCGGCCTCGGAACTTGAGAACTTGTATCGCGAGGAAACCGGGCAAATGGATTCGGTCGGTATGTATCGCTTCTGGCGTGACAAGAGCAAGCTGGATATGAGCCGGGATCAAATTCTCGAACTATACAAGGAAGCAATGGAAGCTGATATTCCCGTTCTGTCGATCGAGGACGGCTTCGGCGAGCTTGACCATGAGGGCTGGAAGAATCTTATGAAAGAGCTTGGTGACAAAATATTTATCATCGGTGACGACCTTGTCACGACCAAAGACTCGAATATCGAAAGCTGCGCCAAAAACGGCGAGATCAACGCCACACTAATTAAGGCCAACCAGATTGGAACACTTTCCGAAACAGTACTGGCCATGTTGACTTCGCTTGCCTATAACGCCGAGCTGGTAGTCTCACACCGTTCAAAATCACCCAACGACCCGTTCGAGGCGGAAATCGCAACAGCGATGAATGCACTGGGTCTCAAAGCGGGCGGCGGCGCCAATACCGAGCGACTCCAGAAATATGGCCGTGTGATGGAAATTCTCGCACTTGCAAAAGCCAGCCAGAGAGAAGTAACAGACAAAGAACGCAAAGAAATCGAAGAGAATGTTAAAGAGCTGGTCAGGATTCTCACCGGCAAGGAAGATGTCAGCATTATGCCGGATGCGGGTGAAATCGATATTGCCGCACTTCTGATTAAGATGCTGGCGATAGAAGCCGTCAGCGGTACCGAAGAGGCAACCAACGCCGGTATTCCAACAGCCGCGGCAACGCTGTTCCTCGGCCGAACCGGAATTATCCGTTTCAAAGGCTCCACACCACTTGGAACTTCCGCCGGTGTTGACGAAGCTATCCACTATATAGACAGTATCATCGAGCATTCCGATACGACAAAAAAATATGCCGACATGTTTAAAGACGCCGGTGACGGAACATTGCGGTTCAAGAAGGACGTGAACTTCCAGGTGGTTAAAAGTAAAAGCGATGACAAATTAATGGCACTCTGGAGGAAATCCAAACGTTATGACGGCAAGGGCTGCATGGACGCAGTAAAGCACGTCGAGACGGTTTTGGCCAACGCATTTACCGGAAAGCGACTTGTCTCGCTTGGTACGTTGCTTGATACGGACAAGGCTCTATTAGGCCTCGAGCTGGAGCAGGCCATCAGCGTAGGCAGGATTTCAAAGAGCGCCTCTAAAGAAGAGAAGATTCACGCTATGCAGCGAAAAGGCGTCCTCGGCATGAACGCCATCCTGTCGATGTCACTGGCATTAGGCCGTGCAGTGGCTGCAAGTGAAAGTAAAGAGCTCTGGCAGCTTATCCGTGAAATGGCCGCCGAGGCCATGGCCAAATTTATCGATGCAAATGCAAACGGTAAAAAGAAATCTCTGGCGGAACTCAAAACGACCGACTTCGATGAGCTGCAGAGAATGTTCCGCGAGACGGCGGCCGCAGCCATCAAAGAAGGTAAAACTATCTTTGAGCTGCTCAGAGAACAACTGCCCGTTTATCCGTTATAGAAATCTAGTACAACGTCAATTATGTTCGTGTAGGTTGTCATTCCGCACTTGATGCGGAATCCAGTATGTTAACATTTCTGGATTCCCGCTTTCGCGGGAATGACGAAGCATACAATCAATCTTGACAAAGTACTATGAATCATCCCATATTCACCAACTGGTTTTGAATTATTACCTATTGATTCCTGCAAAAAAGATTATAATAATCGATGTAACACGTTTGGTTATATTGGTAAATAAAGCCCCATGAACAATAAGAAAGGAATCAGGATGAGAATCTTCACTCTACTTCAACCATGGTTAATTGTGTTGCTGATTGGAAGTGTTTTCTGCCCGCAGAGCAACATTTGCCGAGGTGATGATGTCTATAGAAACACCGTGGAGGTATCTTCCGACGATAAACTTGAAGACATTATCGTTAAGGCCGCGCATGTAGTCCCTTCGCAGCGACAATTTGAATGGCAGCAAGGTGAGTTTATATGCTTCATCCACTTCGGAGTCAACACCTTCACCGCCCGTGAATGGGGCACAGGCATGGAAGATCCCAATATCTTCAATCCCGAGAAACTGGATACCGACCAGTGGTGCCGCATGATGAAAGCCGCGGGAATGACCGAGGCGATCCTGACGGTCAAGCACCACGACGGATTTTGCCTATGGCAGACACGCTACACAAACCACTCGGTGGCCTCGAGTCCATGGCGCAACGGCAAGGGTGATGTCCTGCGTGAGATGGTCAATTCCTGCCGAAAGTACGGCCTGAAAGTCGGCATATACCTGTCTCCCGTCGACCTGTACCAGATAGAAAATCCAAATGGACTCTACGGCAATCTCAGCAAATACACCGAGCGAACAATTCCGCGTCCGGTCCCGGACAAACCCTTTAAAAATACGCGTACATTTAAATATCTGCTCGACGACTACAACGAATATTTCATGAATCATCTCTTCGAACTACTGACCGAGTACGGTCCAATCCATGAGGTCTGGTTCGACGGAGCTCACCCCAAACGCAAAGGCGGACAGACCTACACCTACGCGCAATGGTATGAGCTTATTCGTGAGCTGGCGCCCGAAGCGGTGATTTTCGGTAAAGGCCCCGATGTTCGCTGGTGCGGCAATGAAGCGGGACAAACGCGTGATGCCGAGTGGAACGTCATACCTCTGAGAATTTCCCCCGATAAATTCGATTGGCCGGACATGACAGACTCCGACCTCGCCGGCCGGGAAAAACTCCGGGAAATGGTCGGTAACGGCGGTTACCTGCACTGGTATCCGGCAGAAACTAACACGTCAATCCGGCGAGGCTGGTTCTGGTGCGATGAAAAACAATACGTCAAGACCACCAAACAAATTCTTGATATATGGTATCGTTCCGTGGGCGGAAACACCGTTTTCCTGCTTAACATCCCGCCCAATCGCGACGGCCTGTTTCCCGAGCGTGACTGCAAAGTACTCCAGGAAGTCGGCCAAGTCCTTAGCAAGACGTTCGAGAACAACCTCGCCGAAGGGGCAACGGCAGAAGCATCAAAGACATGCGGGCCCGACTTCGATGCAGACAACATTCTCGACGATGATATAAACACATGCTGGATGGCTCCTCCCGGGATTTCAGAAGCCGAACTCGTCGTCACTTTAAAGGGCGACAAAACGTTTAATCGAATTATGTTTCAGGAGCAAATCATAGACTTCGGCCAGCGTATTGCGAAATTTGCCGTTGATGCCCTTGTTGACGGGCAATGGCAGCAGATAGCCGACGGCCAAACCGTAGGTTACAAACGTATATGCCGCACACCGTCAGTGACAACAAACAAAGTCCGCGTCCGTGTGCTGGAATGCCGCGATTGTCCGACCATCAGCAATTTCGGGTTGTATTTTGAGCCGGAACTATGATAGAAGCCTTATCTACCGTGTCGTTCAATGAGTAAATCCGACGTGAAACGCTGTTATGTGCTCTCGATTCTATTGAGTATAAACGTCTAAATAAGAAAGGGACCTGTATCGGATGTTACCGATACAGGCCCCTGAATTATACATAACCTTTTCTTTATCTGACGCTGTCAAACGTGCTCGTGTAAGTTACAGACCGGCAAGAGCCGTTACCTCATCTGCTGATAAAGCTCGGTCGAATACCTTAATCTCGTCGATCAAGCCGTCAAATAGGCGCCACGGCTTCCAACCTATATCTTCCATGTTTGCGCCGATCGTCACATCGTACGTGTTCACGTTGATGCCAGCCGTGTCGGCTATTTCAACGTCGAGTACGCCGTCGACGTAGAGTTTGGCCCCGTCGGTAATGTCGTACGTACCGCAGACATAGTGCCACTCGTCAAACCCGACCTCTATCGTCCCATCAATACCGTGGGTGGTGGGGCGGGCGCCGTAGCCACAGAAGCCAAAATGGAATCTCGGATCGGCACCAACGTTGCTCAGTCTCCAGGCGCTGTCACCCTTGGCGATAATAGCACGCCATTCATCGGGGATGGACCGCATGTTAACCCACGCACCAACGGTAACCTCGTCCACCAAGTCAAACATTGGGTCTGCCCCGCAGTTCGCGTAGGGACCGTCGGTAGGGGTACTAGGCAGTAAATCAATCGCCTGACCATCCACGCCATCTGCAAACGTTGCCGCATTACCAGCCCCGTAAATCTCAAGCGTGCCGTCTAATCCATTGCCGGAACTGTCCAGAACATCACCTTCCAATGCATAATATGCTACCAGACCTTCGGTGGACGGACCTTCCGGCTCCGGTGCGAGCATATAAGCGACTGCGTTGAGGAACATCGTCACGCCATCTTCGGTGAAGTTCATTATACCGGCCTCCTGGCCAGAACCACCGCCTGCCATAAAATACATGCGTTTGCCGGCGAGAACCTGGTCAGTTCCTTCATAAGGACTAATACCAGCGTCCCACTCAGCTATCCAAATATTGCCCTCTGCCATTTCACGAGCGAGCAGTGTACCATTGCCTACATCCGTGCCGACAATGCGTGTAACCAATGGATTCACCGTATCATCGACAGCAAACACGAGGTTCAGCGAATCAATCGCCTCCGTCGTTACACCCTCAAAAACAGGATGATCAACGGCTACGACATCCATCAAATCCGCAACAATATCTTGCTGAGTAGTATTGCTATTGATCCATTGCCATTTGCCACTCCTGGGAAGATATCCACTCAGCAAAATGAGCGGAGTCTCGACGGAGTTCCACAGGGTTACCTCATTAACGTCGGTGGCATAATTACCACTGTTGGTATTTCTGCTAACGATGATCAGGTCGGCAGATTCAAGCGTGGCTTTCTCACCTTCGGAGATTTCCGTATAGTTTCCTGCAGTGTTGGCATCAACGGTGTAACCTTGAGCAGTAAGCAGGTCGATCCAGCCCTGGTCATAAGGAATACCAGTATTAGCATCGGCGTTCCATTCCGAAACCCAGGCAATCTTCGGTCCAGGTACCGACATGGTAATCTTGAGATTATCCATTAACCAGACCTGATCCCAAGCAGGAGTACCTGCGGGTACCGTTATACCCGGCCACGGCGGACCACCTACCTCAATTTGCCAGTCAGGAACTGTCATGTCCCAGGCGGTTCCCGCCCACCAGCCGGCGGTCAGGTCGGCCAGGTTAGCCGATACATGGACCCAGCCGTCAGCTTGAGCATACGACGAAGCCCCGGAACCATAACCAACTCCATTACCGCCACCAGTGAGAACAAAGAATTCCAGGTCGATAGGATCCCAGTCACCGGATACGCTTCGTAAATCAAATTCGATGGTGTAATCATTCGGATCGGCACTGGTGTTTCCACTCAGTGTGAGACCCCACTTGGAACCAAATCGAGTAGTGATGTCCGCTGCGCTTGCGTCTATAACCCCGGTATGCTCAACGACCATGTTTCCATCATAATCCGCATACACGACATTATGTACAATCCCACCGTCGCCCCAGTTCCAGCCCGAAAGAGCATCGACCTGGCAGGGGTCTTCAAAATCGTTCTGATACACAGTTACAACCGGCTCAGTGGGTTGTTCGGCCGAGATTTCTGCATCCGGCCCTGCATTAAAGCTGTCTAAGACCTCTGCGTCTGTCAGGGCTGCATTATAAATGCGAAACTCATCTACAGTGCCGATCATATATGCATCGCCGG
>CAZMZR010000077.1:0-16315 GCA_964570855.1 uncultured Pirellulales bacterium
GGTATATTTCGTTCGTGTTATACCTGCGAAAAACCTTTTTTGTGCATTGCATTTCGAGGAGAACAGGATGCGCAGGACAGGATTCACACTCATAGAGCTGTTGGTGGTCATCGCTATCATCGCCTTATTGTTGTCTATTTTAATGCCGGCCCTCCATCTGGTGAAGGAACAGGGCCAGAGAGCGACCTGCCTGAGCAATCTGAGACAGTTGATGATAGCCTGGATTATGTATGCCGACAGTAACGACGACAAGCTTGTCAACGGCGATACCGGAGAGTATCCCAATATTCATAAAAACGAAACTCCCTGGGTGCTCACCGACTGGCGCACCGGCATGACCGAGAGCGAGAAACAGGAGGCTATCCACGATGGAGCCTTGTGGTCGTACTGTAATAGTATGAAAATTTACAAGTGCCCGACGGTCAATAAGGCCATTCGTACCACCGGCACGGTGGAAAAAGTATTCCGAACATACGCTGTGGTGGATTCCATGAACTGTAAAGACTGGTCCACTATGGGTGTGGATATGATAAAAAAGAGATTGGAAATTCCCGAGCCGACCTATCGAATTGTTTTTCTCGATGACGGCGGTACCAGTCCGGCGGCGTTGGGCGGCTGGACCGTTTATGTCCAGGAAGAGAAATGGTGGGACCCCCCGCCGGTCCGGCACGGTGACGGTACAACTTTTTCCTTTGCGGACGGCCACAGTGAATATCACAAGTGGGAAGATTCCCGTACGATTAAGTTCGGCACCCTGATACCGCCGAGGGCTCAATCGGAGGAACAATCCGGCAATGTGGACATTCGCTGGGCCGCTATCGCTGCCTGGGGTAAGGCGGGCAGGCGTTCCGATTAGTTGCTACCAGTCGTACGGCAAGCCGTGACAATCTCTTGCGTTAAATTTTAGATTGCTTCATCGTCCTGATAAATCCGGACTCCTTGCAATGACACATTCCTTTTAAATAATCAGGGTGTCGCCGCTGGAGGAAATGTACCAGATGAGCCGGTTATAATCAAGCATAGAAAGCGAACGAATTAAAGAGTTGACCCGGCCGAAATTATTATTAAACTGGTTCTGTGTAGCAAAATGATCATATAATGTCATAAGAATGGTTATTTGCCGGGTAATGAATAAGAATTCGGGAGGAAAACAAGTGAACAAGCCATTAATAATATTTATCTTAACGGTTATACCGGCAACGACACTGTTAGCCGCAAACGTCCCGCAGGATCCCAACGGAGGCCAGGAACAAATGCACCAGATCGAACCGAACAATGTAGTCTGCGATAGTAACAAGGTCAACATAACGGTAATCTACGATAATAATCCTTTCGAGCAGGGGCTGGAAACCGCCTGGGGATTTTCCTGCCTTATTACCGGGGCCGAAAGGACCATCCTTTTCGATACCGGCGGCGACGGCACGATTCTGCTTGAGAATATGACGAAACTGGGAATAGAGCCGAACAGCGTTGAGCTGGTCGTCCTTTCTCACGAACATTGGGACCATGTAGGTGGAATGGAAATGTTCCTGGATAAAAATCACGATGTAAACGTTTATCTGCCCGTATCGTTTCCACAGGATTTCAAGGAGATGGTCACCACCTCCGGAGCGGAAGTGATCGAAATAAATGGGCCGGGCCAAATATGCCCGGGTGTATATTCGACCGGGCAGTTGGGGACATCGATAAAAGAACAGGGACTTATTATCCGAACGGACAAAGGTCTGATTCTGATAACCGGCTGCGCACATCCCGGTATTGTGGAAATGATACAGAGAACGAAAGAAATATTTGACGAACCAATCCTGTTTGTTATGGGCGGTTTCCATCTCAGTGCGGCGAGCAATAGACGGATTGAAGAAATCATCGGGGCTTTTAAGAGCTTCGAGGTTGAATACGCCTCCCCATGTCACTGCTCCGGCGATAAAGCAAGGGCGCTTTTCGCAGAGCAGTACGGCGAAAAATATCTGGACCTCGGAGCTGGCCGGGCTGTCGCAATTAAGGATTTAAAGTGAATCCTGTCAGTTACGAGCCGATCGGCGTCATACATTCTCCGTTTAAGGACCGCTCCGGCATTCCCCGGCAGGCCATCGGCGCACCCGAAGTAACTGCGAAGATTGAAATATTCGACGAGTATATTGACGGCCTCTCGGACCTGGACGGATTCAGTCATATCGTGGTAATTTTCCACATGCACCTTATACAGCGAGGCTCTCTGAAAGCGTCTCCGCCGTGGGACAATAAAGAGCATGGCGTCTTTGCCACCCGCAGCCCTTTTAGGCCCAATCCCATCGGGATATCGGTTGTTCGCCTTGAGAGCATCGAAAGAAATATCCTGAATATATCGTGTGTCGATATGGCCGACGGCACTCCCGTACTGGATATCAAACCTTATATCCCCGATTTGAATCCGACAGAGGGCGTTCGTTTGGGCTGGTTGAAAGGTAAAGTTCATGGAATGAACGAGAGTAAATCGGGCGAGCGGTGATTCATATATTTTTTCGGATAGTATTTGATGGCATGTAAATGGTATAGTTTGTGCCCGCTGAGAAGATTCGAGAAGCAGGGTAAGCTTGATAATATTTGGGCGCAGAATTATTGTAAATCCGAGAGCAATTGGAAAAACTGCAGGAGGTACCGGCTGGAGGAAGCCGGCCTTTATCATCCTGATAACATGTTGCCTGACGGGAAGATTGACAGCAATTTATTTTAGAGTTTCTCGGCCGTCTTAAAACATAAAATTTTCACCGAAGGACAGGGGACTAACTTGCTTTTACGGGCTTTGTCGGATAGACTTAACGGCCGTATGACTCTTGCTATCGAAACCGATGGATTAACCCGTTACTTCGGCGACCTTTGTGCCGTGAATGGTCTGGATTTGCGCGTCGAAGCCGGCAAATTCTACGGCTTTCTCGGTCCCAACGGCGCGGGCAAGTCCACGACCATTAAAATGCTCACAGGCCTGCTCGCACCGACCAGCGGCGCGATTCGTATCCTCGGCCAGGACACGGCCGATGCCGATAAGGCCAGAGAAGTCAAGCGGCATATCGGAGTGGTGCCGGAGGAGCTTGCCCTGTTTGATAACCTGACTGCATACGAATATCTCACTTTTGTCGGGAACATGTATCGGCTGTCGAAGGCGACGATAGAGGATCGCAGCCGGGAACTTTTGGCCATGATGAACCTGGACAAAGAACAAAAAAAACTCACCCTTGAATATTCGCACGGGATGAAGAAGAAGCTCACCCTGGCGGCGGCGCTGATACCAAATCCGGACCTGCTGTTCCTCGATGAGCCGTTCGAGGGAGTCGATGCGGTTTCCTCCCGCGTGTTGCGAGAGACATTGAAGCGCTGCGTGAAGCGAGGCGCGACGGTGTTCCTGACATCGCATGTTCTGGAGATTGTGGAGCGGCTCTGCACGGACGTCGGGATTATTGCCGAAGGTAAGCTGGTTTATCAGGACACCATGGAGCAGATTAGTCGAAGCGGCTCGCTGGAGGAGCGATTCCTCGAAGCCGTCGGCAGCGATCACATCGAACGGCAGACGTTAAGCTGGCTGGAGGATTAAATGGACCGGCATTACCTTCGCACGATTCTCTGGCTTCGCTGGCGTTTGACCCGCAATCAATGGTCTCGCGGCGGGTGGCTGAACGCCGTCCTGGCGATGATAATTATTGTAGGCGGTTTTATCATCGGGCTTTTGGGCGCCGTCGCCGGCGTGCTGGTGGGCTACTTCAAGATAGCAAAGTTTTCGCCTGAGATACTACTTGGCTTCTGGGATGCGATTATCTTGGGATTTTTGGTTTTCTGGTTAATTGGGCTCATCTCGGAAATACAGCGCTCCGAGTCAATCGACATCAGTAAGATGCTTCACATGCCGATATCTCTCAACGATATATTTATAGTCAATTACCTCGCCTCGCATCTGACTCTTAGTATAATTCTGTTTCTGCCTGCGATGCTGGGATTGTCTTTGGGGCTGCTTCTGGGCAGGAGCCTGTACATGATTTTGATGTTTCCGCTGGTGCTCGGTTTTATATTCATGATAACAGCGTGGACATATTGCCTGCGGGGCTGGCTTGTCACGCTCATGGTGAACAAACGCCGCCGCCGTGCCGTTATTGCCGGGATCACCTTTGTATTTATATTGGTTTTTCAGCTTCCCAATCTACTGGGGAACATTCTTCGCGATCACACCCGGCATAAGCCCCGCACGACGGAAACGGTACAGTCGGACCGTCAGACGGAGACTCCGTCCGTTGATAGTGACAAGCTCAGGCACCGGCGTTTGATATTGAGCGCGCATAATTACGTGCCCTTTCTGTGGGTCGGTAACGGTGCCAGGTCACTGGCTCTGGGCAATCCCTGGCCGGCGGTGTTGGGTGCGGCGGGTGCATTTCTTATAGGCGGACTGGGCTTGAGAAGGGCATATCGCTCGACCGTTCGTTTCTATCAGGGACAGTCGGTTATCGCGAAAAAGAAAGTGAAGCGAAAGAAAGAAAAGGTAGTCCATATCCGAAAGGAAAGTCCCGTATGGCAGTTGCCCGGCGTATCGGCGGAAACTTCGGCGCTGGCCTCGGTATTTTATCGCTCCATGAAAAGAGCACCCGAAATAAAAATGATGCTGGCGACGAATCTTTTAATAATGCTGGTTTGCGGCGGAGCGATCCTCATACGACGTTCGACCGGTCTCAGTGACGCCTACAAGCCGTTTATCGCGACAGGGGCCGTGGCAGTGACATTTTTCGGTATGACTCAACTCATGTTCAATTTGTTCGGCACGGACCGCAGCGGATTCCGTATGCTCGTTTTGCTGCCCGTGCCCCGACGACGGGTTCTGCTGGGTAAAAATCTTGCGTGTCTGCCGATAGTACTAATCATAGGATTGGTTTTACTATTGTTTGTTAAATTTGCCGGGCGCGTCCCTGTTGTGATTGTTTTCGCCGCGGCACTGCAGTTGATGGCGGCCTTCCTGCTGCTCAGCATGGCGGGCAATCTCGTATCCGTGCTCGTTCCTTACCGCATTGCCCCGGGCTCGATGAAACCGACCAAAACAACGACCATAACAACAGTAATGGTAATTTTTTCGCACATGCTGTTTCCGCTTATGATGCTTCCGGTATTTTCCGTACCGGCGCTTGGACTGCTCTTATCCAAATTAGGCCGGCTGCCGGCGGGCGTTACGAACATCCTGCTATCGGCGGTGTTGCTGGGACTGCTTGTCCTCCTGTATCGCATGAGTCTGGCCCCGCTTGGTAACCTTTTGCAGCAACGAGAGAAAAAAATCCTTGAGGTCGTGACACAGGAAATCGAATAGAGACTTTTTTAGCGACACTGAAATAATACGATATTTGGATTGTTTGGGAATCATAAAAAGCAGGAGAAATATGATGAATGAAAAATACAGCAGGAGAGATTTTATCAGGCAAAGCGGCACAATCGGCGCCGGCCTTGCGTTGACAGGCAGAACGGACCAATACGAGCCGGTCGATCATCTGATTACGGAGACCGAAGGCGTTACTTCGGCAAAGGACCTGCTTAAAACAGTGCATGTATCGTGTGAGGAAAAAAGCTAAAATAGTCCTTACAATTATTTAGTAAACAAAATCGCTGACGAACTGACCAGCAATACATTTGCATTAATACTTTTTTCTTGTTTTATCCGGGCTTGGGTGATACTTTTAAATCTTCAAAAGGTCTGTACGAGAAAGAGATAGTTTAAGAAAGCAGTTTATGGTGGAATTGAATCACTGCATAAGTAGTGAATGTTTCTGATTCGATGGCCTGGCAAAATGAAGAGGATTGACAATGAATGAAGAAAAACTCCTTTTCTATCGTGAGCAGCAGAAGTTTTCTCCGTTGCTTCGCTGGTTTGTATATATATCGATGGTCTTGGCGGCGGTGCTTAGCATCAAGTCGGTATGGGAAATGTCTTCCGGTCGAGGCTCGCTGAATATGCAGGATATTCTTTTACCCATCCTTGTCGGAGTAGGTATACCGATAGCGATTGCGGTTCTTTTTTTGTACCTGAAATTTGAAACGGAAGTCCGCGCGGATGGTTTGTATGTCCGTTATTTTCCCTTTCATATTCGTTTCAAAAAAATTTCTGTGGATGGTTTGAGCGAGTGTTACACTCGACAGTACAAACCGATCCGGGAATATGGCGGCTGGGGGATAAGATGCGGCATATTCAGAAAGGGTAAGGCATATAACGTAAGCGGCAATAAGGGCGTCCAATTGATATTTAAAGACGGCGGGCGACTACTAATCGGTTCCCAGAGGGCGGAGAAACTTGAAGAGGCGATTCGAGCGATAATGAAATCCAAATAATTTTACGATTTCTATAGGTCAACAGCCGACCGGGAATCAAAACTCCGGCACAGCCCAAAAGACACCAACAGGCGAACAATCCGAATTCAATTACTTCAATCCCGGCTGGCACATGGACAATGTCGGTATCATCAGCGAACATCCGGATGAAAATGAATTTATTGCACGTGCTTACGATGCTATCGGCTACGCACATCGTATTGTTTCAAAAGACCCGAACGATTCCAAAAGCGAGCAAACATTAAGGGAAAATATGGTCTCTTGTAGGTGGGATAGGCCGATCTGATGATAAGGTTAAAAAGTTTGCCGAGCCCCAAATCCGCCGACAGATCGCTCCGATTATCCTTGAAGCCCGTGACAACGACGCCAAAGCGGCCGACCATATCGAACAGGCCCTAGCAAAAAACCAACGGCTTTTTTGCTCCTAACTGTATGTCTCAATTTTTTAGCCTTACCGTGCTCGGCTGAGTTTATTCCAAGTGTAATCAAAAGGCCCCATTCGCGATGACAATTGGCCCGACCAGGCTTTGGTGGGACGGAAAAGGCAGATTTTCGGTCAGTCTTTTGCACTTTTTCCTTGCAAATTCCCTGCCCACATTATAGTATGAACATACTTTGTGGATTTAAATGAATTCTTTCAAACAGCGTCCATTTAGTACCGATATTACTTATAACGTATTTAATATTCTTAATTAGTGAGGTATAATAGCCGTGTTGTGTCTTTGATAGGCACTATTCATGCAGGCTGGTTCATCAAGTACTCTTAAATAAGGAAGGTGGTGTTCAATTCCGAAGAATAGTGCCGCATAGGCACAAGGTTCCTCTGGAGGTATAATTAACTTTGGGTAGTTTTTTAATACGACAGCGCTTTGGAATGTAGTCAAGGCATTGTCATTCAATAAACAAGTCCTTTTAAGGAGGCATATTATGTGTAAAAGATTGATTTGTTTACTCTCTGCCGTATTGGTATTGAGTACGGCTGGTCATGTTTGGGCCGACCTTGTCGCTAACTGGAGGCTCGATGACGGCTCGGGTACTATTGCGAAAGACTCGGCGGGCGATTTTGATGGAATCCTGCTCAATGACCCGACGTGGATTGCAGGTAAACTCGGTGGTGCGTTGTCTTTCGATGGTGTTGACGACTGTGTGGAAATCGGGAACGACCCGATATTTAATCCATCCGGAAGTTTTAGCGTTGCACTATGGACTAAAATCGGGAACTGGTCGGTGGAGTGGGAACATAGTCCGATTGGTAATCGTGAAGACAGCGTCGGCTGGTGCCTGCGAAGGTTCGGGGGCTGGTGGTCTTCGCAACACCCCGATACTTACACAATGCCCGTCAATGTTTTAGCTTTTACAACAAGAGGTATCGGACACCAGATTGATGGTGTGGAAGATACTCCGAGCAATACAGTTCCGCCGTTGAACGAATGGGTTCATATTACCTGCATCTATGACAGCGTAAACAGTAAGAAGTATATCTATTTCAACGGTGAAGTTGATGCAGAATGGGATATTGAATCGGGGGGAGTATTAACCGGGGCCACACAGAATTTGTATATAGGAGCTATATCCAACGAGTCTAATACCGGACAGCAGAATTATTTCGAAGGTATGCTGGATGATGTACGATTTTATAACCATGCCTTGAATGAAGCCGAAGTTCAGGCGACTATGGCAGGTATATCCTTGGGTCTCGCTATGACACCATATCCGGCTGACGGCGCGCCTGATGTACCGCGAGATGTGACTTTAAGCTGGGAAGCGGGATTTTATGCTGATACGCATAACGTTTACTTTGGAACTAATTTCGATGATGTCAACACTGCCGACGCGTCAAGTCCGCTCCTTGTCGGCCCGGGTCTGGATACCGCTTCTTATAATCCCGGGCGTCTGGAATTCGGCAAAAAGTATTATTGGATGGTTGATGAAGTAAATGCACCGCCGGATTTGACGGAATTCAAAGGTGAAGTTTGGAGCTTTACGGTCGAATCTTACCTGTACCCGATACTCGGGAAGAATATTACTGCTGAAGCTTCCAGTTTTACCGTTGATGAAAGTATTCAAGGGCCTGAAAATACTATCAACGGCTCAGGTTTAGTTGGTGATTTACATTCCAAGAACGTAGATGATATGTGGCTTACAGACCCGGACACCTCAGGACCCGCGTGGATTAAGTATGAGTTCGATAAGGTATATAAGCTCAATCAGATGTTGGTCTGGAATTATAATGGTCCGACGGTTCTTGCCTTTTATGGTTTTAAAGATGTCACGGTTGAGTATTCAACAGATGGAGCCGACTGGACTCAGGTCCCTGATATTACCGAATTTGCTATCGCGCCCGGAAGCAGCAATTACGCCGCCAATACCATCGTTCCTTTTGGCGATGTAGCGGCTAAATATGTCAGGATTACCGCTTCGAGCAACTGGAGTAACGGCCTCTTCAACCAGTTTGGTTTAAGTGAAGTTCGCTTCTTGACCATCCCCGTCAGTGCCAGTGAGCCTTATCCGGCGGATGAAGCAGCGGATGTTGCCGTAGATGTGACTCTGAGCTGGAGAGCCGGACGAGAAGCGGATGAACACCATGTGTACATAAGTACCGACGAGCAGGCCGTCGAGGATGGGACGGCGCCCGTGGATACCGTAAGCCAGGCCGGCGTCGGTCCGTTGTCACTGGTCCTGGAAAGTACTTACTACTGGCGAGTGGATGAGGTCAATGCCGTTGATGTCTGGCCGGGTGAGATATGGAGCTTTACAGCGCAGGAGTATCTTGTTGTCGATGATTTCGAGTCCTACAATGATATTGATATAGGGGAAGAAGGCAGTAACAGGATATATTTGACGTGGATTGACGGGTATGATAATCCGACAATAAACGGCTCGACAATGGGTTATCCCGAACCGGTTTTTACCGATGATGAGCATTTTGTCGAAACTGAGATTGTTCACGGCGGCTTCCAATCGGCACCATTATTCTATGATAACACGACGGCAGGTATTTCGGAGGTTACAGTGAGTACGGATGATCTGCCTGTCGGCCGGGATTGGAGTCTTGGTGATTCCCAGACGTTGGTGCTGTGGTTCCATGGTGATCCGGACAATACCACTACGGAGCAGATATATATAAAGATTAATAATGCCAAGGTTCTGTATGATGGTGATAGTGTTAATATAGCAAGACGAAGATGGACGCAATGGAATATTGATCTTGCTTCTCTGGGTATCAATCAAAGCAATGTGACATTGCTGACGATTGGTATTGAGAAAACAGGTGCGGCCGGCGGCACAGGGACGATATTTATCGACGATATTCGGCTGTATCGGTCGGCGCCGCTTATACCGGAACCGGTGGATCCCGGCAACTCCGGTCTTGTTGCATACTATGCGCTGGAAAACAATGTAGAGGATAGCTCCGGCAACGGCCTGCATGGAACTCAGGTCGGCTCTCCCTCGTACGTGCAGGGGCCGGCTGGTTACGGCACAGCGAAGGAATTCAATGGAACTAACCAGTGTGTGAATCTCGGGAACAGGGCCGAGTTTAATCCTGCAGGGAGCCTGAGTATTTCGCTTTGGGCAAATATTGGAGCCTGGTCAACAAGCTGGAGCAATGTCATGGTGAGCAATCGTGGTGAAGGCAGCCAGGGCTGGCAGGTACGAAGATACAGCAACAACAGTGTGTGTTTCACGACACGGGGCGTAGGTAATGAAGATACTCCCAGTGACTCGGCTCCGCCGCTTAACGAATGGATCCATATTGCCTGTGTATATGACAACGTAAATAACACAAAGCGCATTTATATAAACGGCGTCGAAGATGCGATGGTTACTACGGATCCCAATACTACAATAGGCCCGACAACGCACAATACGTATATCGGAGCCAGGGCTAACGCCGGCAATACTGCCCAGGAGACTCGTTTCACCGGAATGCTTGATGAAGTCCGGATATATAACAAAGCTCTTACGCCGGGCGAAGTGGAGTTTCTCTCAGATCCGGCTCCGTAAGTGACTTATTCTCTGTTTTTAGCCCGGCCTTTATTCAATTTTTGGCGATAAAAGGCGATAAGGCTATAGATTTGCATCATTTCGAGGCCTATACCGAAAGAGTGGGTATAGGCCTCTTTTGTTTGAGATAAAACACTACAGGAATTCGCTGTCTTTTCCGCCCCACCGTTGACTTCAACTAAGATGAATTTATAGATACCGAGGATTTTTCTGAAAAAACAGAGAAAAAACTCCGATTTTCATATCATTTTTTCTGAAGAGATAATATTTAAAGCAGTATGTGTTGCAAAATACTTTCTAAAAGTTTCGCTGGTTACGATTTGAAGGGGCGGGAACATGAAATTAATTACTTACTTACTCGTACTGGTCGTAACAATAAACCTGTCGGCTGAGAATCGAAGCTCCAGCGCAGTCCCGGTGACACCAACCGGTGAACGGCCCGAACTCAGGCGCTTCCTTCCCGGCGAGGTCTGGCTGGATACGGACGGCAAATCCATTCAGGCGCATGGCGGAGGCATTCTTGTTCGCGACGATACCTACTATTGGTACGGCGAAGACAGGACGCCGGGGCAACTAACCGGAGTGTCCTGCTACAGCTCGAAAGATTTGTATAACTGGAAACATGAAGCCGTTGCTCTGCCGCACAGTGCCCTGCCTGAGGATATCCGCGAAAAGTCTTTTATTGAAAGGCCCAAGGTCATCTACAATCCGCGCACGGGTAAATATGTAATGTGGATGCACCTTGAGCAAATGGGCTATCATTTCGCCAGGGCCGGGATTGCCGTCGGCGACCGCCCCGCCGGTCCGTTTACCTTCCTTGCTCACATGCGGCCGGTCCGGTACGACTTCGAGTACGAGGATAATAACCCCGACCGGCAGGAGGAATTCGGCGGCACATATCGTGACATGAATCTGTTCGTTGACGACGACGGCCGCGCCTACACGTTTTACGCGTCCGAGGACAACGCGTCATTGTATATCGTCAGGCTCAACGACGAGTTCACGGCCCCCGAGACGCCGGTGGTGGAAAACAAGACCTGGGCCAGGGTGCTTGTCGGCAGGTATCGCGAAGCGCCGGCCCCGTTCAAATATAATGGACGCTATTATCTTATCACATCGGGTTGCACCGGCTGGCGACCCAACGCCGCCGACTATGCCGCGGCCGACAATATCCTCGGCCCCTGGGAATCGAAGGGTAATCCGTGTGTCGGTCCCGATGCCCAGATAACTTTCCGGACGCAGAGCACGTGTGTTTTACCGGTCTCCGGCAGGCCGGGCTGTTTTATTTTCATGGCCGACCGCTGGACGCCGAGGCGGCTTTATGACTCTCGCTACGTATGGCTGCCTATTACGATAGATCCCGATGGCACTTTTACTATCAAGTGGCTTGACGATTGGGACCTGGGCTGTTTCGATAAGAAGTAAGCTTGAATCCACCGGTCATAATAACGGCGGGGAGAGATTTCCGGGACCGGCTGCACCTTATTCGCAATTACCACCGGAGGAGAGTTGTATTAAATAAAAGTCCTGAAGGTATCGATAAGGGTCTGTAGTTTCTTTATGTCCGGCTCACGTTCGTACAAAGGAGCCTGTTCTTCCTGATAGGCACCGATATTTTCCTCGAAAGAAGGTTTCTGCGGACTTGTGTAAAAGACGCCGAGCGCCAATCGGTCGGTTTCGGTTGCTTTCTCGAAAGCCTTCTGTCTGTCCGAAGGGTCATGATCCTCGAGGTAATATGTGTGTTCTTTGAACCACTGGTTTGTATTTATTTTGTTGAACGAGACGCACGGCTGAAATATGTCCACGAGGGCGTAGCCTTTGAACCTGATTGCCTTTTCCAGGATATCCGAAGTCTGTTCGATGTCACCTGCGAAGGCCCTTGCAACGAAACCGGCGTTAAGGGCGACGGCCACGGCCAGCGGATTGAACGGTTCGAGGAAGACGCCGTTGACCTGAACCGGAGTGACAAATCCTTTTTGACTGGTCGGCGAGGCCTGGCCTTTGGTCAGGCCGTAAACCATGTTGTTGTGAACTATGTTCGTGATATCGGGATTTCTGCGTATCGTATGAATGAAATGGTTGCCCCCCTCTCCGTACATGTCACCGTCTCCGCTCTCGGCGATTACGGTTAGCGCCGGATTGGCGGCTTTTATCGCCGTCGCCGCCGGAAGAGCGCGACCGTGCAGTCCGTTGAAGACGTTCGTCCTGAAATAATGGGGAATCTTGGCAGCCTGGCCGATCCCGGAAACAAGGACGAGGTCTTTCGGCTCGATTCCCAGCCGGGCAAGGATTTGTTTAAGTATTTTGAGAATGGGAAAATTGCCGCACCCCGGGCACCAGGCGATGTCAATATCGTTCAAATCAAAAACTTGAGTATCCACAGCTTTGTTCCTAATTCAATATATCTTTAAGCTTTTTGGTCAACTCTTCGACGTAAAAACTCAGGCCGTTGTATTTGAGGATTTTATCTTCGATGTCTATTCCCGTATGGAGCTTTATCAGTTTTGCAAATTGCGATGTTGCGTTGTTTTCCACGATGATTGTCTTTTTGGCTTTACGCAGATAATCGATTGTCTCATCCGGCAACGGGTACACTTGTTTGAAATGCAGCAATCCCAAATCGTCGCTGCCTATATTTCGCACCGCTTCGGCTGCAATGTTGTATGTCGAGCCCCAGCACACAACAAGATTCCTGCAATTCTCCGGCCCGGTAAATTCCGGCGGCAGAATATCTTTTTCGAGAGATTTACCTTTTTCGAGTCTTTTGTCAACCATCCTGATTCTTATATCGAGATCTTCGGTGATATGCCCGGCCGTGTCGTGCTCGTCACTGTCAACGACGACCAATCCATCTCCGAAACCGGGTACGCCTCTCGGCGAGACCCCGCTTTTAGTGAATGCATATCTCTGATATTTTTTTTTGGTCCGGGTGATGTGCATTTCATTTTTTACCTGCGATAAATCGGGGGCGTTCGTATTGTAGTACGAATCCATAAAATACTGATCGGTGAGAACAAGTACCGGCACCTGATATTTATCGGCCAGGTTGAACGCTCTCTGAGTCAGGTAAAAGGCCTCGTCAATCGTTCCTGGTGCGAATATGATTCGTGGGAATTCGCCGTGCCCGGCGTAAAGAGCAAGTTCGAGGTCAGCCTGCTCGGTTCGTGTCGGCAGCCCCGTAGCAGGACCCGGTCTCTGTGCAAGATGAATGACCATAGGGCTCTCGAGCATTCCCGCCAGGCTTACTCCCTCGGTCATCAGGGCAAAGCCGCCCCCGGAAGTTGTCACCATCGCCCTTGCCCCGGCGTACCAGGCTCCGAGTCCCATATTGACAGCGGCGATTTCATCTTCGGCCTGCTCGGCCACGATGCCGAATTCCTTAGCGTGCCCGGCAAGAAACGCCAGCACACTCGTTGACGGTGACATGGGATAGGAGGCGATGAAATTGCAGCCACCGGCGATTGCGCCGAGGGCCACCGATTCGCTGCCGCTGATGAGAACCTGTTCCCGGACGCGGGCGTCACTTGTAATATCGAACTCGATTTCGGAGGATTTTGCCAGACCGGCGCCGAGTTCGAAGCCTTTTTTCAAGGCGGCAAGATTTTTTTGTACGATATCACCGGATTTGGCGGAGAAAAAATGTTCGACATATTTGCTCGCCGTCCGAAGTTCGACACCGAAGAGAACGGCTATCGTACCAGTGGCGACTACGTTCGAATAAATCTTGTTGCCGATTTCGGTAGCCGTCCCGGTAAACGGCAGGTCGAAAAACTTGTGCCCTGCTTGTTCGGCCTTGCCCCCGATGATATCTTTGTCCGCCAGTATGAGTGTTCGGTCCGAGATTCTGGATTCCATATGTTGCAAAGCACCTTTGTTCAAAGGGATAAGAATATCAATCCTGCTCACCGAAGCCTGAACGGGGCCCGAACCTATCCGGATTTGCGTAGAGTTCACTCCGCCGCGTATGCGTGACATATATTCTTTTGTCGCAAAGACGTTAAAACCGGCAAGTTTGAAGATTCGCGTCAGGAGATGTTCGACCGTCTGAATGCCCTGTCCCGCCTGTCCGCATAAGACGATGGATACACCTTCGATATTATCTGTTGATAATCCTGCACCCATGTAATTTTCCGCCTATCTTGTTTAATTAATGTTTTTACGGCTGTGCCCGTCAAAGAAAATCGCTTCGTTGTTCTTACGTCAGCATTTTCGCTTTGTTCATCCCCCCGGCCTCAACCGGAATCCAATTGTAACAGTTCGATTTGCTAATGGCACGCTTTCAGCAGAGAAAAACTCATTGTATAACCGTATATTATGCGGCACAGAATGCTTTGCAAGAAAAATATAGTTCTGTCATATCTTATAAACCCGCGGGATTGGTTCGGCTTTCCTGTTCCGAACTTATTTGTGACACTGAACTTAGAGCGTTGGAGCTTGACGCTTACCGTCGGAAGGATGTCCTGCCGAGAGTTGAGTTTTGTCGGTCATCGTTTCAAAGTTTTCCGGAAATTTCAGCAAAAACACTTTCGTGTTTTTCCAGTTTTCTGTATAGTCTATGAATTAAAGTGCTCAAGGATTTTATGAACGATCGGAAAAATATCTTAAATCTTCCTGGAAAGGATTAAATGATGCGAACTGTCAAACTTTCAGCGATTGTTTTTGTATGTGCCTGTGTCTTGCTGGTAAATGGCTGTGACTCGGAGCTGCAGGAGCTGCGAACCGAAAAAGAAACACAACAAACGAAAATAGACGAGATCCAGGCCGAGTTAGAGGCGAGCAACCTGCAAATCGAGCAGACGAAGGAACAGCTTGCCGCCACTGAGAAAAAGGATAGTGCCGAGATAGAGAAACTGCAGCAAAAAATTGCCGCACAGGAAAAAGACCTTGCCAAGAAACAGGATTTGATTGCCTCGCTGCGGCAGTCCGGCGGCGAAGCTGCGTCCGACAAAGAGATTTCATTAAATACGGAAATTGAGAAGGTCAGCTATGTTGTCGGGGTGGAGATGGCTCAGAATTTTATCAAGCAGGATTACGGTCTTGATTTTGAGCTGGTGATACTGGGAATAAGAGAAGTCGTTGCGGGTAAGGAGCCGGCGATTAGTGAGGCTGAAACCAAGGAATTGAAGACGGCTTTCCTGAAGCGAATGAGGGAGAAACAGGCGGCCATACGAGCGGAGCAGGCTGTAAAGAATCTCGCCGAAGGACAGGCATTTCTCGATGCGAACAAAACCAAAGAAGGTGTGCAGGTGCTGCCGAGCGGTCTGCAATATAAAGTCATCACGCAGGGTTCCGGCGAAAAACCCACGCTCGATGATAAGGTGAAAACTCACTACCGGGGCACTTTAATCGACGGCACGGAATTCGACAGTTCCTATAAACGTAATAAGCCTATCGAGTTTGCAGTTAAAGGCGTAATTAAAGGCTGGACGGAAGCCCTGCAACTCATGGAGACAGGCTCCAAGTGGCAGTTGTATATACCTGCTAATCTGGCTTACGGAGAAAGGGGAAATCCGAGTATTCAGCCCAATTCCACCCTTATCTTTGAGATTGAGCTGCTGGAAGTAATCAAGGCCAAAGACAACACCAATCCCAAAGCCAGAACCAAAACAACTCCGTAGTTTTTCGATAGCTTCGGCTTTAGATCGGCTATACTCAAGGCGAACTGGTCCGGTGTATAGTCCGCCTTAAGTTTGCCGTTTAAGGTTGCATTTTGTTGGTAACTCGGATCGGTTAGGCCATGCGCTGGTCGAACAGCAAAGGCAGAGTTTAGGCCAGCCTTTTGCGTGGTCGTTCAGGTGACGGTTGATGTAGTCTTCCGTCTCGTATTTGGCTTTGTGACCTAAATTGATTGTATCCTGAGTATCCATCTCTGGTATCCTTTACTGTTCATATAGCTTTACCGAAAATCTGTTCTTTATGTATATAGACGCTCGCGACCGTCGTTTATCTTCAAAATTCTGATAAAATTTTTCAAAATCCC
>CAZMZR010000078.1:0-15868 GCA_964570855.1 uncultured Pirellulales bacterium
TCGAAGAAACTAAAATTGCAAGGCAGATTTTAACAGCACTTGGCTTAAGCCGGAAATCCGGTCCGGAGCTTGTAGTGTGCCCGACGTGCGGAAGGGCCGAAGTTGATATTATAAAACTAGCCCGGCGTGTCCAAAAGGCGGTACGGAAAATCAATAAGCCGCTGAGGATTGCCGTTATGGGCTGTGTCGTCAACGGCCCCGGTGAGGCCGCCGATGCCGATATAGCCCTGTGCGGTGGAAAAGATAAGGCATACATCTATCGCAAAGGGCGAAGAATATCAATAGTTTCCGAGTCCGAAGCCCTCGATGCTCTTTTGAGCCAGATCAAGAAACTATGATGTTATAATAAAATCAGCGGATGGGGCCATGGATACTCTAAGCACAACTCTTAAAAGATTTTGCATTGCGTTTATCTTCAGTATTGCCTTCGGATATATTGAGGCCGCCGTAGTTGTGTACCTTAGAGAGATTTTTTATCCGGACGGATTCACCTTTCCCTTAGTGATATTTAGTATTAATCCGCTCTGGAAGCGACTTTTATTGACGGAAATCGGCAGGGAGGCCTCGACGATAGTTTTAATCTCGACAGGGGCATGGTTGTTCGGCAAAAATCTGCGGCAGCGAGTCGCTTATTTTTTAACTATCTTCGCTGTCTGGGATATTTTCTATTATGTTTGGCTGAAGGTCCTTCTTAACTGGCCGGCGTCCCTTCTGGACTGGGATATACTGTTTTTAATACCGGTATGCTGGGCAAGCCCTGTGCTGGCGCCGATTTTAATTTCACTTGTGATGCTAATTTTTGCCGTGGTAATACTCTATTGCGATTCCTGTTCAAGACCATTGAAAATAAATTTCTGCGATTGGATTGCTTTTTCCGTTGCCGCTCTTGTTATAGTCGTTTCTTTTTGTATTCCCGGAGCGCATATCTCCAGGGAGGATTTCAGCTCACATTTCCATTGGTTATTGTTTGCTGCAGGTCTGTTGCCGGCCGTCTTAGTATTCGCAAAATGCCTCATGAGGTCGAGATGCAAGCCGTGATTTTGACGGCATAGTTCGAGAAACTAATAAATTTGAGCACTTCTGTTATCTGTTGTTCTCAGGTGTGGTAGTTCTGACTAACCTTCTGTTGGACTTTCCCTGTCCGTTGTCGTTTCTGTTCTGCGCAAATTCCTCGAATTTACCGAATATCATCTTACCCGCGGAGGTCTGAAGTGAGCTGGTTATGCTGATTACCAAATCCCGTCCGATTTTGTTCCGGGCGCCTTCAACGACAATCATAGTTCCGTCATCCAGGTAGCCGATACCCTGATCGGCTTCTTCGCCGGGCTTGATAATCTTGACTTCCATCGTCTCACCCGGAAGGGCGACCACCTTGAGCGAATTTGCCAGATCATTTATATTGATAACATCGACGTCACGCACCTGTGCAACTTTGCTGAGGTTATAATCCGTTGTTGCCACTCGTCCGTTGCAGGCTTTGGCAAACATTAACAGTTTCTGATCGACTCCCTTGACCTCCTCGACTTCCGGAATGATTGTATCGTCGATTTCCACATCGATGGCGGAATCGCCCTGCATCTTGTTGAGCACATCAAGTCCCCGTCTTCCGCGGTTGCGTTTTAGTTTATGAGCGGAATCCGCTATCAACTGAAGCTCGCTGAGCACAAAACGGGGAACAAGCAGGGGGGCGTCGAAAAGACGGCTGTGACACAAATCCACTATCCGCCCGTCGATGATTGCGGAAGTGTCTAAAATCAGCGGGCGGGCACCTTTGGTCTGCTTGGCGAATTCCACATAAGGAATCACAAACCGCACATCATCCTTGGTTCGCATTACTATACTGATAGTAAGATAACATATACATATCCCCAGCGTCCATTTGATGGCGGTAATCGCCGTTTGGGTTATATTAATCGCAAAGGTGACCGTTATCATTTCTACTACGGGTGCTAATACCCAGCTAAAGAGCATGCCGACCAATAAACCGAAGAACACACCCGCCAGGGCGGAAAACTTTTTCTTCGGCGTAAGAACTTCCAGCAGAAGGACAAAAACCACCATCCCGAAACCGCTCCAACTGACTGCTCTTAAATTGGTGTCGAACACCTCGTCGGAAGGTTCACCCGACTCGTCCAGAGTCATTCTTTGTGAGCTGATATTTACGAATAAAACAGCTACGATAACAACCACAAATAGAGCTCTAAAAATCCATAATAACTTCATAGTTATAAACCTCCCTATAATGACAATGATAATAATATATTTGAATAATGACTATTGTACTGTTTCGCAGTTCAACTATCAATAAACATATTTTCTTTTTGACAGGCGTCATCTTTTCATTCATTCGAGTTAAAATGCTTTTTGAAGCGTTATTTTTAAGTGGCCGAGAAGCAACTCGGCCCAAAGAAAGCTCCACGGTCTAAAAACTACTTGTTTATGCGATTGTTTTGGATTTAAAAAATCTTGACACTGCGAACTTGTTGGCAATAAAATCGTATAATAATTCGTTAAATTACTATTTTTTGCGTTTTCAAATCACATATTTTTAGGGCTGATCGGAGATTGAAATGAATATTAACTGTGGAAGAAAAAAGAAAATTCTCTCGAAATATCTGGTGATTTCAACCCTTTTTATAGTGCTGGCTGCGGCCCCGGCTACGGTTTTTGCAGAAGAACAGGACAGCATTGCTACTCTGCGGAAGATGGGTAAAGCTTTTGCATCTATTGCGGAAAAGGCGTCACCGGCGGTAGTTGGAATCAAAGCAGAGAGAACCGTTACCCAATACCGGCAGTCGCCGTTAGGTGATCAATACTTCGATCCTTTCGGGGAAGATTTGTTCGATTATTTCTTCAGACGTTCTCCGCGTCAGCGCCAGCAGCAACCACAACGTAGATACCAGGTGCCGCGAACGGCACAGGGTTCCGGCTTTATTATCTCTACCGACGGTTACATACTCACAAACAATCATGTGGTCGAAGAAGCCGAAAAAGTCGAGGTTGAGCTTACCGACGGTCGAAAGTATTCCGCGGTAATTACCGGAACGGACCCGGAGTCGGATATTGCTGTTTTGAAAATTGACGCCAAGAACCTGCAATGCCTTGAATTGGCCGACTCCAATAAGCTCGAAGTCGGCGAATGGGTCCTTGCTATCGGTAACCCGCTCGGACTAAGCCATACCGTAACCGCCGGTATTGTCAGTGCCAAAGGGAGAAACAGATTGGGCCTGGCCACACTCGAGGACTTTATTCAGACGGATGCGGCGATAAATTTCGGTAATTCGGGAGGGCCTCTTATAAATCTTGACGGGAAAGTTGTCGGAATCAACTCTGCTATTGCAGGCTCGACCGGTAATATAGGAATTGGTTTTGCCGTGCCGATTAACATGGCAAAGTACGCTTATCAGCAGATTATCGAAAGCGGGACTGTCGAGAGAGGACTGCTTGGTGTCAGCAATATAGAGGATCTAACACCTGAAAACGCTTCGTTCTTCGGTCTGGATGAAGATACCAAAGGTGTGCTTATTCCGAATGTGATTGAAGATTCAGCGGCGGACAAGGCAGGGCTGACGCATAACGATGTCATTCTCGAAGTTGATGGCAAGCCCGTTGAGTCGGCTCTCGATTTACAGAACCGCATATCAATGCTCAAACCCGGCACGAAAATCGAATTAACTATTTGGCGTGAGGGAAAACGAAAGAAAATCAATTTAGAGCTTGGCAAACGTTCGTCGGTAGATCAACTTACCGGTAATTTACAAACAGAGACGGCCGAAGAATTGGGTTTTGCCGTGGAAACACTTACCGATGAATTAAAAGAACGTTACGGCTATGAAGCCCAAACCGGAGTTGTTGTTAAAAGCATAGAACCAACCTCGCAGGCTGCACGCAGCGGCATATCGGCAGGTACATTAATTAAAGAAGTCAACCGACAACCGGTTAGAAATACACAGGAGTTCTATCAGGCGATAGAAGCAGCTAAAAAACAGGGGCGAATTCTGTTGTTGGTTAATATCGAAGGTACCAATTATTTTGTTATTTTGAATTTGAGCTAAAAGAACCAAAAACATATAAACCTTTATATATTAAGTACATAGCCTCGCTTGCCGCGGGGCTTTTTTATTAATATCGGGATACGTGATTATTGTCGTTTATTGATTCCTGGTTTAACAAGGCGGCTAAAATATCAAACCGCAGGGTGAGAAATACGAAAAAGTCATGTGAAAATACCGGGTAATATATATAGGGAATCTTCGCGATAATGAAAGTATTGCTTGACAATACAGGGGTAAATTTGGTAAAAATCATTATATAGCAAGTATATTTTGCGTCAAGAAGGGCCTTTTATAACACATATAACACGGACTCGATATTGTATTGCATCTGAGTTTCATGGAGATTTTGTATGTAATTATATCTAAATTTTAGAGTCGAAATAGTGTTTTTGGGATATGTAATTTTATTAGTTGAGGGATTTGAAGGAGGAAGGTCATTTCCTGCATAAAAAATTATTCTGGTTGGGTATATGAAGTAGTTTGGTGAGGACAAAATCATTTTCGTTTGTTTTCACCCTTTTATTTTATAGGAGGATTATTATGTGTAAAAAATTTATTTATCTGATATCTGTTTTAACGCTCTCAGTCATGTCCACCGGCTATGCCGACGTGGTTATAGGTGACTGGGAAAACGGCTCTTATGACGGTTGGATCGACTGGGGTGCGGGGGGGGTCACGATTGAGTCAATTGGAGAACCCAAGTACACTTTCAGTCCAATAGGCGCGACGCTCGGCAACAGTGCATTAAAGGTCAGCCCGGGCAGCGGGTGGCAACAGAATTTATCCATTTCTTTGGCAGACATAGGTGCGATGGACGCTTTTTTGGACAACAAGGCGTTCTCGATTGACGTCACCTATAATAGCGCAGACTGGGATCCGACGACTACTTTTGCTCAGGTTTATCAGGTTAGTTTCAATAATAATGGCTTTGGATGGCATGATGTAGGTGGATCGGCAGCACCGACCGGCGCGTCCGGTGTGGTGTTTACTGATACACTCAATCCCGATTCCCCGGGAGCAATACCTATTATTAATCCGGGTATTGAGGGCACCACCATTACGGGAACGTGGACATGGGATTACTCCGGTGTAATTGACGAGTTTGCGTCTCCGACGTACATCCAGATTGTTATTGCAACGAATTCTAATGCACCCGGTGCGTATTATTTTGACAATGCGCGGTTAGTGGGTTCCGGCAATTTAATGGCGCTAAATCCTTCTCCGGCGGACGCAGCGACGGACGTGCGGAGAGACCCAACTCTTACATGGAAGGGGGCAATGAATATCGACACGCACAATATATATTTAGGAACTAATTTCAGTGATGTAAACGATGCCACACCGGATGTGCATCCGAATGTGACTTTTGCCCAATTGGATGTAAATAATTTCGCACCCGGAAACCTTCAGTTCAACACGACCTACTATTGGCGGGTGGATGAGTTAAATGATACGGATGTCTGGAAGGGAGCTGTCTGGAACTTTACGGTCGGCTACTATCTGATTGTGGACGATATGGAAGCCTATAACGGTCTTAATCCCGACGTGGAGGGAAGCAACAGGATATTTTTGGCATGGTTGGATGGCTATGACATCACGGGCAATGGTTCGCTTGTAGGTAACGATATACCTCCTTTTGTCGAGCAAAACAATGTTCACGGTGGTAATCAGTCGATGCCGTTTTACTATGATAACAACATGCAGTATTCAGAGGCAAAGAAAACCTTAAGTGAGCAGCGAGACTGGACCGCCGAAGGAGTAAAAGCTTTATCGATATGGTTCTATGGCGACCCTGATAATGACCTCGAACAAATGTATGTATCAGTCGGTAACAGTACAGGGCTTCCCGTTACCATCAATCATCCTAATCCTGCCGCCATACAGACGGCAGAATGGCAGGAGTGGAACGTTGACCTTAAACAATTCGAAGATGCCGGGATTGACCTGGCTGATGTTGATAGTATTGCTATCGGTTTTGGTGATAAGGATAATCTGCAGGCCGGCGGTACGGGCACGGTGCTTTTCGACGATGTTCGTCTGTATCCGCCCAGGTGCATTCTTTCGGAACGTACGCCTGAATTCGCCAAGCTCGATTTCGAACCTGCCGGCGACCCTGCGGGCGATTGTGTGATAGACTATCGAGAAATTGAAGTAATGGCACGTGACTGGCTTGTTGAGGATGAGGTTACTGCTACTGCATCGCCGGGCACATCGGGACTGGTTGGATATTATCCGATGAACGAGGGGACCGGAACCACTATGGCGGATGCCTCCGGCTTTAATCACCGCGGAACTTTCACCGGTGGCTTGTCATGGGTCTTACCCGGCATAATGGACAGCGCTTCTGCTATTCACATGGATGGCAGCCCGGGCAGCAGGGTTAGTATCGGCAACTGGAATCCCGCTGCGGGAACGGGTAGTATGACCTTAGCTCTCTGGATCAAGTGGGCCGGACCGCGTGAAAACCCTGGAGGTCAGCCTCAGGGCTTGATTTGTAAAAGGGATGGTTGGTCAGCCGACGATTTAATGTTTATGTTGGAACTGGATACTCCCGATAATGCGAATACACGAGGTTCGATAGGCCTTCGACAGTACAGCAGTGGAAATACAGATGTTTATACTGAGACCGGTGTGATGAACCAATATATCGGCCAGTGGACGCATGTGGCCGCCACATTCGATGGAACCATCGCCAGGATTTATATAAACGGCTGGGAAGCGGCGTCCGGGCCGTTTTCATTTGCCAATGGGACAACCGCCGGTTTGACGATAGGTAATAACAGTAGTGAATCATGGCCCGACTGTCCCGGAGTTTTTAAAGGCTATATGGATGAAGTTCGCATCTATAATCGTGCTTTGACGGCGGCTCAGGTTGCATACCTGGCTGATACGACTCCGGCGGATGGTGAATTACATTCAGTACCATCGAAAGCCGAGTTTTACGAGGTTGGTGACCAAAGCGTCGTAATGGTCAATTTCAATGACTTTGCCGTTTTGGCCCAACAGTGGTTAAGCCAAATGCAGTGGCCGTACAGTGATTGATGGAACTTTGTTGTATGTAGCCTGAAAAATTGTATTTTATCGATTCTTTCGGCCTATACTGAATAACTCAGTATAGGCCTTTTTTTATTGGAGCCGGGCGGTGTTAACAGGAAAACCGATATAATCCAAACATCTGTAAACACATATATAGACATAATTAAAAGTAATGGGGGAGTTTTATTTTGACCGATTAAACCCGCGGGCAATTATGACCGATACCTCACGTAGATTTATCCGCCGGTTCGTGTTGCGGATTAGTTCGGGGCAGGGAGGCGTTGGTCCGATAAGCAGGTATGGTTGTTATGCAATTTGCCCTTATGGCCGGAGCTGAGAGGTTTTTGGTCGGGCGGGAGTAAGCTATCGCTTTTGATGTTACCCTAAAAGAATATCTCAAAGATATAGATGATGCATCCTTGCTGTCATTTGACCAAGAACAGGATTTAGGTAAGCTGATTGTGGACCAGAACGATCCGCTTGCCAGAGAGCAGCTTGTTCGAAGCAACCTTCGGCTGGTCGTCAATATTGCCAAAAAGTACGCAGGGCGGGGAATGAGTCTCGGTGACTTAATTGAGGAAGGTAATCTGGGTCTTATCAGGGCGGTTGATTATTTTGATCCTAATCGCGGGGTTCGATTCAGCACATACGCGGCATGGTGGATCAAACAGAGCATTAAGCGTGCGTTACTGGAAAACGTCCAGCCTGTACATATCCCCACTTATATGGTTGCTTTGATAAATCAGTGGCGACATACGGCGACCGAGCTGGAGAGCACTCTTGGCAGGAATGTAAGCGTCGAAGAAATGGCCAAGGTTATGAAACTCCCGTTGCGAAAGGCAAAGGTTATTAATCGTATAGTTGAAGCTCTTAGCTCCGCGAGTGAATCCCTTGGCTCCGAAGACATGGAAGACGACCAAATGCTCGAGGCCCTGCTGGAGGATCAAAACGGCGGCAGACCGGAAGATGCTTTGGAGGCCCTTGAAGAAAAAGTCAAAGCTATTAAATTGCTCAATGATATTGAGCCGAGGGAGGCTGATGTCCTGAGATTACATTATGGACTTAGCGGGGGCAGGCCGATGACGCTGAAGGAAATCGGCGAAAGAATGGATTTGACCCGGGAAAGAATTCGCCAGATTCGGCGTGATGCCCTGACTAAACTCTATGAATATATGACCGAAGAGTAGCATCAAAAACAATTCAATAAAGCTTGCATTTCGTCAATAATCTATTCAAAATATACTGATGACAGAAAATTTATTCTTTTTTGGCACTGTAAAGATTTATATTTATCAGCAAAGGGAAATAAATGACCGGTAAAATGATCGATCTGAAAGAATACATTCGAGAGATACCCGATTGGCCGAAAAAAGGGATTCTTTTTCGTGATATCACCACGTTATTGTCTGATCAGCGGGCGTTCACGGCGGCGTTGGATGCATTATGTTCGGATTTTTCAGATGCCGGCGTCGAATATGTCGCCGCAGTGGAGGCCAGAGGATTCATATTCGGAGCGGCGGTTGCCGCAAAGCTCCGGGCGGGTTTTATTCCCATACGTAAAAAAGGCAAGCTGCCCTGGAAAACCGAGAGCATCAGCTATGATTTGGAATACGGCGCCGATACACTGGAGGTACATCGTGACGCTCTGGCGGGACGGGCTAAGGTTCTAATGGTTGATGATTTACTGGCGACCGGCGGGACAATGGCGGCGGCGTGCCGGCTTATCGAAAAAATTGGGGGTCAGGTTATAGGCATTGCATTTCTTTTGGAGCTTGCCGGTTTGGGTGGGCGCGAAAAACTGACCGATTATAAGATAAAGTCGGTTATATCGTACGATTGAATCTGTGTAATTGTAAATGTTACTTCCTGAAGGAGTTCGATAGTGACAATACCCGGAGACGGCCGAGAAGGAATTATTCGCAGGGGGCCTTATCCGGAACTGACATTTGCTGCTGTGCTTGTGGGCTACGGATTGGGGATTCTCATTGCCATCAGTATAGGTTACGCCAGTTTAATACTCGGCTTCTCAATCGAAGGTTCGGAATTGGCCGCTATTTTGGGATTTGGGATTCTTCGCGGCATAATGCGCCGAAACAGCATCATTGAAAATAACATCAACCAGACTATCGCCAGCTCCGTCAACGGGGCCTCGGCGGGTTTGATGTTTACCGTCCCTGCTTTATTTATCCTCGGTGAAACTAATTTTAATGTTGTCCTGATGGTCTTTGCATGCATTGCCGGGGGGATTTTAGGTATCGCCTTTATTATTCCCCTTCGAAAACAGATGATTGATTTCGAGCGTCTGACATATCCGGGCGGCGTGGCGGTGGCTACAATCCTGAAATCACCCGGTGCCGGTGTCCACAAAGCCATCCTGCTGCTTTCGGGTATGGCGATAAGCGGTTTCGTTTATTTCCTTAGCCAGTATATGAGCCAGATAAGAGGTCTGAGCGGATTTGAATATTGGGACCTTGGTAAATTGATTGGAATGCCGGAATATATGAACGGCATCTGGTATATTTCCTTGATGACGATAGGAGTTGGTTTTATATCGGGAAAAGGCGGCTTTTATTTCATCGTCGGAGGTTTTGTCTGCTACTGGTTTTTGGCCCCGATTCTGGCGGCGAGTAATCTTCTGCCGAGCCCCGAGGCATTGACCGCTCTCGGACAGACAAGTCCTGAATATATGAGATTGAGTTTATTCAGGCCTGTAGGTATCGGCATGCTTATCGGCGGTGCTTTGGCCGGCATTGTCCTGGCGCTGCCGCTAATCGCAAGTGCCGTGCGCAGTATGCAATCTGCGGCCAAATCGAAAACAGCTTTATCGAAAGATGAAATGCCCATCAAGCTGCTTTATATCGGTATCGCCGGAGCGACTATATTACTCTTTATCATTTCCATTCTCTCTGTTAAGGAAATGGGAATATTACGTGGTGCTCTGATGGCCCTTTTGGGAACAGTCTGGATATGGGTGGCGGGCGTGATACTCTCCGAATGTATCGGCAGAACGAACTGGTCGCCGTTAAGCGGGATGACTCTTATCGCCGTGACAATTTTGATTGTTATAAGTAAAGGACTTGGCGATTCTGCGGCGATAATCTCATCGGTCATGGTCGGTGCGGCCGCTTGTGTTGCTATGGCCCAGGCTTGCGATTTGATGCTGGATTTGAAAACCGGTTACCTGGTAGGCGCCTCACCCAGGAAACAGCAGATAGGCCAGTTTCTCGCTACATGGCTCGGCCCTATCGTTGTTCTGATTCTGATTTTTGTCCTTCATAAAGCTTACGGATTGGGCAGCGACCGATTGCCTGCACCGCAGGGCAGGGCGCTGGCAAGTATGATTGAGGGTATTCTCGGCGGAGATGTCCCCGTCAACAAATATATTGCCGGTGCCGGTTTGGGCGCGTTGCTTAGTGCGAGCGGAATCGGGGGGCTTGGTATTCTTGTCGGCCTGGGATTTTACCTGCCCTTTGCCATAGTATTAACGTACAGCATTGGAACGGCCGCTCGGTTACTTGTTGACCGGATTAAAGGACAGCGATTCAGTGAAGAAGTCGGAGTTCCCGTTGCCACAGGCCTTATCGTAGGAGAAGCGTTAGTCGGAGTAGGCTATGCTTTGTATTTTGTTTTTGCCGGTTCTATGGGTGGATAAAAACCGATGAAAAAAATTGGATACATAATTATAACCGTCGGCTTTTTAGCCGGTTCGCTCGCTGCTGTTATAAGCGAAGAAAAGGTGTATTGGGGCTACTTTATCGTTTCGATATTGGTCGGGGCCGCAGGTATCGCATTCGTTCATTTCGGAGAGCGAAAGGAAAGCAGGGCCGAAGACAAACTGGCCTCGAATATCCAGTCTATTGAAGACAGTCTCGGCCGAATCGTTGGAAATATAACACAGCTCAATAGCCAAAAGCAGTCCATTAACACTTACGATGTTCGTTTTAAGATTGATGAGCTTTTCCCGGATGATCTGGCGATTTTTGTCGATGCCCGCCGGAGTATCTCACATATATATGGTCTTGTTGCATACGGCGACGTTATGAGCAGCTTCGCCGCCGGCGAACGCTATCTCAACCGTGTCTGGTCCGCTTCATCCGATGGATATATTGATGAAGTTAATGATTATATAGAAAAATCCCGCGAACAATTCGCCGATTGCCTCACAAAAATCAACCAATTAAAACCGACGCCCTGAGCCCGTTCGACAAGCTCAGGGCAAGCAGCGCCGAATGGGCCACAATCTTCAATGTCATTACCTCACCATATTGTCATTCCTGTGAAAACAGGAATCCAGCAGTAGGGTGCGATGTGCTACTGTGCGAAGTGCGCTACGAAGCATGAGAAATCGCACCAATTTGCCATCCGTACGTAAAGCGCAGACTTGTGGCTAAGCTACGCACTTTACGTACAAGCTTGTTTTTATTATCAGGTCTGTTTTGGGGAAATTTTGTGTGAGGTTTTTGTGTGTGTCCATCGCAATATAATCAAAAAGGTACTATCTAAGTCACAGGCACCTTCGATTAGATCGAAAAATGACCGGACAACTTAGAAACCCCTGTCAATCTTAATACCCCCCGCAACGGCAGATTTTCACCCCGCCGCCGGCCCCTACAATCCTTAAATTCCACCCTTAACCTGTCCAAAAGGACCGTACAACTTTATTTCTCTCCTTTTAATTTTCTGCAAAGTCGCGTCTATCTCTTCTTAAAGGTATCAAAAACAGAATCTATGATATTCTTAGTTTTTTTTTCATCTATTTTTTTGGGAAGTTGTGTTTCATTACCAATAGTCTTCTGAGCTAATAAATACAGAAATTCACTGACCGTAAAAGGATTTTGCTCAATCGGCCCTACCTGAAAAGATTGTTGGAGAGTTCTGGCAACAGTTTTTCCCTTAGATGTCGAACCCTGAAAATCAACAGTGACAATATAAGGGCCATTAATAGTATTTTCACTATAAGTATTTGAGTAAATTCCATCTCCCGGAACTTTATCTCCATGACTACCATTATCGTAAAGTTTGTTCTTTCTTGTCAGTTTTGAAATCTCTTTAGCAATTTCAAAAAGATCATTGGTATGTATTTCTCCCAGATTGTTAAAATTCGATATTTTTCTCCGTACAATATTTTTTAAAGAGGTAGAAGGTCTTTTGATTTCAGCCCTAACCTTGGCACCTCTTAGCGGCACAAGATTATCATCTATGACTTCGGCCAGCTTAACCTCAACTTTAACCTCTTGTCTTTTTCTATAACGGGGTTGAAAGCCTAAAATATTCGAAAAAATATCCGACTTACAAAAAGAATGAAAATTTATTTGTTCACCACCTCTCGGAAGGTCGTATCCAACAATCCGAACCTCCCAATCGCCCGGTTCAGGATTATCCATCTCAAAAAATGTATAAGTTTGCTCTTCTTTCAATCTTCCCCATTGATTGAAATTGAGACGACTTAATTGCCGCCCGCCCGGAGAAATAAGAGTAGTCTCTATCCTGCTTCCCTGCCAGTTTGTAAAAAAGCCTATTGTTCTCATATCAGGATCGACCGGGACTTTATAACTTAAAGTCTGGCCCGGTTTAATAAAATCATTGTAGCAATACATAATTGAACCGCTATGAGCTATGGTGTGTATCTTATTATAAATAGAGACTATATCTTCCACATCACTCGGGAAAAAGAGGCCACCCGTTTGTTGAGCAATCCAACTTAACGTACTCTGGTCGGCACCTTGGCCGAAGGCAACTGTGTATATTGGCCAGTTTGCATTAACAAACTTCTTCGTTTCCGGCTCGTATGTGCCAGTGTTATGCTGGCCGTCAGACATTAAAACAGCTACCTTGTTTTTTGCGTTAGAGGATGACAGATGACTATAGGCAACATCTAATCCCGAACCAATATTTGTGCTCCCGCCCGCAGAAACGGAGAGAATATCACTTTTTAAAGTTGCTCTGCCTTGCTCAATTGAAATAGGTCCACAAATACTTTGAGCACTCGAGGCAAAGGCTACTATCGATACTAAATCCTGATCTGTCCTGCAAACGTCAATATAACCATAGGCAGCATCTTTTACCCTTTGAATCTTCTCACCCGACATACTGCCGGATTTGTCAATGATTAATGTCGTTGCAAATTCTACTTTTTCTGAAAGCATTGAAAAATCTATGATTGTTGGTATGTGATAGAAAGTGCAGCGATCATAGGAAGGAAACTCTTGATAAAACTCCGGAATAGTTTGATTTTTTCTATTTGGACTATGAGCGTTAAATGTAGCATATCGTGTAGAATCACCCGTCACTGCAAAAACTGCATGAGTTCGAGGATGACCATCTGCATAGCCGAAAATAGCAGGATCGCCAGCAACAAACCACTCAGGCTCTTTTTCACCTTTGAATCTTGTCTCCAAAATAACACCGGGATAATTTTTTAAATAAGCATGAAGCAGGGTACAAGTTGAAAAACATCCACATGACCACTTGGGTCCATTTAAATCTAATCCTCCTGCTATAAGGCATTGTGAGACGAAATTTGCACAGTCACCACCAATACTGTCAAAATCTCGGTATCGATCGCATTCGCCGGAATCAATTGAATTACGTTCATTCCACCAAAAATTAGCATAATCAATCGCTGCCTGCGGATTGTAGCTGCTCTGCTTCGAATAAGCACGAGTAATAAGAATTATAAAAAAGAGAGGAATAAGAAATAAAAAAAGTAACTTTTTTCTCATGACTTTAGTACCCTCACTAACAGAAAATATTGCAAATCAAAATATAATCGTAGGAAAAAGTAAAAGATCTCCCTTTTTCACCAACATTCGTTCTCTCTTCACATATTTTTTAGCATATTTGTTAATTTTATTAGCTTTGCTTTGGTTATTAACTATTCGCAGCTATTTTACTTTCTTCTGGTCAGCCTTGCCTTTCTGGATTCTTCGATGGCGCTATGTTTACATTTGGGACAACGATCTTCTAAATCATTGGGAACAATTCCCTTGAAGAAAACATATCCACACTTAGGACATTTTATAGCTTCAAAGCAACTTTCCTGGCTGCATTTTTGACAGGGTATTGCAATCTTAGCTGGTCCGATAGGATTATATCGTTTTTCCAGCTCTGCGTAATATTTCCTCTTACTCATCTGATACTCTGCTTTACAATCCGGATTGTTGCATTTTATCCAGACCATCTGATCACTTGGAGTGGCCTCCATAAAATTAGATTCACCGATTTTATTTATGCCTTCCTTTTCTCTCTTCGCCTGAAGTCTGTCTTGTTCTTCAAATCTTCGGTATTTCTCAACTTCTCCAAACGGATTAGTCACGGAAAATTCTTCTCCGGAATCAGAAAACTCTATTACTACAGCTCCAAGTAATTCTCCAAGGCCTTTAAAGTCCATCCTAACATGATTTTTATCAATGAACTTATAATCCCCGGTAATAGGTGGCTCTCCTTCATCTATAATGGTTACTGTTCCATCTTTGAAAAATTCTATGGTCTGGGTATCACCTACCTCTTTCCATTTACCAACTATAGATGCGTTTTCCGATTTTCCACATCCCGGTAATCCAACTAAAGAAATTATTCCCAATATAATCATTACTCTTTTCATTTTCTGTCTCCATAATTGATCAATATAAATTCTTTATTAATTTGCTTGGACTCTTAGTAGATAATCTAATGCAAAAAGATTTAGACAATATCCTATCCTTATTACTTTTTTCCATTCTAATAAAAGAAAGGTATCAGAATGTTTGTCTTGTGATAATTCAACGTCAGAAGTCCTGCTTACACTTCGCACAGGTATTCACGTGCGTCCGGCATACATGCCACCCTATAAAAGCCATGATTGGCGAAAGGAATATCATGGCGAATCCGATACACGCAGCCATTAAGGGGATACTAATTAGTAGATTCCCTATAGCAGAGATAAGCCAAAACCATCCCCATCCTGTGATTTTGCGTCGTCCGAAAAACTGCGTTGAGCCACAATTTGGACATCGCACAAGTCCATTCTGCTTATGTATGGACTCAATAGACACAGGCGTTACTGCTTGATTTACTTGATTCAATTCTGGATCGACTTGCATATTATATCTCCTGATTATTGATGCGGCATTAGGCCTAAATAAGTAAAGATGATTCAGCAGTACAGATGCTTGTGTGAAGGCCTCCTCTTTATTCACAAAAGATATACTAATATATCAGATAAAATATATCCATAATAATTGATCGATTTTTCAAGAAATTTATGCTTTATCATTAGATGTGGAGCGAATTAAAGGTACGCGGTACATTTTTTGCCCCGCAATACTCAATACGATTCACGCAATGCCGTTAGGCATCCCCCATAGATTATGAATCACGCATTACGCAGCACAAGTCACGAGTAAAGAACAATTTATATAAAAAAAGTCTTTTTGCTTGCATTAAAATGGCGTGTTTGTATAATATTTAACTAACATGTTAATAGGGTATAGCGTTTAGGATATGGGTATAGGGGGTAGGCAACAGCGGAGAAAAGCAAGTCAAAGTTCAAAGTGTAAAGTTCATAGTTCATTGTTCAGCGTTCAGCGTTCATTATCAACAATCATCAATAAGGGGAGTAAAAATCATGGCTAATACAGCTCAAATTAACGCCAATCGTCAAAATGCGCAAAAATCAACTGGGCCGCGAAGCGCTGAAGGAAAGGCAAAAGTGGCTAAAAATGCGGTAAAACACGGCCTTTTTGCACTGGAATCGGTGATAAAAGGCGAAAAACAGGAAGATTTTGACCTTTTTCGCG
>CAZMZR010000079.1:0-10698 GCA_964570855.1 uncultured Pirellulales bacterium
AGAGAGCCCAAAGGAAGGAATCTTAAGGTATCACCGACAAGCGAGCTGGAGGTTGCTCCGGCCGATGAAACGTATTGTACATTATTTTCCAAAATACAGGCGATGCGAATATTTGTAGATGTGGCCGAACCCTGATTTGTTACCGTTATCATATATGTCGCACGGTTGCCGATTCTGACCGGGTCCTCAAGGTCAACAACCTCAAGCATGATGGCCGGAATTCCCGTCACTATCGTCTTGACCGAGGCTGTAACAGCTTCGGCACAATAGGCGCTGGCCGTCGCATCGTTGATCAGTGTACCAGGTTTGGTCGGCGTATAAGATATTCGAAGCGTCTCCGAACTGTTGGGCGCAATAGTGCCTATCCTCCAGAGAAGCTTCGAATCGGTAAGCTTCGCGCCGGAAGTCGCTTTAACAGAAGTCACTCCTTCTGGAATAGTATCCTCGACAACAGTGTCCCGGGCGGGAACATCCGATACGTTTGCGACTATGATTTCATAAGAGACCGGCCGACCGATATACAACTTTTCAGGGCCTATCTTGTTTATGCTAAGAATAGGCAGTCCTACGACCGTCGAAGTTTCATCTGATTCGGCCCGCAGACCCGTGGTTGAACTTGCCACCGCCTTGCCGATATATTTACCCGTCTTCGAGGGACGAAGCTCGATGGAAAATTCACGCGACTGGCCCGGCCCGAGATTGCCTGCTTCGAAGATAAGGTCGCCTTTACCCTCGGTCGTGCGCAGCCCGGCGGGAAGCGTCTCTACCACTCTTACGTTCGGAACCGTTCCTGAACCTGTGTTGGATACAATATACCTGACCGGGATCAGGTCACAAAGCATACTCTCGAAAGGTACATCCTTAATCAAACTCAACCTGGGCTCAATCACATCCACGCTCGCACACGCCGGAATGACCGGTGTAAGAACGGTCGTGCAGTGCTTCAGAGGCTCAACGGAATCAGCCATTCCGGTGACGGTTATAAGCCTTACGGCTTTCGGTTCGAGTGAATTTATTTCCCAGATAAGCCTGTTTTGATCCTGCCTTGCCGTCGGATTGGAACTGACAAATTTGAAATGATTTGCAGTCTCCTCGCTTATAATAATACCACTGAGCGTTTTATCCGTCAGGTTCGTTAATTTCATCGTGTAATTGAACGGCTTGTTGAGTCCGATTTCCCTCGGCATAACCTTATCCAACTGAACGAGACCGCACTCCGGCCATGGAAAGGTCCTTGATACGGTGGATGAATCGGTTTCACCCACGGCTACCAAACTTGACATCGGTTCGGGAGGCGCTTGTTTTTCCGAAGGCAAAGGTACCGCTTCTACTTGTCTATCGCTTACATTACTTGGTGCGCTTTCAAAAAGCTGGTCCCAATTCATTTGATCGATTGCACTCGGCTCCATTATCTCCTGGTCCTCTTGACCAAGCCAGCTCTTGCAACTGAGGGAACCGGACAAAACAAATAAGAGCAGAAGAAGCGATATATTCAGGAATTTTTTCATTTTATATCCCCTTTAGCATCCTACAGGTCAAATAAAAAGAAGTATATGATCCGAAAGATTCTTCATCCTCACATCGGTCGTTTACACACGGTACAACTTCTATGAATTTCATGTTTTATATCGGTACATGAATTGCCCAAGTTAACCAAAAAAGAAGGGCTGTCTTTGCCTATATTATAATACTAAATCGTAAAAAGGGAAGGGTTTTATAATCTCACGAATATTGTCATATCTTTATATATTAATCAGCAGCCGATAAAGTCCTATAAAAACCACTGATAATCCCGAAAAGTTACATACTCATCAATATCTCAATTCCGAAGCTCCCCTATAGTTCCAAAACCGGAATCCTCTAAATTTTCATCTGTCAGGTTGGCAGAGAACATGCATATTGTCGGGATTATGGCAGGTTGAGAAAAACAACCCTTTTAACGTAACTATTTTCAGAATACACACTTACGCAAATACCCTTCTGTAGCCGGGTAAATGGCATGAGATTTGCTAATCTTTGATAAAGATAAAGGAATGTATAGCTATGGTCATGAATTTATCAAAACTCGACGATGTGAACGTACTGGCCAGCCGGGCGAACTGGGCCTGGCCAGAAGCCCTGCGCTATATATTCAAACCAAGAGGCATCAATCTGCTCGTAGCTGAAAATGCCGCCGATTTCGTCAATATTATCCAGAGAAAACGAATTCTCACTACAATTGTCGATATGGAATCGGAACAATCCAACGGCTTGGCAATCATCAAGATAATCCGTATGAACTATCCCATGCTGCCGTGTATCTTATTGACAAGCAACGTGGGTGAGTCGCTGCTCGGTAAAGCGCTGCAACTTGATGTTTTCAGCGTAATCGATAAACCGGTCAATATGTCTGTTCTCCGGGAACAACTAAACAGATTGTTTATGAAGAAATATCGAAGCAATATATTCAGCTAAACGTCTCGTAATGAAAATTTAAATCAAAAAATCTTAAAAAACCGGCCAAAAATCAAGTAAACTCTAATACTTTCTTGAAAGGAGTAAAGACAAAATGAAAATTCGACCATTGGCAGATAAAGTGCTTGTTCAGCGTCTCGAAGCAGAAAACAAGACAGCAGGCGGAATAGTACTGCCGGACAGCGCTAAAGAAAAACCGCAAAGAGGCAAAATCGTAAGTATCGGTGACGGCAAAATACTCGACGACGGAACCACACGAAAACTGCAGGTAAAAAAAGGGGACATGGTACTTTTTACAAGTTACGCCGGAACGGAGGTAAAGATTGACGGCAAAGAGTATCTGATTATGAGTGAATCGGATATTATGGCCGTAATCGAAAAGTAAGCAAAAACAATAATTAGCCACAGATTAGGAGAAATAATAATATGGCAGCTAAAAAAATAGCTTTTGGAACTGATGCACGTGCCGCCATCCAGAAGGGCGTGAAGAAGCTCGCAGAAGCCGTAAAGATAACACTTGGTCCGTGCGGCAGAAACGTGGTTTTGGAAAAATCATATGGTTCGCCGCTTGTGACCAAAGACGGCGTAACGGTGGCAAAAGAGATCGAACTGGAAGATTCCTACGAAAATATGGGCGCTCAGATGGTCAAGGAAGTGGCGTCCAAAACTTCGGACGTCGCCGGTGACGGGACGACAACCGCAACAATCCTGGCCGAGAGTATCTTCGATGAGGGTCTAAAAAACATTACCGCCGGCGCCAATTCGATGCAGGTCAAGCGAGGCATCGAAAAGGCCGTCGAGAAAATCATCGAAGAACTGCAGAAGATGAGCACACCGGTCACGTCAACCAGGCAAATCGAGCAGGTGGCAACGTGCTCGGCAAACCAGGACGTCGAGATAGGACAGAAACTCGCCGAGGCGATGGACAAGGTAGGCAAAGACGGAGTTATCACCGTAGAGGAAGGTCAGTCCCTGGAAACGACGGTCGAGCTGGTCGAAGGTATGCAGTTCGACAGGGGGTACCTCAGCCCGCACTTTATCAATAATATGGAAAATATGACGGTTGTTCTGGAAAAACCCTATGTCCTCGTCCACGAAAAGAAAATCAGCTCTGTCAAATCGCTTGTCCCGCTGCTCGAGAAAGTGGCCAAGCAGGGCAGACCGTTGCTGGTAATCGCCGAAGATGTCGAAGGCGAAGCTTTGGCAACGCTGGTCGTTAATAAGCTTCGCGGCGTGCTCCAGGTCGCTGCGGTCAAAGCGCCGGGATTCGGCGACAGACGAAAAGCAATGCTAAGTGACATCGCCATCCTGACCGGCGGCGAGCCGATCTTCGAGGACTTGGGACTCGAACTGGAGAACATTGAGCTGCGCCAGCTCGGCGTCGGCAAACGAATCACAATCGATAAAGACAACACTACAATTATCGAAGGCGGCGGCAGTACCGAGGCCATAAAGGGCCGCATCGAGCAAATCAAGAACGAAATAGAAATGACTACGAGCGATTACGATAAGGAAAAACTTCAGGAACGGCTGGCAAAACTGGCCGGCGGTGTGGCCCAGATTAACGTCGGCGCCGCAACAGAGGCCGAGATGAAGGAAAAGAAGGCGAGGGTCGAAGACGCACTGCACGCATGCCGAGCGGCGGCCCTGGAAGGAATCCTGCCGGGCGGCGGCGTGGCGATGCTCAGAGCCTTGCCGGCACTGGATAAAGTCAAGGCGACCGGTGACGAAAAAGTCGGCGTCGATATAGTCCGGAGAGCTCTTGTTGCGCCGATCAAGCAAATCGCCGAGAACGCCGGGCTTGACGGTTCCATTGTCGCCCAGAAAGTAATGGACAGCAAAGACAGGAACTTCGGCTATAACGCCCTGAGCAAGGAATACGGTGACATGGTCAAGTTCGGAGTGATTGTACCGACAAAAGTAGAAAGAGTCGCACTGCAAAACGGCTCTTCAATCGCTTCGCTGCTGTTGACAACCGATGCGGTCGTCAGCGAGATCCCGGAGAAGAAGGAGGCGCCTGCTATGCCTCCGGGCGGCGGAATGTACTAAGACGAAAATACGAATGAGCGGGTCCCGATGAATGTGGGACCCGTTTTCTTTACAAATTAAATTGAAATGTAAATTATGGTTTTTCGTTACTATACAAATGCAATCTCCCAGGCATCCAGAAACGTTGCAGCGGGAATATTTGTCGTCGGACTGCTGCTGATCGGTTTCGGTGTGATTATCGTGGCGCTACCTGAGCTGTTTGCCTTCCTGATGGCGGGAGTCTTTTTTATCGCCGGCATCGGCTGCGGAATCACCGCCGTGAAAATCTTCTGGACTGTCAGAAAAATAGACCGGGCCGATTCCGGTCCCTCCGGAGATTACAGGGAAAACGTCCAAATCCACATCGAAGAACATCGTGACTTTTAATTCCGCCTGCTTCGGCGATTTTGTCTTGTATTGCTTGTTCTCGGGACGACCTGATGTATTATGACAGCCGGGAAAGACAACCCGAACCTGCCGATGAGAATCAGCCGGTAAACTCTTTGACGACCTTTAGGGTTTCGCCGGTATCTTCCAATTCAAAAATACGCGGCCTTGCATCCCGGTTGTTCGGCGAGTGCAGCACCATCATCAGCTTACCGTCGAAGGTCGTGAACAGCATCCCGTGCCCACCGTCTTCCTTATAAAGAGGTTCATCCTGCTGCTGCCACGGCCCGGCCAGCTTACCCGATGGCGATATTGCGATGCCCAGTGTGTAGCCGGTGTATCCGCCGCTGGTCCAAATCATAAACAGCTTGCCGGATTTGCTCTTGTAAAGATAAGGTCCGTCCGTAACATGGCAGCTGTATTGAGGCGATTTCCTGCTCCATGCAGCATCGCTGCCGTCGAACAGGCGCGTCGGCTCACCGACCGTCTCCGACAGGTCCTCCTTCAATTGGATATACTCGACCGTGCCGTCTTTAATCTGTACCCACTCATGGCAAAACACCATATACGGCACTTCTTCCTCGACCCACAATGTCCCGTCGAGGGTCATCATATCCACGGGCAGCGTGGAGTGGTTCTGGAACGGCTCGAACGGCCCCGTAGGCGCATCGGCGACAAGTACCTGCGAGCCGCGAGTCACACGCGGCAGCCAGTTGCGCCACTGCTCGTCGAACCGGTTGCGCGTGTCGAAGGTCAAGAACAGATAATACTTGCCTTTATAAGCATGCATCTCAGGCGCCCAGATACTGACTACGGGTATGTCACCCCAAATATCCTCCGGCGGACTGAAAATGGTCTGCGGCCCTTTCCAGTTTACCATGTCGGTACTGGTGTAAGCTCGAACGCTCCTGCGTCCCGGCCCTATCATGTAATAGATCTTCGAAGCCTGATCAGGTAAAATGCAGACATCGCGTAATCGAATATCTGCAAGCTTTACAATTTCCTCCTTCTGTTCCGCCGGTTGTTCCTGCGCACTGACCGGGATGGAAAAAGCGAGCGTAATTAAAATAAAAGATAGGAGTCTTTTCATTCTTAAATTCATGTTTAATACCCCTTCGTTAAACACACTGATTTCGCTGATTTGATTTATTTTAGCCCCCGGCGGTCTTTTGTCAAAGGAATGCAAAAAATATCTGTCTCAAAGATTGCTTTGGGATTTTTCAGAATCACATTTACATGCCGTTCTTAAAACCACTTACCCTAAAAACATGCTCTATCTGCTTTTCAGGATTAATCGCCCAGCTTTTCCCAGCCTATTTTGGAAAGATGCCAGTAAATAAAACCGCCGGCTATTGCAGCGAAAGTCGTGGCCACCATGCTCGTCCCGGCGATATACCAGGGAAGCTTCCTGCCGCTAAGAAAGAACGCCCGTGCTCTTACCGGCGCGCTTCGAAATAATAAGACCGATAGATATGCTCACGAGGAAATAAAGTGCGATGAGTAGCCAGTCGATTTTTTCCAAAATCACAGATACACTCCCGAAATTCTGTCACCGCTGTTTTTGTTTAGATACAGTGGCGATAACTATAAATCCTCCGCCAAATAAAATCAATAAATTTATCATTCGAGATCAGAATCTACAACCGCTTCGTCGGTGAATTTTCCCCTATGATTGAAACCTCTGAGGGACTTTCTTAGGCTGGATGTATTAAGCATTAAATTTGAGCCGGGCCGTAAGGCGTCCTTCCTCAAGGAACGGCTTAGCCGTATAGAAAAAGGCGAAGAATCCGGTTTCCGTCAGCCAGATGCTTCACCTGTCATCTTAGCATGATCAATTTTCAAATCTTGTGTAATAAATCACTACCCAGTGATCTGGTATTTCTAGCCGGTTTAATTAAAAACTCCAGCCGAGACCGGCGCTCAACGTAGTTGTATTATCACAGTATCCGACACCGGCGGTCAGAGCTACGTTCCTGCTTTTTCCGACAAAAGCTTTGGCGCCTAAAGCAAAGGCGCTTTCGCTTTCAAAATTACCAAAACCTAAACCGACCGAAACATTTTTACCCGGAACGGGATTCGGAATGGCCGACAGGGCTGCAACAGAGGCAATACCCGAATAAGCGTTGTCGATCCTGTCGTCGAGCCGATTAACTTCACTCCTGAATTGCCTGTAATTAACCGCATCAAATGAACCGGTTGCATCGGCCACACCGGTCACCTTTACCGGATCGCCCGTATCTTCATCTGCAAATGTCGCTCCGTTGTCGTCTAAAGTTAAGGTCGTAGAGCTGGTCCCGCCGGTAACAATTGTGCTGGTCTGGGTAACTATAATGCCGTGCGATTGGCCGTCGTCGGTATTCACGAGCAGGCTGGCCGAAGTTGGTGCCATAGAAAGACTTGAGCGTGCGTTCGTATCCAATGCATCGTCATCGGCTTGCAGCACGACCGTATTTTCCGCACCGGTGATAGTCATTCCATTATTCGCAACATTAACGGTCGCGCTTGCGGTCGGGTTTAGACTGTAAATACTGCCGTTAACACCGAGGTCGCCGTCAATGAGCATACCACCAGTGACCTCCGTGCCGTAATCAAATGTAGTGAGCCCGACCGTGCCCGTCTGGGTATCACCCACCGCAAGAGCGTTGCTGCTCGTATCACCGGAGACCGTAATACTGTTATTGGCTCCGTCACCGGAATATATCGCGGCGCCCCCGTTGACCTGGGTATTCGAGTTCGTCACGGAAAGAACGTGACTGCTGTCGGGACTGGTAATTGTCGTAGCGCCGTTAATAGCAGTCGTTCCGGTAACCGTTGTCTGGGTACCGTTGACGGCAACGCTGTTGGTGTTGGTAGAGTTCGCCAATCTTGCGCTGGTAGAGTCAACAATCAGCTCGTTGCCGGAACCGTTGCCGCTGTAAATCGTGGCGGTACCGTTAACGGTTGTAGTAGTGTCCGTCACGTTTAACGTATGTCCCGATGCACCGGTAATTGTGGTTCCGCTGTTACTAACCGCCACGCTTTGGGTACCGTCGGCGCTTACAAAACGCGAGCTCGTGCCGTCAACGATCATTTGATTTGCAGTACTCGTGGATGTTATCGTCGTTGCTCCGGTAATTGTATTGGTCGCGCCGGTGATGACGTTGGTCGAAGTTCCAGCGTTACCGATTGTATTCTGTGAACTCGCTGTTGAAACACCTATGTTGTTTGTATATGCCTCAATATTATTCGTACCGCTGGTCGTATTGGCGGTTATATTATTCGTTCCGTTTGTGCCGGTAGCCGAAATGGTATTCGACTGACTCGCTGCATTAGCGGATATGACATTGCTTCCGGCTGTCGCCGTTATGGTATTATTGCCGGTAGTCGCCGTGATTGCATTGCCTGTTCCGCCGGTCAACTGGTTTTGCTGGGTGGCGTTCAGGACATTGTTGGTACCGGCGGCCAGAGTGTTAGTCGTATTGGCCTGAATGACGTTCGTACCGCCGCTGGCTGTCGCCAGAAGTTGATTTGACGAGTTGCTGCTTCCGCCGATAGTAACAGATGTTGTCGTTCCATCATTGCCGGCGTCAAGAACGGTAATTTCCGAAGTTGATGCCGTGCCAACGCCGAGAGTCGCCTGGTCATCCGCCAGTGTCAGGGTAGATGAGTTAGTGCCGCCGGTCAGGGTTGTTACGTTGTTCGCGTCATCAATAGTCAATCCATGGCCGTCGGCGGTCAACACTGTAACCTGGGTATCCGTGGCTGTTACGGCGGCGCCGCTGGTGACGCTTATGCCGGCGCTATTCGAAGAAAGACTCAGGCTGGCATTGCTGCCTGTCATCGAGCTGCTTGTTGTACCGGTAATTGTATTGGTCGCGCCGGTAAGGGTATTTGCAGATGAACCTGCAGTACCAATTGTGTTTGTCGCTCCGCTTGCGGTAAGATTGCCTGTTGTGTCGGCTACCGTAAAATTGTCAGCCGAGATACCGCCGTTGGCCGTAAGAACTCCGGTCAACGTTGTGGCTCCGGTAACGTTTAATGTACCGCCTGCTGTCACGTTACCTGTTGCGTCGGCTACCGTAAAATTGTCAGCCGAGATACCGCCGCTTAAGGTCGCCAGCCCGCTTGCACTAAGAGTCGTTACTCCCGATACCGCGCCTGCATTTGTAATGCCGCCGTCATTATTATCAAGGCCGTTGCTGATACTCGCTCCATTGGTCACAACAACGTCGCCGGTGATAGTAGTCGTGTCTTCGCTGCCGTCACCCAGATTAGTGTCTCCTGTGGAGCTAAAAGTAGTTACTCCGGATATCTCGCCCGCGTTTGTAATACCGTCGCCGCCGTTATCAATACCGTTCAAAGTGGAAAGGCCTGTTACGTTTAAAGTATCGCCGAGCGTAGTTGCACCGGTAATTGTGGTTCCGCTGTTACTAACCGCCACGCTTTGAGTGCCGTCGGCGCTGACAAAACGCGAGCTCGTGCCGTCAACGATCATTTGATTTGCAGTACTCGTGGATGTTATCGTCGTTGCTCCGGTAATTGTATTGGTCGCGCCGGTGATGACGTTGGTCGAAGTTCCAGCGTTACCGATTGTATTCTGTGAACTCGCTGTTGAAACACCTATGTTGTTTGTATATGCCTCAATATTATTCGTACCGCTGGTCGTATTGGCGGTTATATTATTCGTTCCGTTTGTGCCGGTAGCCGAAATGGTATTCGACTGACTCGCTGCATTAGCGGATATGACATTGCTTCCGGCTGTCGCCGTTATGGTATTATTGCCGGTAGTCGCCGTGATTGCATTGCCTGTTCCGCCGGTCAACTGGTTTTGCTGGGTGGCGTTCAGGACATTGTTGGTACCGGCGGCCAGAGTGTTAGTCGTATTGGCCTGAATGACGTTCGTACCGCCGCTGGCTGTCGCCAGAAGTTGATTTGACGAGTTGCTGCTTCCGCCGATAGTAACAGATGTTGTCGTTCCATCATTGCCGGCGTCAAGAACGGTAATTTCCGAAGTTGATGCCGTGCCAACGCCGAGAGTCGCCTGGTCATCCGCCAGTGTCAGGGTAGATGAGTTAGTGCCGCCGGTCAGGGTTGTTACGTTGTTCGCGTCATCAATAGTCAATCCATGGCCGTCGGCGGTCAACACTGTAACCTGGGTATCCGTGGCTGTTACGGCGGCGCCGCTGGTGACGCTTATGCCGGCGCTATTCGAAGAAAGACTCAGGCTGGCATTGCTGCCTGTCATCGAGCTGCTTGTTGTACCGGTAATTGTATTGGTCGCGCCGGTAAGGGTATTTGCAGATGAACCTGCAGTACCAATTGTGTTTGTCGCTCCGCTTGCGGTAAGATTGCCTGTTGTGTCGGCTACCGTAAAATTGTCAGCCGAGATACCGCCGTTGGCCGTAAGAACTCCGGTCAACGTTGTGGCTCCGGTAACGTTTAATGTACCGCCTGCTGTCACGTTACCTGTTGCGTCGGCTACCGTAAAATTGTCAGCCGAGATACCGCCGCTTAAGGTCGCCAGCCCGCTTGCACTAAGAGTCGTTACTCCCGATACTGCGCCAGCTTCGGTTATACCGCCGTCGTTATTATCAAGACCGCCGGTAATCGCGGCGCCGCCGGATAGGGTAGATAGACCAGAGACCCCTAAAGTGCTGCTTAGTGTAGTTGCGCCGGTAACGCCAAGAGTACCACCGGTCGCAAGATTCCCGCCTGTGATTGTGCCGGTAGCGTCAATAGTAGTAGCGCCCGATACTGCGCCTGCTTCGGTGATACCGCCGCTATTATTATCAATGCCGCCGGTAATCGCGGCGCCGCCGGATAGGGTAGATAGACCAGAGACCCCTAAAG
>CAZMZR010000079.1:10798-15788 GCA_964570855.1 uncultured Pirellulales bacterium
TGCTGCTTAGTGTAGTTGCGCCGGTAACGCCAAGAGTACCGCCGGTTGCAAGATTGCCGCCGGTGATTGTGCCGTCGGCGTCAATAGTAGTAGCACCTGATATCATGCCGGCTTCTGTGATTCCGCCGGTATTATTATCGATGCCGCCGCTAACCGATGCGCCGCCCGAGAGAGTGGCCAGACCGGAGACGCCTAAAGTGCTGCTCAGCGTAGTTGCACCGGTAACTCCTAAAGTGTTGCTTAACGTAGTCGCGCCGTTAACTGTAATGCCGTCGCCGGCCACGGTCAGAGAATTCTCTCCGCCGGTTATCGTAACATAAGTGGATGAAGAATCCGTTGCTGAACCGCCTTCGTCGCTAATCAAGATACCCGCTGTAGTATTGGAAACGGTAGAGCTGGTATCAGGTCCGCTACCAAGGTCGTCGGCGCGAAGAACTATATAAGGACCGCCCGAATCGGTAACGATAGCTATATCGCCCGTCTCGTCTTCATCACCATCTTTGGCATACATAGTTTCCGAGGCCGCCTGAACAATTGCAGGCGTCCAAATAACAACCATCATCACCAAAACAATGGCTAATCTGTAGAGAACATTACTTCTCATATCATTTGCCACCTTTCACTTCGGCGTTCAATTACTTACCGGATGACTTCTTTTTTAATCACCACAGCTCCGCTGCCTGCGGGCATGAGGAATACTTTTACTTTTCCGCCATCAAGCAAGATAATATTTTTCTTAAGCACGCTCACACGTTTTAAATCCTTAAAGACCGTCTTCTCCAGATCCTCGGGGCCCATATTTACATATTCAACCGTATCATATACGGCATCCTGGTTCGGGAAGAAACTTGCACTGGCATAGATTGTGGAATCATCCGGTCTTAGAAGCTCGAACGAAGTGGAAAAAATGTGCCGGTCAGGCTCGCTTTGCGGCGGAAAAATGAATATCCCGCTACTGACGTTTGCGGTAAGAAAGGAAGCAACCTGATTAATACGGCTTATACAGGAAAGAACTCCGAGCTTAACCGCCGTCTGTGTCACTACATTCACCGAAGGGTTGGGCGCAGGCAGTGAATTATTCCGGGCGGCCGGGGTCTCGGAAGGCGCACTCTGCCGGTTAGGCTCCTGCGGTTGAGGTGAAGTGGAAGCAAGCTGTATCATTTCAGCGGGCTTTATCACAGGAACGACAGTTATGCAGAAGCAAACAAAAATTAAAATTCCGAAAATGACAAGCCAGAATCTCCGCAAGTAATAAATGTTATTTATTTTCTTATCCATTGAAAATACTCCTTTTCTCTTTGTAAATCGTCCCTAAATACCTTGATTTTACGTTATCAGTGTTGAAAAAGCGGTTTTGTATAAGTGTGGGAACAGGTTATCATATAACACCAGACTGTAGACTGTATCGACTCAGAATATACGGCACTTTAGCCCAAACAGGCCGGCCTGCCCCCATTTTTACATTATTTATTATGAGAATTATCCACAAATACCGGTTGGATTACACAAAAAAAAGGGCTGCAAACATTAAGTTCACAGCATTCGTAAAGAACCGGTAAGATTGCAGATAGGAGAACTATTATAGTGTAATTATCGAATTTTTAAGGTGGCAAGGGCAAGTGTGGCAAAAGCAGCACCGAGCAGCCGGAAATCCAGCGCCAGATTGTTCCTATTATACTCAAAGCTCGTGATAAAGATACCGAGGCTGTAGAGGTAATCGAACAAGCATTATTAAAATAGAAACAAACTATAACAAAATGCTAATACTAGAATCCATCCCCAAACCTGTTTTATGGCGAGATCGAGCGAAAAGTTCGTGGTCAAGGCCGGAGGTGGAAAAGGCTCGGAGGCGTACTGAAGTACGTCGAGAACCTTTTTTACCGACAACGCAGAGCCACGGACTTTGCAGCCGGTCGCAGTCGAAAGAGGTTTTGGGATGGATTCTAATTATTGTCACCGCTGTTATGAATCAGACTTAGGGGCATAAAGGAAAAGCACCGGGGAAACGAGATTCCTGTTTTTCCCATCCGAGAAGTTTGCTGATTTCGTTTGGAAGAGGCGATGCTTTTTTAGAGCCTGGGAAGGACTTAAGTAATTCATAATTACCCAATTCGGCACTCTTAAATAAGGGACCATTATAATTGGAAAAATACTGATCATTTTCCGAAAATTCCTGATACAGTTTCTGCAGAGCTTCCGGTGATTCGAACGCCAACTGACAATCATTGTTGTCCGCAGGACTCCACAAAATCAACGGAATAGATGTTGCTCCCGAGCTGCGTACATACACATTATAATCGAGTTGCTTTAACTGCGGTTTTTTGAGCCGTTCGCGCAAGGAAGGAGTCTGCGCAATAGACAGAAGGGGCCTGCGATAATTCGCATCTCCAGTGAGCAGATTATTGACAAAAACATGTCCATTGCGCTCATCGATATCAGGCCCGGTACTGGGATGCCAGCCAAAATGGTCGTCGGCCGCACTTCTCGGAGTACGTATAATGCAAACCGTACTATTGACCAAAGTGTTCTGGAACATTTGGACATCCGAGCTGTTGATTACGTAAATTCCCTGGTCGCAATTGACAAAGACGTTTCCGGCACAAATAGCACCTTTCGAGATTTCAAAAAAGAATCCGCTGTCACTCGGCCAATACCGATTATTTGAGAATTCCCTGTTAGGATCGCCTACTCCCTCGATCCAGTTATTGATAAAGACACCGTCCACGTTGCCGACATCGTACCAGATCCCGTTTGAATACGGAAGGTCGATAACCAGATTGTCCCGGCACGTGACACGATAACTTTGATTAAAAATCTTTACAGCCGCCGGAAAATATCCGGTAATTCTCTCGACGTTGTTACGTCTAAAGATATTTTTTTCCAGCAGAACGTCGGACGAGCCGATAATATATACGCCCTCGGTGCTCGTGTCGCTGAACAAGCAGTGGCGAATCGTGAGCCCATCGCCGCGGAAGTAGCCGGCCACGCGCGAGCAGAAGGTGATCGTCACATTATCGAGCGTCGTGCCCGTAACCTCTTTGCCGTAGGTGGCGGGATCGGCAGGGCCGATTGGCTCGTCGGTCGGCTCCTCCGTAGGGCCGAAGCTCCGCTTGCCCTCGATCTCAATGGCCCGCCATGCATACTGGGTGAAGGTAACCCCACGGATTATCGGCCCCTTGTGGTCGTTTGTCTTACCGTGGACAGGTTTGGACGTGCGCACGAGGGCGCTGTCGAAGGCGGTGATCTCGACGAGCCGATTCGTGGGATCGACCCCGATGTAGACCTGGCCCTTCTTGTAGTCGATGAAGTACGAGTGTGGGTCGAGCTCGTCCTCCGAGCCTGCGGACATCAGCATCTCGCCGTCAACGAAGACCATATCGTTATTGAAGCGGTGTAGCGGTGTACGCCTGTGGTCGCGCCACCAGCCGAGAGGAGTCGCCGGGAAGAGCGTCTTCCACGACGTCCGCCAGACGTTGTTGCTGAGGACCTCCCATTCGGTTGCCACGCGGGTACCCTTGAGCACGGGATGCTCATCTGCATAGGGTTGCATGGTGATACCCTGATTCAAGACCAGACCTCCGATTCGGTAGATACCGCCGCGTAAAACTATCGCATCACCGGTTTTAACTCGCTCCATTGCCGCTGGAAGTGTTGTCGGCTTATCAAGCGATGTTCCTGATTCTTCGGCCTTTCCATCGGTCGCTACGTAGAAAATCTGACCTTCAACCTTGGGTAAATCATAATTTTGCCAAATCGGGCCATAAGGACCGCCCGAGGGCTGGGCCTGTACGGGCAAAGATCCCATGAGGAGGACAACAAGGACAAAACCGATACAGGAGAACGCAAGACGTTGTGACAGAAGAAAACTCATTTCAGTTCCTTTCAAATCCAATGGATAGGACTGTATGTCTTCAGTAAAAACGAGACAAATTTACCTTTAATAAGACACAGTTTCAACACCTGATAATGTGAGTCTATCTTTATATTTTTTTTTCTCAACAGTATTCTTTATTTCGATTCGGTCCATTTCTTCAATATCGTTTCATGATACCCATAGTAAACATCATTAGATGTGGCTCAGCGAGGAGGCCTGACTGAAATAGTGGAATTACTGCGCAAGAACGGAGCAAAAGAATAATGAAAGAGCTGGCTAAAGTAGGATTAGCGGATTTTCAAGGTGGCAAGAGTCGGAACAAAATATAATTTTTTTTCTCGGCTTTTTTCGTGTTTATAACTCCAGGAAAGAGGTTTTTTCGAACTATTCTCAAAAAATTATCTTTTTTTATTGACAACTATTACAAATGTCATATATATAATATGACATTTGTAATAGGAGAATTGATATGACCAAACGCAAACGACCTGCCATAAGTCCCGCCGAGACCGAGGTTCTCAGACTGGTCTGGGACTCCAAAGAAGCCACGGTGCAGCAAGTGTATGACGGCTTACCCGCCAATCGAAAGGTGGCATACGTAACTGTTGCCACGCTCCTGCGCAGACTTGAGGAAAAGGGATACCTCAAACACCGGATTCGCGGCAAGGCTTTCGTCTTTGTTGCGACTGCGAAAAAAGAAGAGGTTCTCAAAAGCACTATCGGCGATCTCGTACAAAGGCTGTTCGGCGGAAATCCCGTGCCGCTCATGCAGCATCTCGCTCTGCATAGTGAGATAAGCGACGAGGATATTGAAAAGTTGAGAAAGCTGGTAAAAAAGAAATGAAGTTACGAAATTTTTGGGAGAAATGTCCATGGATACATATGCAAATCAAGTGTCCGAATATTTACTGACCCAAAGCTGGCAGATAGCACTTCTGGCCGTCATTGTCGGCCTGATTACATTCGCCCTGAGAAACAGAAGTGCTCACATCAGGTATCTGCTGTGGCTGATTGTTCTGGCTAAGTGTCTCGTGCCGCCCATGTATTCTGTGCCGGTAGCGGTCCTGCCTGAAAGATCACCCGCCGAACATTCGACGCACGCGGCAATACAAATGA
>CAZMZR010000080.1:0-15528 GCA_964570855.1 uncultured Pirellulales bacterium
GTTTTCAAATACACAAATTATAACCGTTGAAAGGATGGCCTTCATATTATCTATATCGCGGCGTCGTTCGACCGATCCCGACGGTTGTGCGAACGGGTACGGTGATTTATTGCCGAGACGATGCGCCGGATGATTTCGCGTACATTGTCGCCCAGGCGATGGACGAACAGCAGCAGCTTTTGCAATGGAGCCATCTGAATTTCTCTTACAACATCCACACGGTTTGGAACGCATATGAAGTTCCGCTGCATCCAGGTGCTGCTCGTTACTACAAAGAGAAGGGCTACATGAAGTAGTCGCGGCGTAACGATTGTGATTCGGATGCCATCATCGGAAAGATTACCGGCATCGGCGAAAAGCTGGTGACCTGCGCTGGAGTTGATATGAGAAACACCAAGGACATAGTCATTGGGATAGACAGCAGCACAACAGCTACGAAGGCTATCGGCTGGACGCGTGACGGCTCAGTCGCCGGGATTGGACGCTGTACAATACCGCTTGGTAATCCCGACCCCGACCGCTACGAGCAGAACCCGGAGGACTGGTGGTCGTCAGCGATCACCGCGCTGCGACAATTGTTCCAGCAGGTATCGCCCAAACGCATCGCCGCACTGGCAATTTCCAACCAACGCGAAACATTCGTACCGCTGGACGCCAAGGGTAAGCCTGTCCGGCAGGCTATCGTCTGGCTGGACCAGCGGTGCAAGGACGAGGTGGCATGGCTGAGCGGGAAGGTTGGCGCAGACAACCTTCATCGCATCTCCGGCAAACCGCCCGATATGGCGCCGGTAGCATACCGGATCGCCTGGATGCTGCGATCCGAGCCGGAACTGTTCCGGGCCACTGAGGTCTTTGCAGACGTGCACTCATACCTGGTGTGGCGTCTTACCGGCGTGTTCCAGACAAGCTGGGCGAGCGCAGACCCATTAGGTATTTTCGATATGGAGAAGAAAGCATGGTCGATAGAGGTGCTGCAGGCGTTGGAATTGTGCCCGGACCGGTTGCCAAACTTAGTGGCCCCATGCAGTGTAATCGGAGAGGTAAACGCAGAAGCTGCAGCGCAGACTGGTCTGGCACCGGGAACTCTTGTAGTGGCGGGCGGGGGCGACGGTCAGGCGGCGGGATTAGGCGTAAAAGCGCTGAATCCTTCGCGTGCCTATCTGAACCTCGGGACTGCGGTGGTTTCCGGGACATACTCGAAACAGTATAGGACCGGTACCGCATGGCGCACAATGTCCAGTTGCTCCGGCGAAGGTTACTACTACGAAACAAGCCTGCGCGCGGGAACATTCCTGATTGAATGGTTCGTGCGTCAGGTGTGCCGCGCCGCCGAAGAGGACATGACAATCTATCAGCGCCTCGAGGCCGAAGCGTCCAGCGTTCCCATCGGCAGCAGCGGCTTGCTGGCGGTACCATATTGGGGCGCGGTAATGACGCCATATTGGGACCCGCAAGCCCGCGGTTGCTACCTGGGATTTACGGGATCTCACCGAATCGGCCACATGTATCGGTTGCTGCTCGAAGGTATCGCGCTCGAACAGGCCCTTGTCACCGGAATGATTGAAGAACAAACATGTGAACCAATCAAAGCGTTTATTGCGATAGGCGGCGGCGCATCGAGCGATCTGTGGCGCCAGATCATCGCAGACGTTTGCGGCAAGACGGTCCTCTGTTCCGGAACGGTGGAAGCATCCAGCCTGGGCGCCGCTGTTTGTGCAGCAACGGGCATCGGCTGGTATCCCAGTGCCGCCGGCGCCGCCGAAGCAATGGCAGGAAAGATAACGAGGGAGAATGAACCCATATCGCGTAATGTGGCACGTTACGCCGAACTGATGGCAATCTATCGCGAGATCTACCCGCGGTTGCGTGATAGTTTCAATCATCTGTCGAATTTCGTAGCCGTCGAGTAGTGTTCAACTGTCACATGTCGCAAGAAAACTGAAAAACCTTGGGACCGGTTGACTCGGTATTTCCATTCTATGGTGAAATTGCAGTTGGAGAAATTATTAACTCCGACGATTTTGTCTTGTCGCTAAACCTGGCGCGGATTTTAGAAAGAAATACCCGGAATTATCGAGGTAAAGCTCTGAGTCTGAACGAAAACTATTCTTGCAAGGAAATTGTATAATAGTAAAATTGACGTAACAGGAGTCGAAACCGTCTCCTAATTTAAAAGCGAGTTGGCCTCACTTTTACTGGATACATGCAATTGAAAGGGTATCTGCGATGAAGAAGAACGTGATAGTACTGACAGGGGTAATTGTTTTAGCGGTTGCCGTTTCGGCGATGGCCGTTAAACCACTTGATGACTATAGTTTCATCCGCGGTGTTTGTTATCCGGGTGGATGGCGAAAAGACGAAGCTACCATACGCAAGGAACTCGGTTATGCACAAAGATTGCAGTTGAACAGCACACGAATATGGCTTAGCCCGAGGTGGTATCAACGAGATTCCGAAGGTTTCATCAGCGGGCTTCGCAACTATGTCCGCATTGCACATAGTCTCGGGATCTCGACCATGCCCATCCTGTTCAACGGCAATAGTATGAATCCGCAGACATTACCGCCCGAATCCTGGCCCGAGCAAGAGGCGTATGTAAAAGCAGTTGTCGAGGCATTGAAGGATGAGCCGGGGCTGCTCATGTGGGACATTATGAACGAGCCAAGCTGGAACGACTACTACAATCAGGCTTCCGAAGAAGAAAAGCCCAAGTACGTAGCCCAGATCAAGGAATACCTCGCCCACTTCACCAAATATGTGAAATCCCTCGACCCGGTCAACGCAATAACTATCGGGCACACCTTTGCAAAAGATATCGAGTGGTGCACAGACATCGATGTCTTTTCCTTTCACGACTATCTCGCAACCCGTCAACTCGTTGAAAACAGCTATGTTCTGGCGGAGGAAATCTCCAAGAAGTATAACAAGCCTGTGCTCAATAGTGAAATAGCCTGTGTGTGCCGTGCAAATCCTTATGACATGGCTCTCGAGATTTGTGAGCGTCACAAGATGGGCTGGTACGTGTTTGAGCTTATGATCTCAGGTGGGTGGTCCGATGTCCATGGCTTGGTCTATCCCGACGGTACAGTGCGCGATCCTTCTATTATCGCCGCCATCTACGGCTGGCACCGGAACCGCGATTTGAATACCAGCATCAAGGAGAATCCCAATAGAGAAGGTCACGTCCGGAAAGCGCTCGATCAGCTTAAGGCAGCACTTGCCGAGGAAAACAGCCGCAGGAGATTATCTTCCACGGATAATATTCTGGAAGCGGCGGAATACTGTGCTAATCTCCTCGAAGCTGCGCAAATGGTGCCCATGCGCGAACCTCCGACCGCCAGGATCCGGTTCTGGCGTTCGCAACCCCCGGAGAAACGGGACCAGGAGGCCATTCGTAAGTTCGCTTATGAACTGGGTCAGACCTTGAAGGAGTGCTGTAACATGCTCTGACGGCGGATTTTCGAACCGTCGGGACATGGATTTTCGTGATGTAAAACTATCAAACGTTGATGGGGCTTGATAGTCGGGCATGGGTCTCGCTGGCATCGAGGAGTTTTCGGTCAGGATGAATGTGCGTGATGTTGGGTTCTAGTAAGGAGGAAGGTATGCATGACGAATCACAGGAACTCGCTGTCGGTGGAACAGCCGACTATAGTGCGGGCAAAACTGACGTCACCGTGCAGGTGGGGACAAAGAGACTCTCGGTCGTGGAGAAGGTGGGCTTCAGCCTGGGTGACGCTGCGTCCAATATCTACTTCCAGACTCTCATCTCGTTCGACCGATTCCGACGGTTGTGTGAACGGGTACGGTGATTTATTGTCTATACGATACGCCGGACGATTTCGCGTACATTGTAGCCCAGGCGATGGACGAACAGCAGCAGCTTTTGCAATGGAGCCATCTTAACTTCTCTTACAACATCCATACGGTTTGGAACGCATATTGAAGTTCCGCTTCATCCCGGTGCTGCTCGTTACTACAAGGAGAAAGGTTACATGAAGTAGCCCGCTCTCAACGCTAACAGAACAACCTCAGCGAAAATCATAGAGGCATCTGCGCCACGTGAGTTCGTGCATGTACATCATTCGTGTCGCTTTTGTTAAATTTTCATAATTTGGTTTGAATGTACAAGTTTTCGGGAGTATTATATCATAAGTTTTTTGTATGAGATGAATTACTGTATTTATTCCTTGCAGTTATATGATTTAAAATTGTTGCTGACAAAGTAAGGAAATTAACGCCAATGCGATTGACGTTATCAAACAGTCGAGGCTGGGTGATAATCAGAACTGTTTTTTTTAGTTTATTCTACTTGTATCTGTGGATGGTAGTTAACCCGCATCTTATTTATTACGGTTGCGGGGAGATTACGAATTTTCCTGTCTTTTATAAAGGCTGGGCGTTTTTTAATGAGGTTGTCCCTCATCCGGGTGGACCAATTAAATACCTGAGTGATTTTTTATCCCAGCTTTTATACTATTCCTGGGCAGGTGCCTTTGTTTTAACAGTGCATGCTTTGCTAATTTGCGTATTTACAGGATATTATTTAAAAAAGATTGGAATTACTCGGCCTCGTATTATAAGCATTATTCCTTCTATCCTTTTGCTTATCACATACAATGGATATACATATTACTTCACTACTGCGCTCGCATTATTGGCAGCTTTAGTTTTTGCAAGTATTTATGTCAGGATTGCTCCAAAAGACAAAGTTCTTAATGTGCTTTTATTCCTATTTTTGTCTGTTGTTTTGTATTTAATCGCTGCAGGTGCGTATTTATATTTTTCTTTACTTTGTTGCATTTATGAGATATTTTTCCGCCGTCGATTTTTGGCTGGTCTTTTGTATGGCGCTCTTGCTGTTTGTGTTGGGTATATTGTAGGCGTCTTGGTCTTTAAAGTCAGCTTGATTGATGCTTACAGTGAATTGTTGCCGTTTTCCTGGAAGATTGCCGATTATACCCACCCCGGAAAATTGATAGAAGCTATCTATACATTATATCTACTGATACCATTCATCGCAATTGTTTTTGCTTTGTGGGGATTATTTACTCAGCACAGATTCTTTTTACTTCGTATCAAAGGCGCTGGCAGGACAAAATCAGGCAAAAGCAAACATAAAAGAATAGCGCCTGATAAACCAATAGCTTCATACAAATCGAAAATAAGTGCCTGTTCCGAACCGCTTTTTCTTTTTGCCATAGCCGCAAGTACGGTTATTTTCTTTTTTCATTCTGAACGAAAAGCAGCCTTCGAGGTCGATTATTATCTTGGTAATAAAGAATGGAAAAAGGTTCTTGAGATAGGCCAACGCTACCAGAATAACGACCATATAGTTCATGCCTTGAACCGGGCTTTGTACCATCTCGGACTGCTGCCCTCAGATATGTTTTGCTATAAACAGAACCTGCGCAGTTTTATGCTTTCCGCAAGCGAGGAGGGACATTCGCCCTGGAACAAAATTGGTACTTATTATGACCTTGGAGCAATTAATAAATGTGAATGTGTGCTTGCCGATTCATTGGAAAAATATGGCGAACGCCCTGAGCTTATCAAGAAGCTTGCTATAGTGAGGATTGCCAAGAACGATATTCCTTCTGCACGGATATATCTTGAGGCGCTCAATAAGACTTTATTTTATTCCGGCTGGGCTAGCAACTACCTTAAACAGCTTGATGCCGATCCCAATATGTCAGGTGATGAAGAAATTCAACGTCTTCGCAGCGTGATGTTGCATGAGGACAAGGGAGAACTCGAATTTCTGGTTGAGGAAATGTTTATTGACCTTCTTAAAAGAAACTCTAAAAATCGAATGGCTTTCGAGTACCTTATGGCCTTTTATATGCTCATGGGTGACACTGATGGATTTATACAAAATATAGACCGTCTCGATGATTTTAATTACCCGCAGATTCCGCGGCATTATCAAGAGGCAATCTTATCCTATATATATTTGACGAAAAATATGTCTGATTTGCAAGGTCGACGCATCAATATAAACTCCCTGAATCGGTTTAAGGAATTTATGCGGGTCGTCGAATTTTATGGAAATAACCGGCAGGCAGCTTTTTATGAACTGGTGAAAGACTATAGCGACACTTATTACTTTTATTATATGTATCGCGTTTCGGGTTTACAAAATGAGTAGATTTAACAGATATACAATTTTTTTAGTTGTGGTTTTGGTCGTATCATCGATTAGCTTACTGGTATATAGTCAGTTAAGTAAAAAGGTTACACTGGAACCATGCATTTCCATTAATCGGCTTGCACGTATTCATCCGGATTATTGCGGGATCGTGTGTCCTGCCAATATAGCGCCGCTTAATTTTGTTGTGAAAGAAGAAGGCAAAGAATATTTTGTGAAGATATACTCCGACAAAGGCAAGCCGATAGAAATACACTGTAAACAAGCAAAGGTCATAATTCCTCAAAAATCATGGCATAGACTGCTTGAGGCGAACAGGGGCGGGAAATTATATTTTGAAATCTTTGCCAGGAACACCGATGGACAGTGGAATAGTTTCGACCGCATTGAAAACAAAATCGCCGATGAGGATATTGATAACTTTGCCATGTACAGAAAAATGCACCCCATGCATACTCTATATTATGGCAATATGGGTCTTTATCAGCGTGACTTAAGGAGCTATAGTGAAAAGTTGATACTCGACAGAAACTATTTGGGAAAAGGAGGTTGCCTGAACTGTCATTCATTTTGCGGAAATAATCCCGATAATATGATCATTGGGATTCGCAGCAGAAATTACGGCGTAAGTACACTTTGTGTTCAGAACGGAACGGCACGTAAGATTGATACCAAGTTCGGGTACAGTTCCTGGCATCCAAGCGGCAGACTGGTAACGTATTCTGTCAATAACCTGCCGATGTTTTTCCATTCCGCAAGGAGCGAAGTCCGCGACACAGTTGATTTAGATTCCTGTCTGGCTTATTGCCTTGTCGATTCCACATCTGTCAAAACGGCACCGGCTTTAGCGAGAAAAGAACAACTCGAAAACTGGCCTGTATGGTCGGCAAACGGTAAATATCTGTATTTCTGCAATGCCCCGATGTTATGGCCAAAAACCAAACAAATCCCACCCGATGAATATGAGGATGTCAGGTATAATCTGGTTCGGATAAGTTACGATGTCACCAGGGACGAGTGGGGACAGGAGGAAACCGTGGTTTCTTCTGCAGATACGGGGCACAGCGTTGGTATGCCGAGAACAAGCCCTGATGGACAATGGCTTTCATTATGCGTTTTCGACTATGGCTTTTTCCCAACCTGGCAGAAGAGCAGCGATTTATACCTCATTGACCTTGAGCAAGCTAACCAGACCGGCGTATTCATATCGAAAAAACTCGATATAAACAGTGACGAAAGTGAATCCTGGCATTGCTGGTCGAGCAACAGCCGCTGGCTGATATTCAGCAGTAAAAGAGACCACGGAGTTTTTACCAGACTATACATAAGTTATATCGACGAAAACGGAAACGCATACAAACCTTTGCTAATTCCTCAAAAAGATCCCCTCTTTTATGAATCCTGCCTTCTGGCCTACAATACACCCGAGCTTATTATAAAACCAGTCAGCCCCAGATGTGAAAACCTGGCGAAGGTTATTCGAAGCTCTCAGAAAATTTCCGTCGATATTCCGATTACCATGGCGACTCCTAAAGCCGAAGTGACATCCACCGGCGAACAATCATGGCAGCAGCGGGAATAAGTTTTTTCCACCTGTTTATATACAACCGGATATCGGACTCTTTATCAATCTAAGCGGAATCGCAATTTCAAAAATGCCTTGATTATTTCACTAAAATATGATACTATATACCTTTTATATATGCATAAAGGATTGCCATAATAGTTTTAGTTCCTGTTTTTTTTAAGAGTGGACGAAATTAAAATGAATGTAAACATTGACGTAAGAAGTATCAAATCATCTGAAGCCGAGGAGATATATATTTTAGCAACTCCACTGAAAAAGATGCCGGCGGATGAACTATGGCGGGAAATTTTCACTGGTATTCGGAACACTCTCATTTCTTGCGAAGCTTATATTATTCAGGAACGAATTTTTGGCACTGAAGACGCACTGAAAATTGCCTCTAAAGAACGACTGGCACAGTTTAGCGACATAGATGACAAAGTGGCGCCGAGTTTTTTAATCTGTGAAGAAGGTCTTATGGGGCCGGTGTCCGGTGTTCAGATTCACGCCATTAAGTGTAATGTTAAACCGAAAGTAATAGATTTCCAGAATCATCCGTGCGGTCGTATTATAGATGTTCCGGGCCGAACCTATCTTGCTATGTCAAGTATATCAGCGCCGAATATTGACAATTTAGATATGCAGACAAAAGCTATGCTGGAAAAAGCCGAAACTATTTTACGAAATTTCGGAGCTGATTTTTCTGATGTTCCTCGAACCTGGATGTGGCTCGGCAATATACTGACATGGTACGACAGCTTCAATCAGGTCAGAAATAATTTCTTTGTTGAACGCGGCTTAATTACCGAAAAAGGAATGCAGGCTTTGCCGGCAAGCACTGGAATTGGTCTTTCATCACTCGACAATGTCAATTGTGCTATGGACATGATCGCAGTTATCAAGCCATCCAAACCTATCGAATATCTTTTATCGACCGGAAGGCAGTACAGTGCTTTTGAATATGGTTCTGCTTTTTCCAGGGCCAGCGTGGCAATTACTCCCGGGGCCGAAACGGTTTATGTCTCCGGAACAGCTTCAATCGACCTTGATGGTCGAACCACAAATATCGATGACACATTGGGGCAGATAAAAGAAACCATTTTAAATGTCCGTTCTGCTCTCAAAGATGTTAATTGTCAAGATGATGATATTTTTCAGGCTGTTGCTTATTGCAAAACACCCGAGGTCGAAAAGATATTTAATAGCGTTAAAAATGATTTGAATTGGCCTTGTCTTCCCGTTGTTTGTGATATCTGTCGGCCGGAACTTCTTTTTGAAATTGAGGTCACTGCTATGGTGCCGTCCAAGAACTGATTTAAATAACTCCTCAACGGCTTTTACTAATCTATTAATACTCACTACCACAGGAGAGTCACGTTTAAGAAGGTATCAGAATGAATTGTATTATGAATGCCTGCAAGCAACTGTCCTTGATTGCCTGAGTATCTTGTGCAAGTTTTCTAATCGCAACAGATCAATTGAGGAGAAATTACAATGACAGAAAATCGCAAATCCAATAAAACCAAAATCGATGTAACTTTAGAAGGCTCTATGAAAAGAACAGGAATTAAAAAATTCGTCTCATGATTCATGCTGATTATTATAACTGCTTTGGGAACTATCTGTCATGCGGACAATCCGATTGTACAGACAATCTTCACGGCAGATCCTGCACCTATGGTGTATAATGGAACGCTCTATCTCTATACTGGCCATGATGAGGACGATACCCCGGAAAGCTGTTGATAAACTCTTCCATGTTCATCCAACCGCCCACGCACGCCCCTCGAAGATAAATAGGTTGGCTATTGGCAGTAACAATCTGATTCCCCTTGACTTGTAATAGATCCATATTTTCTCCTGAGTTAGAATAATAATGAATAGAGAACCTCTGGCTTACACTGATAACACATCTGGCCTACTGCCATGACAAAGAATTCCATAAGAGCATCGACTACCTCAAAGAACAGATCAGCACACTCAAAGAGCAACAGGACAAGGAAAGACACCATAGTCAATGAGACAGGTCTATTTCGCCCATACATCTCCTTCCGGCGTGCGTCGCCACGCGTAATACTTATCGAGAACCATGAGCGAGTCGGCGCTTGGTACCGGCCCCGTGTGCGGCGTCTGACTAAAGTACATTACTACGGGATTGGTGTCGCTGAAGGCCGGCCATTCGGGGACGCCTTCGCCATTGGGATTACCTCTCTTGGCGAAGTTTGTCCAATAGGTGACCATTGCTTCCGAAATCTCCATGTCCGTCTTCGTAGTCCGCGGACTCGAGGCATTGAGATGCCCGAAGACATAGGCCACATCCTGGCCGTGCGGTGAACCGCGGTCGGCCTGGGGTGAGTCGGCGGGGTAATCCGGGTGCTGATCGAAGTAGTAATAGTAAGCCTTGGACTTGCTCATCTTCGATTGGAGCCGGGCCCAGATCCAGGTATGCCAGCCGAAGGCGGAGTCCCGTGACAGATCACGAGCAGTCTTGGGCACTGAATCGGTACCCACCGGATAGGCCTTCAACAGACTATCCGCATAGGGACCGTATCGCTGCTTGACACTATCGATATACGCTTGTGGGTCCCTTGTTCGCGTAAAGCTGGCGCCTTCGTCCGAGTTATAGCCCACCAGAATCGGTGTATCGTTGAACTTGCCTGCTTCGTAAAGCTTGACTTGATCGTCCGGGAGAACCCATCCATCGATGATCGGCCATCCCCGGCCGCCTGGCAGCTTGTCCGCAGCGATCTTGCGAAGTTCCGTAATGGACGACACACCTGCATTGTCCATATATGCCTTGCCGTCACGTTCGGCATCGGCCAGGCGTTTCAGGTTCTCGCCGGGAAAGGTAGTGGGGCGCGGTGGCCCGAACGAACCGCCACTTTGCGAGATGGTGCCGTGGAATAGTCCTTTAGCCAGAGGCGATGCACACAGAATGCTGACCGCGATTCCCCCGGCCGATTCGCCGAAGATCGTGACCTTGTCCGGGTCGCCGCCGAATGCAGTGATATTTTTCTGGATCCATTGGAGACCTGCTATCATATCCAGCAGGCCGTAATTGCCGGACGAGTGATTCGGGTTCTCGGCAGTCAATTCCGGATGTGCGTAAAAGCCGAGCAGACCCACGCGATAGGCGATACTGACCAGCACCACGCCTTTTTTGGCCAGATTCTCTCCGCTGTAATTCCGTTCGGACGTGGACCCTGCGCCGAATCCACCGCCGTAAATCCATACGAGCACCGGGATGCGGTCGCTTGCGGATTTAGCCGGCGTCCAGACGTTCAAATACAGGCAGTCCTCACTCTTTCCGGAGGGAGGGTTCCCGCCCTGCATAGGTCCGGGAGCGAATTTAGTAGCCTGCAGCACACCCTCCCATTTCGCAGCTGACTCAGGGGCTCGCCATCGGAGGTCACCGACCGGCGGTGCGGCAAAGGGAATACCCCGATAGACCGTCAACCCGTCTTCTGATGTCCCCTGCAACATGCCCTCTGCCACCCTGACCGGTGCAGGCTGTTGCGCCATGGCCAATCTGGTGACACACATCACGATCATTACAATTAAACACGTTCGCTTCATTTTAAAAGCACCTCCACTTAGGACTCGTTATTGGTTTTTCCACAGGTTCGGCAGAAAACGGTAATAAAGCAAGTGACGCCAGGTGGCCCAGTCATGAGCGCCGTGACCGCCGACATAATACTCATGTTCGATATTGTGTTTTTCCAGAGCCTCATGCAGTCTCACGCAACGCGTGCCCATACGTCCGGTCGCCTCATGCTTGCCTTGACCCACAAAGAGATAATCGATTTTCTGATTCACGGTCGGATCGTTAAGGAACTCAGACAAGACGTTTTCACTATCCACATGCCCGGCACTCAACACGCCGAACGAGCCGAATAGATCCAGGCTGTTGAATCCGACAAACATGGTATGGCGTCCGCCCATGGACAATCCCGACAAGGCCCGGCCCTTGGGACTCTTGATAACACTGTATTGGCTTTCAACCAGCGGGATCACGTGCTTTCGCATTTCCCGCTCAAAAATATCAAAGGTCAGCTCCACGTGCCTTGGGTGATTGCGATGTATTACCTGGTTGTTCGGGATCGCAATGATCATGGGCTTAGCCTTACCCTCCGCCAGCAGGTTATCCATCATGAAATTCACGCGCCCGTCGTACACCCAGTTCGAAGGCAAGTCACCGCTTCCACCGACCAGATACAATACGGGATAGGTCTTATCCTGGCTGTAATCCGGAGGTGTGTACACATACATCTCACGCTCTCCGTTTGTCACGTTGGAGTGATACACATGGCGCGTGACATTGCCATGCGGGACATTGCGCGCATCGTAATAGGCCGGACCGTCGCCGTGGACCACCAGTTGACTATATGGCGGCATGGCCGTGAATCCGGCCACCGTATTACTCGGATCCGCAACGCGCACCCCGTCGATCACAAAATAGTAAATGTACATGTCGGGCTCGATCGGCCCAACCTTTAGCGACCAGATCCCGTCTTCGCCTTTCTTAAAAGGCATGGAGCGACTCTGAGTATCCAGGGCGATCATCACCGGCCCGGAAAGTTCCACGTTTTTCGCCTCAGGCGCTTTAACGCGGAATATGACGGTTCGGTCATCACACACATCCGGCGAGTTAAGCGGGGCACTGAATGGGATGAGATTCTCAGTGTTCTTCTGCGGGTTGTAGTCCAGGTTGACGTTGGCCTGCTGTGCCCAAGCAATAGCCGACGTCAGCAGACACGAAATAGCGAGGTAAGCACGAATCTTCATTTTGGCCTCCGTGTTCAAGACTTGACTTTGTATTTTTGATTTATACTCTTAAACAAAATATTTTTCTCAATACAACATCAATAATCTTAATAAAATCATACGGAACGGTAAAGAAATCTTTCCTGCGAAAATTTGACCGGAAATTTACGTAAAAAACACAGTAACATCTTAGCTATCTCAAGCAAATTTTTTAAGATAACCAGGAAAAGGCCTATGCGCTGGCCGCCAAGATGACCGTTAAACAGGTAAAGGGAATATTCCATTTTCGAGTATCTATGATAACTCCTTGTAAAAGAAACTCTCTATTTTGTCACATGATCACTTGGATTTGTTTGATGGCGAAGGACATATATGAGTGCGGCAGCATGGTGAATATGAAGGAGGTACGCGTCGGCGGGCCGCCCGGCTAATACCACCGCATCCGCCGTCATCGGGCGATTATAGCCAATACCCGTGTTGATAACGCAGACTGGCGTGTCATTCTGTAGTGCCGTCAGGTGCTTCGGAAGCACATCAGGTCATGGGGTGGCGGCGTCATTTCGACGTCGTTCCTGGTGCCGCTGGGGGCTCGGGCTTGACGGATAGAATTTTAAACAGAGCGGGATCATATTCCTCCAGTCCGGTTATTCCGTAAAGGTGGTTCGCGGAAATCCACGGCAGCCAGAACCGGTGTCCTCCTATACCGCGACGGGAACCTGGACTCATGCTCCAGCCTTCCTGCTGCCACCCAATGCCTTTATAGTCGTACTGGCGTCCCGGAAGAGCGACCATGGATTTTGTGTTGTGCAGCAGAAGTCTCGCCACATCGAGGTAATGCTCATCTTTGGTGAGGTTGTACAGCTTGGCATAGGATGGCACCGACCAGTCAAGGTATTCATCTACACCGCCAACAGCCGATGCAGCTATACCCTGAAATCCAATTGCCGGTACACCTTTTTTCCAGTGGAGATCCGCATCGTTCGCATTCAGGGGCATCGGCACATCCCAAATCCATATCCAGCTCTCGGTGAAATTCGCAGCGGCTTGAGCGCGTTGAAGCCATTTAGGTTCCTTTGTTGATTCATAAAGACTCAGGAAGGCTTCCAAGCTTAGCATCCCGGCCTCTTTGTCGGTGATGTTCGGGTTGTCGATCGTACCTCCAATAAAAACTCCTCGTGAACCCCAGTTTTTCCAGACATATTCGGCTGCTCGAATTGCCGACTCTTCGTATTTCGGATCGCCTGTCTCTTCGGTCATCAGTACGAGCAGCGGTACAGGATTGTAGCTCGTTGTACCGGTTTCTTCGGCGACTTCACTGCTGCCACGCTCCCATCGTCGTGGAAAAGAACCATCTGGTCTCTGCTGCTGTATCAACCAATCAACGTATTGCTTGACCCAGTTGAACCACTCCGGATGCTGTCGGCCCTGCGTTTTCTCGCGCTGATAAGCCCGCATCAGCACACGCATACCTTCAGTGGCATTCCGCAGCCAAGGAGCAGTCCAGTTACGATCTGATTCCTTTACGGAATTATCCCATGGTTTTCCGGTTTCCAAATCGTAGCCGGTACCTTCAAGTGGTACTTTCGAAAGAGCCTGAATCATAGACGAGATGATTGCAAGACCCATCTGGCGCATTTTCTTACCACGTTCGGTCTTGTCTCGGTCGCCTTCGCGCAGCATCTGATCTGCGCATTCAATATTCTTACCAACGAAGCCCATCGCTGTCATTGTATAGTTCCATTGAAGCTGGTCTGTAATGGTATTGACAACAAAGGGCATTGCAGTTCGTCCATTGATCGTATTAACCTGAGAAACCAGGTGGTCTATTAGAACCTGACGCATCTGCTCGACATCAATGTACGTGATTTCAGGATCAAGAGTGTTCCATGCCCAGCGCCAGGCATTTCGCGTCACGTCCGGGAAAGATTCGTTCTGACCGAAACGAAAACTCACCTGGTAACTGTGGGCCACGCCTTGGGTAATCGGGTGATAGCGTCGCGTCCATCTCGGTGTTGCTGGTTGTGCGCCGCGGCCGAAGCCACGCCCATAACTGCTCGTCGTACCGGGAAACAAAAAGCCAAACTCGATTGGATTATTATCCGTCTGCCATGCTCCGAGTGCGCCAAACTGAAACCGCGCATCGGTCATCACAGCTCTTGAGGGCGTTTCCTCCACAGTTGTGTCGCCGCGCGGCGCAGGATCTAGCACGGCGATGGAGGCACCATTTTTAAAAGATAGCGCGAACAGAGGCGCCGATAAAATATCCTCACGCATGAGAAAACACCTGGCCTTATAATTCAGCGTGCCACCTGGAGAACGGTCGCCATCGTGGGTTGGGTCACCGTACAACAAACCCGGTGCAAGGCAGTTCACATCAGACCATCTTACGGAAGGATCAACCGTGAGTATGGCGGACGAGTAAAAACCCCCCGGGGTGTTCCCCTCTACTTCCACTTTCCTGCTTACTGAAACTACGGCTTCGCTCAGGCTCCAGCTATCCCGCACGTGAAAGACAACATTATCACCATATGTGATTTCGGCAATGGCATTGATCCCGACCGTTGATTTTTCGATCGTCTTGTATCCGGCGGCAAGCTGGTGAATATCTTCCTCTGTGCGAAAGACTTCCAATTTCGCGGGTTTCGCCTGTAGAATGCGAGGTGTTGCGCCTCCGGTGATTTCGATGCCCCACTCGCCTTCCGCAGGGCGAACAAACGAGATCGTTGCCCCGGTGTGCAAACGTCCGAGGTCCACCCGATCTTGTTGTGCGAACGATACCGATACTGTCAGACATAAACCAAGTATTATACATTCGCCGAACATCTGTGTGTGTCTCCAACATTAAAAGTCAACTTAAATTTTTATTTATTTTACGTCAAGTATTAGCGGTTGCAAAGTTTGAAAAATTTTAAAATGTCCAATCATTTTTTAATTTTTGATAAATGATTCCCAAAAATTTCCTGGCAGCAGTAATAATTTCTTTACAACTGCCACAATATGTCTATTTGCGTCCTTCTTCAATCTCCTTTGGTTAATTGTTTATACAGAG
>CAZMZR010000081.1:0-15373 GCA_964570855.1 uncultured Pirellulales bacterium
GTTACAGCGATACTAATCACTCCTGAGATGGCGGGATTGTAATATCAACTTCGTTCACCTGCCCCAATACCGAGAGAGGCTCATCGAAATCCTCGGCACGACCGACAACCAGGACCTGCATTTTTTCAGGCTGCAGATGCCTGCGGGCCACCTGAAGGACATCCGCCTTAGTAACCTTTTCAATCTCGTCTTTGGTCTTCTGCAGGAAATCCGACGGGTAACCGAAGTATTCGTAAGTCATAAGACGCCTGATAATCTGACCTTTAGAATCGAAATTGAATACGAACGAATTCAGGTAGGCCTCCTTTGCAAGGGCCAATTCTTCATCGGTCACTTCGCTTTCGGTCATCTTTCGAACCTCGTCCGTCATTGCCCTGATAGCCTTCACGGTAGATTCAGACTTGGTCTGACAGCCAACGTAAAAAGCCTCGGGATGATCATAAGCGGCGCCGTAGTGTCCAAAAACCGAATAGGTCAGTCCCATGCGAGAGCGAACGTTTTTAAAGAGCCGGCTCGTGAAACTTCCGCCGAGAATCTCATTCATTACAACCAGGGCAAAATAATCGGGATCGTTCATCATTCCGCCGATGTGCCCGAGTACTATGCAGCTTTGGTGGACATCCTCTTTGTTGACAACATTCACTGTCGGTCGGAATTCATACGTCACTTCAGGCACGGATGTCGGCTCCATGTCGGTTTTTTTCCAGTCTTTGAAGGCCGCTTCAATTTTTTTAACCATTTCCCCCGCGTCGAAATCACCCCAGACGGCAAGCATCATGTTATTGGGATGATAGTACTTCCTGTGAAAGGCCACCAAGTCTTCGCGCGTGATGTTGTCGATGGTGGCGTATTCCGTATGCCGGGAATAGGAGCTTTCCGGGCCGTAGATGAGCTTGCTGTACTCACGAAAGGCGATCGAGCGCATATCATCGTTACGCCGGGCAATGGAGCTGCGGTGCTGTATTTTTGCCAGCTCGATTTTATCTTCACTAAAGGCCGGATTCATCAGCACATCAGCCAGAACCGCCAGGCCGGTGTCAATGTCCTCCTTCAGCACCGACATATAGGCGCTGCCGGAGTTAAGACCGATGCCTGTTCCGACCCTGGCGGCGATTTGCTCCAGCTTCTCATCGATTTCATCGCCGGTCATGCCGGTGGTCCCGCCGGTACGCATTACGGTCCCGGTAATAGAAGCCAGGCCGATCTTGTCCGCCGGCTCATACACCGAACCGGTCCGAATCATCGCTCTTGCATTAATCAGCGGCAACTCGTGGTCTTCCAGCAAGAACAACTGCATGCCGTTGGTCAGAGTCACCCGCTCGATCTCAGGAATCTTAATGTCACCCAACTGCGGATACTCCAACTGTTTGTATTGCCTGGCATTCTGTTGGGTGCAACCTGCTCCCGTAAAGAAAATCGTCAAAGTCAAAAGGATAAAAGTATTCTTTGTGTAAAATCTATTATGCCTCATTGTTACGCTCCTGCTCAAAATCAGTTTTCGGTTTGCACTGTTTCAATCACTCCAACCGTTCGATTTTTTCTTGTGAAATATTCCCCGGCGACGCGCTGGATATCCTCGGCGGTAACCTGCTCGATTTTGTTCAGCTCTTCAAACAGATTGCGCCAGTCGCCGGTGATGACATCGTAAAAAGCCAGCTCGGCAGCCAGCCCGTCGTTGGAATCCAGCAACCGAATCAAACCGGCACGGACCTGCGTTTTTGCCTTTACCAGCTCCTCCGGCGAGACGGGTTCGGTTTTTAGTTTCTCAATCTCGGCGTAGATAGCTTCTTCGCATTCCTGATTCGTATGGCCTTTGGCCGGCACCGCCGAAAAATAAAACAACCCGGGATATTTGTTCCAACCGGGACTGGCATAGACTGATACGGCAATCTTTTTCTCCTTCACAAGAGATTTATAGAGCCGAGACGTCCGCCCGCTTCCCACAATCCAGGCAACGGCCTGAAACACGGCATTGTCGGGATGATTTACACTCGTCTGGTGATAGCCGATGATAATCCGCGGCTGTGACTGGTCCTCAACAGTCACCCGGCGTTCTCCCCGCTGCGGGGGCTCTTCCGTCTCTACCGGTTCGGGCCTCGACCCGCCGGGAATCCCGGCAAAATATTTTTCCGCCAATCTTTTTATCTCCTGCGGATCCACATCACCGACGATCGCAATCGTAAGATTGCTCGGGTTGTAGTATTTCCTGAAAAAGGCTTCGGCTTCCGGACGAGTGAGAGTCCTGATGTCACTCATATGACCGATGACCGATACGCCGTATGGATGCGCCAGGTATGCGATGCCACCGAATTCTTCGTATAGACGACCGATTGGCCTGTTCTCCATCATCCGTCGCTCTTCCGTGACCACGTCTCTTTCCTTGTAGAACTCGCGCAGCACCGGATTAGCGAATCGGTCCGACTCCAGTGACATCCAGAGCTCGACTTTATTTGAGGGCAGACTCACAATATAGCAGGTATAATCCTGGCTTGTATAAGCGTTGAATCCGGCCGCACCTTCACGTGAAAGAACCTCTTCATACTCATCATGGACAATATACTCCTGTGATTCCTCCTGCGCCTGTTCAAATTGCTTCTGCAATTGTTCTAGATGCTGTTTGTCCACCTTATCACCTTTCCGCTGTTCGATTTTTATCTGCCCGAACAAATTATCCATCTCGTCCATGACCCTGGCCTCGGCTTTGTAATCTTTTGTGCCGATGGTCGTAGTTCCCTTGAACGCCATATGTTCGAACAGATGAGCCAGACCCGTGATCCCCATGACCTCATCAACCGAGCCGACATTGGCGTGTGTATGGAATGAAACTACCGGTGCTTCATGGCGCTCGAGCACCAGAAATTTGAGCCCGTTACAAAGTGTAAATTCCGTCATCCGTTTTTCAAATTCCGCCAAATCTTGAGCCTGTGCTGCTCCGGGCGTCAACGACGCCACTACAAAAAGCAAAAACGTCACACCAATCACAACCATCCCGAGTTTATCAAGTGCATGTTTCATATTTCATACTCCTAACTGATTTAATACCTTCGTATCTTTCACATGTAAAAAGAAAGAATAATTTATCCCTCGACCGACATTACCAATAACATATCCCGGAATTGATGGCCAATACTTTTCGTAAACTTGAAAAAAATTCGTAAGCCTCCCCGGTTTCAAGGCATAAATTATGACGGGATACCAAGGCGGTGCATAACCTGCGCGGGATAAGACTGTTATTGAATTAACCTCGGATAAGATTACAGGAAATGCAAAGCGGTCTTCCAAAAGTCAGATGGTAAAAGCCCAAAACAGCGCACTTAAAGGCAATACTTAATTGTTCTCCGGTGTATCGGGCGGTAATTTTCGTCCCTGTCCCCGGCAGCTCTCGCAGTCGCACGCACCCACATGTCTTAAATGCGACGAGCCGGCAAGCTTCTTGGTCTCGATGACCTTCGCACCCTTGGTCTCCATCTTACGGACGGCCAGTTTCGCCTCGCCTGCATTATGCGTGCCGGTCGCATCAATAATAACCGTCACTTTCTTGCCGCGCTGGAGCAGCCCGAGCGCCGTAGCCTTGACCGCACCTTCGAGACTGGTCCCGACCAGAATAAACTCGCTGGCCCGCAATTCGCTCAGCAGCCTGTCGATGCGTGGCTCGTCAAACGGGTCCACACACCGCTTGTGCAGGATGACCTGCTTGTATCGCCGTAACAGGTCTCTGGGCAAATCGGTATTGCCGTCGGCGGCCAGACATATCCTGTTATCGAGAAGTGTGTAGTGTATTTTCTTCTGTCCGTCGGTACCGTCTATGCAATAAGTGGGCGTGCCGTTACCGTTGCTATCCGAATAAACTTCCGCCGTCGATATGATAGGAACACCGTGGAACCTCGCCCATGCCATTACCCTGCGAATATTTGCAAGCACCCTTCGGTGGTTCCTGATGCACGCCTTGCCGTTGACCAGGAGAAAATCTTTTTGAGTGTCGATATCCACGAGAATCTGTTTTCGCCGTGTTCTAATCAGTTGTAGAATCATTTTCAGGCTTCCTTACTTACGCCTCTGCGATTCCGTCCTATAAAGAATACGCATCAGCGGGCAATCAGGTTCATCCTGTCTTATCGAACACTATTTGTCGGCACTTTAATACCGGGAAAAACCGTAAAAACAAAATCAGCATTCGCCGAAAACGTTTCCGTCCTGTATAATGCGGCCCTGGAATAATCGTAACGGTTTTACACGTACGTTCGGACTTGTTTTTGACCGATGGCACGAATATTAAAGGACTATCCCGGTGTATCTTTAAAAACCGAAGATTTGGACGGCAAAATTGATTTTGTTCGGATTTTCGGACGCTCGGGCCCCGTCCATATCGAAATCGGCGCCGGCAAAGGAACGTTCCTTCTCAACCAGGCCAAAGCCGAATCGTCTGACAATTACCTCGGCATCGAATGGGCCCGCAAGTATTACCGTCACGCGGTTGACCGCATCGGCCGATGGGGTCTGACCAATGTGCGCATCATTCGCACGGACGCCGCCGTCTTTATAGCCGACTTTGTGCCGGATAATTCGGTGGACTGCTTCCACATTTATTTTCCCGATCCCTGGCCGAAAAAACGTCATCATAAAAGACGTTTCCTGTGCCCGGCCAATCTTGAGCATCTGATTCGCTGCTTAAAAGCCGCCGGACAATTGCGAATCGCCACCGACCACGCCGAGTATTTCGAACAAATCAGGACGGTCGTCGCAGCACGCAGTGACATATTAGAGGAAATCGACTTTCTTCCCACCACCGGCGCAGAGACCGGCGAATGGGTCGGCACAAACTTCGAGCGAAAATACCTCAAAGACCAAAGACCTATCTACACCCTCGCCGCAAAGAAAAAGTGAATTTGATGTGATTATTAACCCGCTTCCACCAATTCCTCCGCCTGTTCGAGAAGTCGTTTAAGAGAATTCTCAACCAGTAACTCTTTGGCCCATTTTTGCAGGTAATTTCTATCGAGGTTTTTCCACTGAACAACGATAATACCCAAAGCATCACGAAACTGTTGCTCCGATTGACTTTCTTTCGCCCACTCCAGTTTGCATAAAATCGTATCTTCAGGCGATGTCACCCAAACCTCCATATCTTTTATTTTAGACAGACGTTTGCGTTCAAACTCCTGCAGGCTGAAAGGCCTTTCCTTACGGATAATAAAATCCGCTTTCCATCCATATTTATTATCAATGACATTGAACATTGAGCTACGGGTAAATGCCTCTCGAACCGCTTCAATACTGACATAATAATCAGATCCCAGTGACTCAACAAAATCAACAAGCTTTTTTTCTGTCGGAGCTATCACAATATCAATATCCTGTGTTGCTCTCGGATGGCCATGGAGACTGCTTGATACAGAGCCCGAAAGCATATAAGCAATACCCCGCTCATTCAATTTATTAATTAGTTTTCCCAAAAATTCTTCCTGGTTTGCCATGACCGTATTTCAATATCATAAGTGCATTTGTTTAAACAGAGCATCTCCGACCATCAGGCGAAGAACTTCCCGCTGAATCCCCTGTTCATTGTAATCGATATGACGGCCCCTCACACCGGCTTCCACGATAGAACGGAGGTTATCACTAAGCTCAAACGCCATTTTTAAACGCGCTTCCGACCCAAGCCTCCGAAGAATATCATATTGCTTTTTCGCAGCTTCAATAGTCGTATCTAAAGATATTACGTTCATACAAGTATCTTAACGCAGTAACTATCCTTCTTTCAAGAACAATTAATTTGCCATCATGACTAACTTTCTATCACCTTGATAACCATGTCTGTTTAACACAATCAGACCGACCTGTAAATCCCGATTTATATCAGGATACTTCCGGAAAGATACGAGGTCGAGAAGGCAGTCGTCGCGAGCGCAGGAAATGAGCTGTGAGCACAGAAGTGCCCACAGCTCCGTATGAGTGTTTATAAAAGAATATTACTGACAGATTGACAGCCACTGGGTGATGTGGACTATCAGGTCATGGAGGTCAATTACGCCGTCATCGTTTTCGTCCACGCACAACGAGCAGTCCCCGCCGCTCGTCGTATCCGGGATGAAGAAGTAATCTTCCGTTTCGCCGAACTCGTACTTTGCCTGAGGCCCCGAGCCGGCGTTGCCCCGAGCGCCCGGATTGCTTCCGCCTCTCCAGGATTGCTCCGAGAGAGTGATTCTCATCCATATCTGCTCGTGCGTACCTTCAGGGTGCGCAGACAGAAATGCCAGCGAGGTGATAGTCGTCTGACCAACGGGCAGATCGAACAGGTACTGATTCCGCACCGCCCATTCCCTTGCCGGTCCGGCAGAACAATCCACAGTGTCGTCCCAGTCACCGTCCCTGTTGAAGTCGAGCCAGACGTTGACCCAGAGGTCGGTGCCTGGTTCTACGATGGTGACCTCATAATCGAACGTGGTCCATTCGGAATCGGGCAGATTCAGCGGCATCGCGACACCGTCGTCACCTTCATCCTGGTCGGGCGAGTTTGCCACGGGATTGATATTGTTGACGCCGTCCTCATCGGTGCCGATATCCGCCTCGTTCTCGGCGGTAATCCCCTGGCCCAGATACGCCACCAACGGATTGTTAATATGGGCCGGACCGAAAGGCCCTGTGCCGCTGCCGTCATCGAAGACCGTGGGATATCGCGCCCCTACCCAGGGCTGGGCGTAAGCACGCATGTTGCCGCCGGAATTGTTCGTTCTGTCAGGTGCATCGCCGAGATCCGGCTTTTCCCGCACGACCGTACCGTTGCATTCGATGTTCAGGACGCCCTGGCCGGTCAATGAAGCGTAGCCGCCTATTTCAATCAGGTACTGGTTGCCGGCGATCGCTGCAAAGGTTATCTCCGACTGATAACTACTGCTGGTGTCATCGTTGCACTCTATCAAATCGTTCGCGTTCGGATAGCATTCGCACCCGTCATAGACGGCCAGCATTGTATCGTAGCTGCTGCCCGCCAGAGAGACGGTGACATCGCCGGTGCACGAGGCGGTATAGCAGAACCAGATGTTCGGGCTTGACATGCAAAGACCCCAGCCGTCAAACGATGCATTGGTTGTGTTGAAAGGCATATCCGTCACATCGCCGATTTGCCGGGCGTTCGCACAGTTGTCCTTGGATACAGGCGGTTCGACATCTCCTTCACAACTGATAGTGATCACACCGCTGCCAACATGGGAACTGTAGCCCCCGACCTCGATCAGATACTGGTTGCCGGCTATCGCGTTAAAGGTGATTTCCGACTGATAACTTCCGCTGGTATCATCATTGCACTCTATCAGATCGTTAGCGTTCAGATAACATTCGCACCCGTCATAGACGGCCAGCATCGTGTCGTAGCTGCTGCCCGCCAGAGAGACGGTGACATCGCCCGTACATGTGGCGGTATAGCAGAACCAGATGTTCGGGCTTGACATGCACGGTCCCCAGCCGTCAAGTGTGGCATTGGTTGTGTCGAAAGGCAGATTCGTTACGTTGCCGATCGGCCGGGCATTCGAGCACATATTGTTGGTTGGAAACGCGACTGCCTGATTCCCGGTTTCCGAGATGGCGTTAGCCGTGCCAAGAATCAGCAGCAGGACGCACATCTGAATTAGTTTTGATTTTAGTTGTTTCATGATTCGCTCCTTCAAAAAAGCCTGTAAGCGTTAAATCCATTATATCATCATGTGGCTCCGCCGGTCTCATTTTCGATCACCCGTGAACCACAGAAGCGTTCGAGCACCCCAATCAGCATATGCTCCTATATTAAAGTGCCACCTCGCTCCTTGCGCGCAACGACTTTTCTTTATGTGAAGGTTCTATTCTTGAGCTGCAGATTAATGGCTACACGCTGTTCGCGTGTGTGTATTCGAATTCGATATGGGCCGTCCCCAACAGAAACCGGCCGGGAAAACTGCAATCCGCTTTTACTCCTAGTTTCTAAAGAATTGCACTGGATGTTAAAGATGTTTACTTTTTTGAATTTAATAAATTGCCGGTATGAAAACATTTACAAAATGAGCACTTTTACAAATCCGGCGAATAACGAACTTTCAGGTTTTAGGTTGATTGCAGAAGCAGGCTTACGAATCCAGGGCCGTTTTGAAGGTCTCGGCTTTAAGCAAGTCAACTCTTTTCACATCTCCTTTACGACATGGCGTTCCTTGTGAAAACGGATTGTCGCTACTACAGGGAAGTGGTCGGAAGGGTAACGCCCGTTCACTTTGTACCTGTCAATTTTTGCGTCGAGAACCTGAGTGTTTTCGCCGATTGGAATGTGGTCGATTTTGGGACACGTAACTTTCCCGCTAAATTTGTGATAGGTGCCTGTGTTCGAATCACCGGGATGTACAAACTGCCAGGCATCGACCATTCGGGGAGTCGCAGCCTCCTGCAGATACACCATCGCAGGATTGTCTAATTCCATATTGAAATCGCCAACAACAATAAACGGATCCTGCGTCCTGCGATCAGCAATCCTCTCAGCAAGCAGACGTACACTTTTTTCGCGGGACCTCTGGGACCAGTTGTCAAGGTGAACATTATACACATAAAAACTCGTTCGAGTTTCTTTATCAACCAGATGAACCCAGGTGCAAATCCGCGCAAACAGACTTCCCCAGCTTTTCGATCCGGGATTAGATGGATTCTTGGAAAACCAGAACGTACCCTTGTCAATCATTTCAAAGCGGTCGTTTCGATAAAAAATCGCACAAGTCTCTCCGCTCTTTCTGCCATTTATTCTGCCTACTGCATATTTGGAGTACTGAGGCAAAGCCCGTTGAATCTCCTCCAATTGGTAATCCACCGCCTCCTGTAAGCCTATAACATCAGCGGTGTTCTCTGCAAGTGTATCAATCACAATCTTCCTGCGATTATGCCAGCAATTCCAGCCATCCAGCCACCACGCCTCACCGGTACGAATATTAAAAGTCATTACCCGGACCAAATCATCCTGCTGAGGCGGAAATTCAATATTTCGAGATGTAATTCTACCTGCACACCCCTGGAACAATAACAACACTGCTGTAGTAAAGCAGATTTCTATAGTTTTGATATGCTTCACGACCCAACCTCCCTTTAGGATTCTGTTTCCGGTTTTTTGGGCGTTATAACCAGGAAAAGAATCCGTAAAAACGTAACATCAAAATACTCCGGCATCACTCCTGCCAAAAGAGGGGTAAATAAGCTCCTCCAGGATCCTATAATCAAGCTCAGTGGGAGTACTTAGCCGGCAATTACGTGCCTGCTAAATAAGACAGGCGAACAGGACTTGCCCTTGTTCTCCTTCGTCGAAAACACCCCCCTTAAAACATACGGCCCATAATATATTGAAAAACCTCTTTTTGACCGGTATCATGAAAAATATTCCTTTATATAAAGCATAAGTAATTGGAAACTGACTTACAAATAAGGTTGCAATTTTTTCCTGCATCAAATACCATACCTGTCAATAAAGCAAAAAAGGATAAGGAAAGAAGCAGTCAATCCAGAAAAAACCAATGATATTAAGATGAAATACGTAACGAAACCGCTCTATTTTGCCGTGATACATTCACTTCTTGTATTAATGGCCGGCTGTCAATCGCAACCGAAGCCGCGTCTCCGGCTCGGGGCGTATTTTGGAGCGCCGCTCGGAATCGCCTACCCTGATCCTGAAAATCTGGGCAACCACGGATATACAAACGGGTGGTCGGAGAAAATCGGTTTAGTTTATACCTGCCGGGGAGGATTTGTTGATATAGGCCATTTGCGCGACGCCGCCGATCGGACGAGATACTGTACGACTGTTACATTTGAAAAGCTTATGAACTCAGAAACGGAATTTACTTTCCGGCTCCTGGAACCTTCTGTTTACGTTGTCACCATCAGCTACCCGGACAACTGGGACATGCTACCTGAGAAAGAAAAGATTGCACAGGAAACAGCTTTAGAGCTTGGCCGATACTTTGCATTTACTACTATGGTCTGGCATGAAATCATAACGTGGTACGGCTACAAATACACCGGTGTGTTCTCGGAATACATATCCGCCTTTTCCGTGGAAGATATATACTCGGATCTCGTTGGAGTTCATGTCGCAACTAAGGTACTACAGGACCAGACAAACAGCTTCGACGATTCGATGACAATGCTGATTGATAAAGAACTCAAGGAGCTGAACGTTCAATCAGTTGACGTTGTAAAAGGCGCCGTGCAAAAAATTAAAGGACACTGGTACAGCGGGAGTATCTATCCTTTCATGAGTCTGAAAAAAAGAAATCTCGATATAGGTCTCGATGATGGTTTTATTACTCCCTGGCTCACGCCGGGTGCGTGCGAGGATTGCGAACCAAAGCTTTACTCTGTGCCGAATATCGATTCTTTGAATATAAACGGTTTCTCTGTAAGTTTGAAAATTGAGCCGAAAATAATGGAATGCGATAAACTTTTCAACCTTATCTATCCGAACGGCGGCGGCAAATTCGTTAGTCCGCCCAAACACTTCCCGGCGATAATGAAATATATCGCTGAAATCGAAATAGAAAGGCACGGCCCGGAAGCTCTTACGCCAAAGTGACAGTATGATTCTTTTTTCCAACGCCATCGGCGCATACGAAATTCAGGGGACGACAACCGGAATGAAAATCTCGAAAGCTCCTTTTGATGATTACTCAATATCGACAAAAAAAGCCCATCGGTATAAAACAACGGCGGGCAGCGTTAAGAGTTTTGGCACCGCAGCGATTACAGGCTGCGTATATACACTGGCTTTAACAGCATTACTCGGCCTGAGCGGATGCAACTCCACACCTAATATAAGACGAGGCTCACTACCGACAACTACACTTGGAATACCTTTACTGCACCCCAGACCGCCTTTTTTGAATCCTGATAACTTAGGCTCGCACTCGTACGTTCCGAATCCTTTCGAAAAAAACGGTATCGTTTATACCTGCGACGGCGGGCACATAGACATTGCTCATGTCAGGGCAAACGCCGACGATACGAGGTACATAGTAAAAAAAACATACGAAGCCTTAATGAAAAAAAAGAAAGATTTTTCATTCAATCTGGCTTTCGAGCAATCGAGACATAAAGTGTATTTTACATACCCCGAAAACTGGGATGACCTGTCGGAACAGGAAAGAGAAAAAACAGCACAAGAACTCTCTCTGGAAATCGGAGCATATATAACCTTCAACGCGACTTTATGGCACGAGTTTATGTCGTGGTTTGGAGTTCGTTTTGCGCTTATTGACCCACAATTCAACTCTGCGTTCTCATGGGAAGATGTTTATTCCAATATGTTAGGCGTGACACTCGCAATTGAAGCGCTCCGGAATCCTGATCAGGGGTATAACGAAGCTATGACGAAAGCAATCGAGAAAGCACTTAAGCAGCTTCGCGTTCAGCCGCGAAAAGACGCGATAAAAATAACCGAGACAATGCGGGGCAAGTGGTTCAAAGGTAACAGAATACCGGCAATGCTCAGGAGAAATACCGATATCGGCACAGACGATGGTTTTATTTCGCCTGTCCTCACCCCCGGCGGCTGTGAAGACGCTCAACCAAAGCCGCTCGCCGCACCGAGTCTCGATAAACTTTCTTCTTACGGATTCACGGTGACGTATAAGATAGTTCCCGTTTACCTGGAGGCGAACCGCGTTCTTAAAATTATTTATCCCGAGGGAAAAGGAAAGTATATCGAACCCCTGAAAGATTATCCCCTGATCATCGATTTTATTAATCGACAAGCGGTGGAAAAGTATAATTATGATATAGGCGCTCCTCCCGACCCGTTGCCGCCCTGAATTCCCGTCCCGCCATAAACGGCTGCACTAAGTACACGGCCGCTTAAAACAGTTGCTGTCATAATTAGCAGGTACGAGTATCTATTTTGATAGCTGGAAATTTTCCTCGCCGAGGAGCTGCTTCATCTTCCTGCAGAATTCAAGGTCGGGATTGACGCTCAGACTCTTATCGGCGGCGGCGAGCACCCTGCCTTTTTCAGTCTGCACGGTGACAATCACCGGGCTTTTACCCTTATGGTGCTGACAGATGCTCTTTATCATTGTCACCTTCTCCTTCGTGACCTTTTCGGCGTCCAGCCGGAGCCGAACTTTCGCGGCCAGTTTTTCCCGAACTTCATCGAGCGCAATCAGTTCCTCGGCAATGATATTTGGGCTTTCCCGCCTGAAATCGGCCTTGCCTTTGACGAAGACTACCGTATCCGGTACCAAAATGTCACTGTATCGACTCAGAACTTCCGGGAACATGACCACTTCAACCTGGCCCTGCAAATCCTCGAGCGTAAAGACGGCCATTTTCGAGCCTGCGTTCCGGCCGGATTTCGTTATATTGTACCTTACCTTGTTGACCATTCCCCCGATAACGATTTGCTTTTCGCCGTTGGCCCGGGCCAGCTCCGATGTGTTTCTGGTCGAATAGATATTTATCATCTCGGCGTGATGGCTGAGCGGATTGCTGGTGACATAAAAACCGAGAACCTCTTTTTCGTATGCCAGCATCTGCGGCTCCGGCCAGGGCGCGACGCTCGGCAGGCGTTTATGGTCCGTTGCGTAATCGTTTTCCTTTGTCATCTGCCCGAAGAAATTCATCTGACCCGCCTGCTTGTCGGCCTGCAGGCCCGCACCGTTCTCCATGGCCCTTTCCAGGCCGGCCATCATCTGCGCCCGGTTTCCGCCGAGGTTGTCGAAGGCGCCGGCTTTAATCAGCGCTTCGAGCACCTGCTTATTGGCGGCCCTGAGATCCACGTTCTCACAGAAATGGAACAGGCTCTGGAACCGCCCCGCCTGTTTACGAGCGGCGATAATCTGCTCGACCGCCTTCTCGCCGACCCCCTTGACCGCGGCCAGGCCGAAACGGATGACGCCTTTCTTTTGTTCTCCGTCCTCGTCCCTTTCGTAAAGAGGAGTAAAATCCACGCCGCTTTCGTTAATATCAGGCGGCATGACCTCGATGCCCATCACGCCGCACTCGTTAATATAATCAACGACCTTGTCGGTGTTGTCCATTTCGTACGTTAACAGAGCCGCCATGAACTCAACCGGCCAGTGGGTCTTCATATATGCGGTCTGATACGCAATAAAAGCGTAGCGGGTCGAGTGACTTTTATTAAAACCGTAACCGGCGAACCGTTCTATCAGCTCAAAAATCTGTTCGGCCTGCTGGCTCTTCAAACCTTTGTCCACGCAGCCGGCGATAAATCGCTCCTTCTCCTTATTGATTATTTTGGCTTTCTTCTTGCTGATGGCCTTGATAAGAGTATATGCCTCCCGCAACGGGATGTCACCGAGCCGGTTACAAATCCGCATCACCTGCTCCTGGTAGATCATAATACCATAGGTCTCATCGAGGACCTCTTTCATAATCGGATGCGGCAGGCTCCACCGGGAGCCGTGTTTGCGGTCGATATAATCGGGAATCAGAATCATCGGCCCCGGACGATAGAGCGCGTTGGCCGCTATCAAATCCTCTATCCGGTCCGGCTTCATTCTCATAAGCAGGTTCTGCATCCCGCCCGATTCGAACTGGAAAACTCCCTTTGTTTTGCCGGCCGAGAAAAGCTCGAAAACCTCCGGGTCGGTAATATCGAGTTTTTCCAGGTCGATTTCTTCGCCGTGAATCTCTGCGACCAAGCGGCAGGCCCTCTCCAGTACGCTGAGTGTTTTGAGGCCGAGAAAATCCATTTTCAACAGACCGACTTTTTCCACCGTCGGGCCGTCGAACTGAGTGACAATATCCTCCGAGCCGGACGCCTGGTATAAGGGCACGAAGTTCGTCAAAGGTTTGTCGGCGATGACCACACCCGCGGCGTGGACCGATGCGTGCCGGGCCAGACCTTCGAGCTTCTTGCCTATATCGATTACTTTTCGGGTCATCTGGTCCTGCTGGTAGGACTGCTTGAGTTCGGGTTCGGTATCGATCGCCTTTTCCAGTGTCATATCGAGCGAGAACGGCACGAGCTTGGCAAGCCTGTCGGCCTCGAACAACGGCACGCCGAGCACCCGGCAAACATCTCGAATCACCGCCCGTGCTTTCATCGTTCCGAAAGTGATTATCTGGGCGACGTGTCCGTATTTTTGCCGGACATAGTCGATGATTTGACCGCGGTGGGCCTGGCAGATATCGATATCGATATCCGGCATCTCGTTACGATGCGGGTCCATAAACCGCTCGAACAGCAAATCGTATCGAATCGGGTCAACATCGCACAGGCCGAGACTGTACCCGACAAGCGTTCCCACGCCGCTGCCGCGGGCGCCGATGGCGATATTGTTTTCGTGTGCGTATTTGCAGAAATCCCAGACAATCAGAAAATAGCTCGCAAAGCCCTTCGACTCTATCACCTTGAGCTCCCTGTCGAGCCTTTCTTTTATTTCGTCGGTGATTTCGCCGTATCGCTCTTTCGTGCCTTCGTAGCAAAGCTTCGTCAGGTATTCCTCGGGCGTGGTTCCAACCGGTGGCTCGAAATGCGGCGCGTGACGCGTTTTCAAATCAAGCTCGACGTTGCACCGCTCGGCAATCGCCAGAGTATTGTCACAGGCCTCGCTCGCCTCGGCGAACAGACGGCGCATCTGGTCCGGGCTTTTGAGATAGACATCCGATGGATAAATCATCCTATCGGGATCGTCGGCCCTTTTGCCGGTACTGATGGCACAAAGGCAGTTATGCGCTTCGTAGTCCTCCTCTTCCAGGAAATGCACATCGTTCGTCGCCACCATGCCGAGGCCCATTTTGTTTGCCAGGTCAATCAAGCCTTCCCGGACGCCCGGTTCGTCCGGCTCGTGATGTTGTATCTCGATGAAGTATCTCTCGGGACCGAAAATTTTCAAATAACTTTCCGCCGCTGCGCGTGCGCCCTTTTCGTCGCCTCTAAGAAGTGACATCGGAACCTCGCCTTTGAGGCAGGCCGAAGTACAGATAAGACCTTCGTTGTGTTCTGCTAAAATTTCCTTGTCGATTCTCGGGCGATAGTAAAATCCCTCGGTGAAGCCGGCGCTCGCCAGCTTCAAGAGATTTTGATAGCCAGCAATGTTTTCCGCCAGGAGGATAAGATGATATGCGGCATCGGATATACTGGTTTTCGTCCGGTCGAAACGGCTGTTAGGGGCGACGTACGCCTCGATGCCGAGGATCGGCCTGATATGCGCTGCTACCGCTTTTGTATAGAACTCGATAGCGCCGAACATATTGCCGTGGTCGGTTACTGCGACCGTTTCCATATCGAGCTTCTTGCACCGCCGCAAAAGCTTATCGTATGATATAGCACCGTCGAGCAGCGAATATTGACTGTGCAAATGAAGATGTGTAAATCCTTTATTCGACATAACTTGCACCATCCTTCATAAGTGTT
>CAZMZR010000082.1:0-15193 GCA_964570855.1 uncultured Pirellulales bacterium
ACAACGACTAAAACAATTGCCCCGACGACAATTATCATAATAGGCTCAAGAAGCGAGGTAATAGTCGATATCAGGGCATCGACTTTTTCCTCGTAGTAATCGGCGGTTGTGTCTAAGGTTTTCCAGAGTGAGCCGCTTTCTTCACCGGCACGAACCATCTTTATGACCATATTCGGGAAAAATCTCGCTGCCTCCATGCTCAAAAAGATGCTTGTACCGCTGACGATGCTCTCTCTGGTCTTTTTCAATGTTGAGTTGATAACATCGTTGCTGGTTATCTCGGAAAGTATCTCGAAAGCTTCCAGAACCGGAACACCGCCTCTGAGCAGATTGGACATGGTCCTGCAGAACGACGCGATAAAGGCCTGTTGTATCAGCTTTCCGAATAAAGGCACCCGCAGGAACAGTCTTGAACAGAGATAATGAAAGATTCCGGAGCTTCTATAGAGCATGACCGTTAAAATCATAATTAACAGTATTCCAGCTATTATGTAGAACCAGTTTCCGGCCAGTATATTATAGACGCCCATGAAGGCCTGTGTAAAGGCGGGCAGGTTCCCCGCGCCGAATTTCTCGAACATTACGGTGAATCGCGGAATGACCAGGGTCATAATAATTGTAACAACGACAATCACGAATCCGAATACGAAAGCCGGATAAGTCATCGCTTTTTTGACCTTACGTGCAAGCCTGTCCCGATCTGTGAAATATTCGGCCACCCGGCGAAACGACGACGCAATATTACCACCAGTCTCGCCGGCCATGATAAGCGAGCAGACAAGATTATTGAAAACGTCCGGATATCCCATCATGCTATCGGATACGCTTTTACCTCTCTCGACTCGTTCGAGAATCTCGTGCAGAATTTTCTGTAGTCTTGCGTTATCCATGTCTTCGGCAATGGCTTCCAGGGATTCGACGATTGTAATACCGCCATCGACCATAGTTGTCAACTGCCAGAAGACGGCCGCTAATTCAGCGGATCGGATTCTCTGGAAGGCGGGCATCCTCAGTTTCTTCCTTTTGTTGATTGTTATAACATCGACAGAAACCGGCGTGCATTCCTGGCTCCGAAGCCAATCGAGAACTTCCGTCTCGGATGCGGCTTTGGTCGTACCTTCCATTATCTGGCCTGAATAGTCCCGAGCAATATATTTGAATATAATCACTTCATATCCCTTGAATTTATATTCTCTTTTTATATCGGTATATTTCCAATATTTTACTTATTCTTTCTCAACAAAGGTTACGCTAAGTACCTCTTCTGCGGTAGTTAGTCCGGCCAAAACCCTACTTATACCACTTTCGAATAGGCCATTATATCCTTTTTTTCGGGAAATTTCACGAATTTTCGATTCGCCGGCGCCGTCCACGAGTTCTCTACGAATCTCCTTATCCATAGCAAGAAACTCGAATATCGGTAATCGCCCTAAATATCCCGTATGTCCGCAGGTGTTGCAGCCTGCGCCGTGATAAAAGACTATGTCTTTTGCCTTGTCCGGATCAATTTTCATGCGCCGAAGGGTTTCATCGTCTATCTGGACGGGCTCTTTGCAGCGTTCGCATATTCTGCGAACGAGCCGCTGTGCTATAACCATATTGACGGTCGAGGCCAGAAGGTACGGCTCTACGCCCATATAAATCATTCTGCTGAATGCGCTCGGCGCATCGTTCGTGTGAAAAGTGCTCAAAACCAAATGCCCTGTAAGCGAAGCCTTGATGGCAATATCAATAGTTTCTTTATCACGAATTTCGCCTATGAAGATAATGTCCGGGTCCTGTCTTAGAATCGCACGCAGCGATAAGGCGAAGTCGAGCTCGATTTCCGGTTTGACCTGGATCTGGTTAATTCCCCCGAGACGATATTCGACCGGGTCCTCAACCGTTGTAATATTTTTCTTCGGGTCCTTAATGTAATTAAGAGCCGAGTATAAAGTCGTACTTTTACCGCTGCCGGTCGGGCCGGTAACAATAATAATACCGTGCGGTCGCTTGAGATTGTCTTTTAATTCCTGCAGAAGCGACGGCTCAAATCCCAACTGGTTAAGGTTGTGGTTTATCGCAGCCGAGTCCAGGATACGCATAACGACTTTTTCGCCGTAAATGGTCGGGATGACCGAAACTCGAACGTCAATATCTCTGCCGGGCGCTTTTATTCGGAATCTGCCGTCCTGCGGAAGTCGGCGTTCGGCAATATCCATTTTTGAAAGGATTTTAATTCTGGTCGATACGGCCGCCTGCATCTTTCGCGGCGGCGGTACCATGTCGCGAAGAACACCGTCGATTCTCATGCGGACTACCATTGAATTTTCCTGCGGCTCGACGTGAATATCGCTTGCCCGGCTTTTGACCGCCTGCCTGAGCAGAAGGTCGACAAATCGAATCACGGGGGCCCTTGTTGCGGCTTCTTCCACGCTTATATCCGCTTCCAGGGTGTCTTCCATCAATGCATCCTGCTCGGCTTCCTCGTCATCGACTTCCAGCTCCACAAGGTCACGAAGGCTCTGCTCATCGACGTCGGAACCGTGATAGACAACTTCCAGTGCATGGTTAATATCGCGAAGCGAGCTAAGTACGGGCTTAACCTCGCGACCGGTTTTTAAGGTGATTGTATCGGTCGCGATAATATCGAGCGGATCGGCCATGGCCACCGTAAGCCTGTTTTCATGTTGGCCGATTGCCACAAGAGAAAACCGCTTGGCTATGGCTTCCGGGATAAGGCGGGCCGCGTTCATATCTATTTCGCTTACATCCAGTTGAACGAACTCTGTTGAGAGATGTTCGGCCAGAGCGCTTTTAACCGCATCGTCACTGAGCATTTTGAGCCGTATTAATACTTCTCCGAGACGTCCGCCGCGGTTACGCTGCTCGTTTAACGCCTCTGTTAAATCTGTGTTATTCAACAGCCCTTTGGATAAGAGTAACTCACCAAAGCGCATGTTTGACTTCTTTTCGCTTGTCCGTGATGTATCACCCGATGTAATCATTTCGTTCCTCCTACGATTCCGGTTGCGCAAGGTTCGTTGGTTTCATTAAGCCGTTCAACCAGGGCGTGGTTCAATTTGTTATCACAGGATTTGAACCTATTACCTTTTAGAGATTCTGAGATCGAATAACCGAGGCATGTAGGTAAAGAAAGAAAACTACCACCCGCCACCTGCAGCATTCTTGAATGCCGAATTACAGGTAACGATAGTGACGTTAACACTGACAACAAATCTGTTTTCCTTAACAGCATCTTTTTTGCCCCCCCTAATGATATCGTTCAAAACTACACTGCCCAATATCTGTCATTACCCTTCTGCGCATAGTCAAAGGGTAATCTTCTCCCCTGAACAATGTTGTTATTATACAAAAATGGAAACAAAACGTCAAGGGAAAATAAGTCTTATCAATACTGATATGACTGATTAATGTAGGGAATTGAACATCACGGCAAAAAACAGAAATTCAGATTCTTAGTTCCGATAAACAAATGTTTATTAGGGCTGAAATAATAAATGTAACTTTTTTTAATATCGGCGAAAGTGAAGTTATGTCCGATATAATTGGGCGTAACTATGTCAGTTACGCGTGTATCTGATTGAAATTGTTATTGAAGAGAGTCTTAAAAATTTTTAATAAAATCTGTAATGTCACCAAAGACTAATGATTTAGCTCATAGTTATTGTATATAGATAGTAGTTTAATCCTGAATGGTTGTATCGTATCGAACACCGTAGGGAACAGGCACGGGAACCGGAACGGTTGTGCCATGTTCACCCGCAGTTTGTCTTGAAGAGTCAACGGCGACGAAGGCCGTATATGAAGACATCAAACCGTATTCAAGAGCAACCTGTTTAATTTGTTCGGTTATATCGGAATTATTGTCGTAAACAGCCTGATTGGCAAGGGTCTCAATCTTTTTGCGGGCCCATACACAGGCGATGCCCGTGTGAGTGTCACCCGAATCTCTGAGGTTAACGGGTATAACTATTTCCTGGTCTAAGTTGCCGACTTTGCCGGTTACGCGAATTGTCGTGTTGCGTTTACCTTCGAATCTGCCGGTAAGAATCACAGGTCTGCCGACGAACAAATCGGGAATCCTGCCGGGATAAACATCGGCGACCTTCAGGTTGCCCCAGTCAATTGCCACATCGGCCAGCGCGGGATGGCTGATGCGTTCGTAGAATAAATCAATTGTTTCCACGGCGCTTTCATCAAGACCTATATAAGCAACGGCTCCCTTTCCAAGCTTGGCCATCCTGTCGAGCAGGTATCGATTAACGGATGAACCGACGCCGAAGCTGAAAATTCGACTGGCGCCGAGGCGATTATGAATTTCGGCGAGAATTTCTGATTCGTTGCCGATATAACCGTCGGTCATAAATGATACCAGGCGAAATCTTTCAGGGTCATGCGGGAAATCCAGGGCCGCCCTGATACCTTCAATCATCATTGTACCGCCGCTGCCTTCGAGGGATTCGACGTACTTGAGTCCTTTGCGTATATTTTCCGGGGTTGCAGGCAGGGGATTTGGTCCGAGCTGGGATGCATTGTTGGAAAAGCGGATCACCTGAAACGTGTCGTTCGGCTGTAGCTGTTTTAGAGCGCGAGTTATGGCGTCCTTTGCTTTTTCAATCGGTTTGCCGTGCATGCTTCCGGAACAATCCAAAACGAAAATCATCTCCATAGGAGAGCGTTTGAGATATGAAAGGTTCTCCGGCGGATATAACATCAGCGTAAAGAATCCGCCTCGATTATCGCTATGGGTGACGAGGGCGGATTTGACGGTCTTGCCTGCAACCTTGTAACGAAGGACAAAATCCTTGTTGGGGATACTATCGAGACTGCTGAGCTTGACAGTCCGTCTTTCGGGAGTGATTGTGCTGTTATTTATGACATGGCTGGGACAGGTAATATCTTCAATAACCAAACCGGCATCTATATCGACGGCAAGAGAAATGTCATGTCCGCTGCGCTGCCCGGGTTTTAGATATTGGACCTCGGTCTTCTGGCCGGAGATTCCAGTCTTGCCGTGCGCGACGGCGCCGACACCGTCTGTATAGCCGGCAGGGTTGAATCGCGGCCCAACGACCATTGGGAATACGAATTCATACCAGCCGTCCACATAAGCTAAGGTATTGAAGTATTTGATATTAACGTCAATTTGCTTGTTCGGCTCGATATTCGCAACCTTTTGTGTGAATATGTTCGGCCGTTCCTGCGTCAGAAGTGAAGCGACGTATCCCTGATTTCTGGCCTCACGGTAAATTCTTTCCGCTTCCTGTCGTTCGCGGATGATGCCGCGAATCTTACGCTCTCCTATTATCATTATAAATTCGTTAACCGCTGCGTTCTGCGGCAGCGGAAAGACATATACCGCCTCAATCTTTTCATTGTAAGGATTAGAAAACTGCTGCGTCACTTCCACTGTGGCGATATAGCCGCTGATTTGACCTTTTACATCGGTATGCTTGAGCGGCAGGGGAATTTCCTTTTCCTCTTCGGGCAGCTTGGCCAGCATCGCACCTGAACCGGGAGTATCCTCATCGGTCACAATCCCGCCGGTCTCAGCTTTTGCGATTACCCATATCTCATCCGCAGAGACATTCAGCAATTCCGCAGGGATTTGTCCCTGTGGAACAGGATATATTTGGCCGGCTAATCCGGCTTGAATTTTTCTTATAGGTGCAAGACTGCTCGTTCTTCTGCTTCTTTCTGCTGTACTATCGCTGGTGATGCCCATACCTGAGTAGTCATGTCCCCTTCTTCTGTTTGAAAGATCACTCTCTCTCGATTGAGGACCGGTAGTGTATGGTTCGCCGGCTATTGATCTAACGGACGAAACCGATTCTCCATTAAGAACACCATCAGGTTTGTCCTGTGACGTTATTACAGAAACGCTTCGTTTTTCATTTTCCTTTTCTTGCATTAGCTGACTTAGAAATTCATCCCGTGTTTTCAATGAGTCATCTGTGACTTGCGACGACGGCTCTGATTTGTCTTCCTGTCGAGATGAGCAGCCTGTGATGAAATAACCGATTAGTGTTGTTCCGATTAAACCTAAGAGAATTGATGTAATGAATATTTTCTTTTTCACTTTTGCTCTCCTTTTTCGAGTGTGATTTTGGCGGGAATTTCATTTCCATTTGCATCGGCGGCGACGGTAAGATCCGCTTCGTATTCCGGGTCGGCGTCGCCGATGATTTGCAGTTGGATAGATGTGATACGGGTCCGGCCTTTCGGCAGGTTTTTATCTGTGCTGAAAGCTGCAATGATTATTCTGTCATTGGCCAGAGCGGCAGGGTCATAGTATGGCGGCTCATTAAAAGCCGGGTGCTCGCCGTTTTCGATGCCGACGATTTTGACCTGACCGGCGGTTGCTTTTAGCTCGAATTGATAAGCCGCTAAAGCCTGATTGCCAGTATCGAGATAAATATGCAGCGGTGCAAAACGTACTTTTTGCCGAACAGCGGTTTCGTATTGGTCGGACTGTTGGGCGAGAACCGGAACAATTAAACATATACTGATTAGGATGATTACCATTATTGTTCTCATTATAGAACTCCTTTATCCAGACGGACGGCGGCCAGGGCAATAAAATCGACATCGCCCCGATTGACAAGGCCATCGCCATTCATGTCGAAATTTGCATCAACATTTGCAGTCGATTCGATATGGCGGGCTAATTTGAAGGCGTCGAGTATATCCACACGGCCGCTTTGGTCTATATCGAAACTTATGGTTTGGGCAAGATAAGTCGATGGAGCCTGTGTTTTAGGTTTCTTTGAAAGGTCCAGACTAAATGCCAATAAAATGACCGCCGCAGTGGCTGCAACTGTACCGATCCGACGGATAATCCTGTGTCGCCTTTGTCGGCCGAATATCTTGCCGGAGGCTTTATCGAGTATTGCCCTGTCGATTTCCGGGGGAACTGTGTGTCGTGGTTTGAACAGGTTGCCCAGGTCTGTCTTAAAATCATCAGAAACCCGCGAATTTAGGTTATCATCGAATTGTCCATTTTTTCTTGTCATAATCGTTGCTCCGGTACTTTAAGCAAATAGAGAAGTCCAAAAGTTCCGGATTTTTGAAAAAATTTCAAAAAACTTGTCCTGAGCGCGGTCGAAGGATTGGCTTTGTTTGGGTTTGTTTTTACTAAGTGTCCAATCGCTCATTATTGCGATAATCCCTTGTTAATAATGTACTTATTTCGATTTGACTTTTTTGTAATTGGGTTTGTTTTTCATTTTTTCTTCTGCCTTCTGCCTTCAGTTTTCCGTCTTCCGTCTTAAAATTGGTTTTGTTTTTTCAAATTAGGGTGAATTTGTCGAATGTTCTCTACATTTGTCGAACATTTCTTTTTTAGAACCCACCAATTGCATTGCCGAGCTAAATATTTGAAATTAGACATTCGATATTCGAAAATGATTTGATTCCTCCTCTGAATCCCGCCCCTTTGATTGCTATATGTTGTTGTATATCAACTACTTAAGAATCCATTCTATTTGTTAGATAAATAATATATTAAATGCCGTCTTCTGGCAATGAAATTCCGGAAAAATGTGCATGGTCGAATGAATTGACCGCCGAGGCCTTATTTTATTCGAGAAAATATTTACGTGTTCGATTGTCCTGACGCAGCGCTTCTAAAGCTCGATGTAAACTGGATTTAACCGTACCTAAAGCGATATTCAGAGCTTCGGCGATTTCCTTCAGGCTCATATCATCGACGAACCGCATCAGAAGGACCTCCCGCTGCTCCTGCGGCAGAACATTCAAAACAGCAGCTAATTCCGAGCGATATTCTACAGGATCTTTTGATATTGGAGCGGGAAATTCATTCAAACTATCTTCATCGGACTGCAATAGGCGGTTTTTCCGGTGGATATTTAAGGACAAATGTTTAACGACCGGGTACAGGAAGGTTGTCATAGAGGCCTTAAGAGAAAGGTTCGGGAATTTGCCCAATAGATATATAAATGTTTCCTGGAGTACATCGAGTGCATCCTGACGGTTGCCGGTAAAGCGCCAGGCCAGATTGTAAACCCAATCTCGGTATCGATAATAAAGGGCATCGAAAGCTTCCGCATCACCTTTATTTATAAAATCAATCAGTTCCCGGTCTGATTCCATTTGGAATATCCCGCTGCTAACAGACAATAGCACAAAAACGCCGTTTTTTTTCCTGAGTAAAGTTTAGCCTTTTGAGGATGTCTTTTCAATAGATTAAGACGTTCTATACTGTACTCTGGTGCACTGGATTCTAAGGAAAAATTCTTTTTCCAGGATAAAATATCATGGCCGGGAGTAAGAAACACCAAGTTTTATGGGGTATTTACATAAAAGATAGTGAGAAGATGTAAAAATGAGGATTGATATGTGATTCTTGCAATTTTACCTAAAGTGATATTGCGTGCCTGCCGATATTAAAATAGCTCAAAAGAAATGATATTTTCTCCCCTCCGGAAAACATCGAGTAAGAGAAGAATACTCGATGTTTTCTTTTTTTTAAATCCTAAAAGAACAACAGCCGTAAATGCCAATATTTTGCTACCATTCGCTTGCAGATAATAAGGTGGTGTCAAGATATTTTCATACTTTTATAGAATTTATTAAGGATATACAGCCATTTGTATCATTTACATAGATAAAATGTTTTCAAGATTATACTTCTCGATTATCCTTTTGAATAATTTGATTTGTTTTCTGGGATTATAATATCCAATATTTTGAACTAATGTAATTAAGTCTTTTGCTTCCTTTGCAATATCAGGGTATCGTTCATCAAACCATAGTAAAAATTCGTTTTTATCCTTGTTTGTTTTGTCGCACACTACTTCCCATTCAAGTATTTTACCAACGTAGTTGAAAATCCAATGCACCCTGCCAATCGGGTTAGTTGGTGAGTTTGGAATATTACTAAGTTGGCGGAATGTTTCCTCTAGTTCAGTTTCGTAATCTTGTCGTAGATCAAAGCCGTAGACTTTTAGTCTTGAATTAACAAGAGGATCATGGATCATACTGTTGAGGGACGAAGATACGGTTTCATATTGTACCATTGCTCCTGTATTAACGAAACCTTCGTAGTCAAGTACAAGATGTTGTAGTTCATGAGCAATTTTCATAGCATTTTCTAATATGGCAGGAACACGTCTCAGCCGGATAACTTGTGTTCCATTCGATAGTCTTGTACTCCTGTAGTCTATTCCTACTGGCAAAGATAGATCTCTAACCCAATTTAATGGCTTTGTTATTTTTCTTCTTTCGGCACTATAAAAAGCACTAAACTCCGGGGACGATTTGAGTAATTCACTAATTACAAAATCTTCGGGGAATGTAGGCCAGGGAATTATATCAGTTTGTTGCTTTTTCTGCATACAACAAGCTTTGTACTTTTTGCCACTACCACAAGGGCAAGGATCATTCCTGCCTACTTTAACCATAATTCACAAAATATTTCGTTGTCTTTTTTTAATGTCCAGATATGTATTATATGGTTTCCTGATAAGATCAAAGTATTAAAAAGTTTTACGTCTTTCTGCTTTTGTTAAGCATTATTTCTTCTGTTCAAAACCTGAATCAGTCCTATGATCAACATTGCGATACTTGCACCGAATAAGAGACAGGAGAATAATGCATTGGTTAAAATAGACGCTCTAACCTTATTCCAATTATTCAGCCGGACAGAAACATCGCCGGAGACAACGGGTCTTTGATCATCGTTGTCATTCGCGGCCAGAAGCGTACCTTCGGAGATGTGCTTTTGAATGGTTTTGCCGCTGATAGATAACTCGAAGGACTCTTCGGTTTCATCAATAGTTAGGGGCATTGTCCTCGCAGTCCACCAGATATCCTGATTTTGACCAAAGGCACGAAATAGCTGAACGGCGAGATTACCCCCGCAAGTAAAAGAACCGATGATGCCGATAATAATCAATGCATTCAACCTCGTCTTTCTCATATTGTTAATCCTTTGCTTGCCAACTATGTATTATATGTTTTCCTGATAGGCTCCTTTAACTGGATCAGGGTGCTAAAAGCTTACGTCCGCCTGCTTATGCTGATTAAGGTAAGAGTTTTTTACGAGATGTCAAAACATATAACAAGGAAAAAGTAAAAAGGCAAAACTCAAAAAAATGCTCAAAGCCGCATAGAGGCGAAGGCACAAAGTTTTTTCAGCTCTGTATTTTTGTGCTTCTGTTCCTTCGTAAACTTTACACTTTTAACTTTTTACTTTTAACTTTTTTGAAACTTACCACTGGGCTTCGATGTAGGGGCCTGCCGGTCCCTCTGGTATCTTTTTCGGTCTTGACTTTAGAATAGCTTCTGCGAGGGCAATGTCGCTCTGTCGGGTGATTTTAATATTAGATGAATCAGTCTCGACAATTGATACTTTTTGCCCTAATGCTTCGATAAGCTGAGAGTCGTCACTGATTGTGCCGGCATCGAGATTTCTAAGATTTTCGTATGCTTTTTTGAGCAGGCCGGCGGCGAAAACCTGCGGCGTTTGGGCCTCGTAAAGGCCGTTTCGGTCAACAGTTTTTGTTATCACATTATCTTTGACTTCTTTTATAGTCGCCGTGACAGGGCAGGCGGGTATCGCGGCTTTAGTTTTTGCCGCTGCAGAGATTACCTTCTCGATTAGTTCGGAGGTTGCACAGCATCGGCAGGCGTCATGGACGGCGACAAGGTCGATGCTATCTTTGATAAGGTCAAGCCCTTTTTGGACGGTATCGAAACGCTCTGCGCCGCCTATGAAGATCGAGACATTGAAGAATTTCAGGTTTGGTCCCCATTTGACGTTAACAAGCTCCTGGTCCTCGGCGGCGATACCTACAAGAATCTGTTTGACGTCGTTGCGATCGGCGAAAAGTTCGACACTTCGCAGAAAAACCGCCCGCCCGGCAACATCGACGAAGACCTTCTTTCTTTTTCCGCCGAATCGACTGCCGGCCCCGGCGGCGCATATTATTGCAGCAACATTTTGACTCATATCAAAGGTTCTTTTAAATTTCCTTAAATTTACCTTTTTCCCTTGTCATGCCTGCACCTGCTTTCGCAGGTGTAAACTTGTCCCCGCAAAAGCGGGGAGCAGGCATCCATTTCAAAAGATTCATATTCTGGATTCCCGCATTGCGCGGGAATGACAAGTTGAAGAGTTATTACGATCCCAGCTTCTCTATCATTTCATCCACTTCTTCGGCCCCTTTATCGTAGAACTTCTCTTCGTCCGGGGCCAGGTGCTTGAGCAGTTTGAGAAACTCGCCTGCATGAACTCGTTCTTCATCGGCGATGTCTATCAGGACCTCTTTTGCCAACTTATCGTCTGTTGACTCGGCCAACTGCATATAGAGTTGAACGGCTTCGAATTCGGCTGCGACCATAAAGCGTATCGCGCGAATCAATTCCGATTTCGTAACGTTACGATCTGCTTTCATTCCTGAAAATGGACTACCAAATTCCGGCATAATAAACTCCTTTCAAATCTCATTCAGTTATAATCCATTGAATATAAACCACAGGCCGCCGGTTTTTCAATAATCAACTTAGAAGATAATGAAATTATTCTGATTTTATGGTGTCTGGGGGCCTTTATTCTCTAAATAGCACGGCTTCCCGTTCGAACCACTTGGTACAAAACAAGAGCAAAGCGCCAGCAATAACCACGCTTGAGCCGAGAATGGCAAAGAGCATATTATAGTTCATAGTGCCTTTTATAAGCTCTTTGATTGCAAGCGAGATATTCGTGATTGGCACCATAGCCCAGTACCAGTCGAGCTTTACCATCGGAAGCATAGCAATAAAGGCCGGTATGATTGCCAGTAAATTGAGTGGGCCGCAATACGAGCTGGCTTCTTTGAAACTTTTGGCGTAAATGGATATACTTAATAACAATGAAGCGAAAATTGCAGCGGTCGGGATCAGCATCGTTGCGATTAGTACCAGGTCAACCACACTTATCGAGGCGAAAACGTTATGCAGTTCCAGTTCGCCCGGGATTTGCTTCACTTTTATCGTCAACATTATTCCAATGCTTGTAATACTCAGTAATGCCGCGGTCACGCCTGTCGTGAAGACGACGAAGAATTTGCCGAGTACTATCTGATAGCGCTGGATCGGCGCCAGCAGAAGTGTTTCCAGTGTCCCGCGTTCTTTTTCCCCGGCGCCGAGGTCTATCGCCGGATACATTGACCCCATCAGGCAGAAGATAATGAACAAATAAGGGAGCATCCCTCCCATACGTTCGCCGAGTATCTCCCGCATATTGGCTGTGCCTTTTTCTTCGATGGTTATCGGATTTATAAGATTCTCCTGTTTTTCGAGAGATTCCAGGCCGAGGCTTGCCAGTCGATTCGCCCGCAGCCGATTGCCGACTTGTTTGATAACGTTACCCGCACGATTCCTGACCATACTGGTGACCGAGGCGTTGTTATAGTAAAGCTTCACGGAAACCTGTTCGCCGTTTTCGAGTTGTTCCCGGGCTTTTTCCGGTATCATAAGAGCGAATTTAATTTCGTTCTGTTCGATTGCGGGTGCTATTTCTTCCTGGCTTGAGAGAGTGACTTTCCTGAATCCCGTTTCTTCGGTGAATTCTTCGGCTAACTCCGGCAGATATTCGGCGCCGAAGACAGCAAAAGAGAGAATCTCGGTCTTGGCTTTTTCTTCGGCCTTTATCATGAATCCAATCAGAAGATTCATCAACAGCGGCACTAAAACGGTCGGCATGACCAGCATGAATACCAGCGTTCTCCTGTCACGCAGGACCTCTTTCATTTCTTTGAGGTAGATTGTGAGGATATTAAGCTGCATTTGAATCCTTCCCCGGGGCAACCAGTGCCAGAAACGCCTTGTCAATACGAGCCTGTCCGGTCGTCGAATGCATCTTTTCAATACTTCCTTCGAAGCAAACTTGTCCTTTGTTAAGAACGACAATCTTATCGCAAAGCCTGTCCACTTCGTGCATGTGATGTGTGCAGAAAATAAGCGTCTTGCCCTGGTCTTTGCACGATTCAATGAATTTCAAAATAGCTTCCGCAGCAGCTACATCGAGCCCGGTGGTCGGCTCATCGAACATGATTATATCAGGCTCGTGGATAAGCGTGCGGGCGATTGATACTTTCTGCTTCATACCGGAAGATAGCGAATCGTTACGTTTGTCGGCGAAATCGGTCATATCCAAAGCGCGGAAGAGTTCGTCCATACGCTTATGAAGTCTGGAAGAATCCAGACCATGCAGCTTGCCGTAATATTTGATCATCTCGCGGGCGGTCAGGCGGCCGTAAAGACCGGTATTGTCGGAAAGAAAACCGATTCTCTTTCGTACTTCAAGGGGATTCTTTACTAAATCAACGCCGTCAAACATGGCTGTCCCCGCGCTTGGTTTCAGGGCGGTGGAGAGCATACGTAAAAGAGTTGTTTTTCCCGCCCCGTTCGGACCGAGCAGCCCCAGGATAGAACCGCTTTCGGCGCAGAAACTTACATCTTTAACAGCTAAAAACTTCCCCCCGCTACCGAGCCTTTGTAATAATCCAAGAAGATTTCGGGCCTTTTTCCTGCGTTCTTTGAAAGACTTGCTCAATCCACAAACTTTTATCATAATCCTTCTTGTTCTTAATTAAATTTAATATTCAATTCCGCGCCTTGCAGGCTGTCCTTTTTCAAACGGGTGCTTGATGTTTTTCATCTCGGTCACCAGGTCGGCCATTTCCATTAATTCTTTGGGAGCGTCCCTGCCGGTCAGTACAATTTCAACTCCGGGAGCTCTTCTATCAATAATGCGCTTGATGTCTTCAAATTTTGCAAGATTTTTAGAAAGGCAGAAAATAATTTCGTCCAGTATCAGGACATCGTAAAATCTTTTTTCCGCCGTTTCGGCGATTCTTTGAAGAGCTTCCCTGATTGCGGCTTGTGTCTTAGTGACAGATTGCTCGTCTGCTAATGATTTCGACATGTCCCAGGGTACATCAAGTGCTTCTGTCCTGATTCTTACTGCACCCAGTTGTAGCGCGAAACGTTCGCCGATATCAAGAGACGGCGGTTTCAGGAATTGATAGATCAGAACTTTATTTCCCTGCCCGGCGGCACGCAATGCCAGTCCGAACGCGGCGGTTGTCTTGCCTTTGCCGTCTCCCGTATATATCTGAACGAGTCCTTTTTCCAGCATAGTTTTTTCAGCATGTATTTCTTAAATTAAAATTTCATTTATCAGCACCACCCCGATCGGGTAAAAGCGAAAAATCCGGGATTATTTTTTATCGGATTCCTTAGTTTGGTTTTCGGATGAATTTTCAGGAAGTTCGCCGGTAATTCCGGAAGTAGGGCTTTCCAGGATTTGTATATCCGTTGTGTATTCCGGATAGGAGAGTGAAAAAATCTTTTTGAAGGCCAGTTTCGTTTTGTCCCGAAGCAAATCCAGCACATAAAATTCTTTGACGTTTTGAAGGGCGTTGTTCCTGGCCTCATCGTCGAGAGAAAGCACTTCATCGGAACTAAAATCCTGAATGATATCGACTTTCCAGGGGACATTTTCCGCCTTTTCCAAAGGCAGTTTGTAAAACTTCCTGTTATATATTTCACAACTGAGGATTCGCGGGCTCGGCAGGGCGATCCGGATTATATTTTGTGAATCTTCAACAGTATAATCCATCTGGTCCAGGTCGAAGCCGACCTTAAGCTTGGCCGTATATCTCAATAATCCTCTTTTCCAGCGGACAGTGATAAGATTGGTCTTCTTTTCTTTAATCTCCGCGACACCCTCGGTTATATATTCGAGGACCGCTAATTCCGCTATGGCCTGGATGGATTTAATAAGGAAGGTGGTTGTTTTCGATTCGGCTATGGCTTTTGGAGCGAGTTTTCTGCCGAGAATGAAGGCCAGGACACCTATAATAAGAACGCCTGTAATGGAAATTGCATAGTACCACATTTATATGAATCCTTTCGCTTATATTCTTTATTGACAACACAATAACCACAAGCTAACGCAGCGTCAAAATAAAAATGCACGGCCTGAAAGATGTGGATTGCGAAATTTGGGTCGGAGATTTCAAATTGTGCGAATTTGCTTGCAATGCGGAAATGTATTATGTAAATTACAGCCGTTTTGGCGGCGTAGCTCAGTTGGTTAGAGCATGGGATTCATAAGCCCAGGGTCGTTGGTTCGAATCCAACCGCCGCTATTGCCGATTCGCCCAGGCGAATCGGTAAATCC
>CAZMZR010000083.1:0-11828 GCA_964570855.1 uncultured Pirellulales bacterium
TAACGACAATGACGGCAAATATCCTCGTGCCGGTGGCCCTACATCTAAATGGTCAACCCAGATAGCCGATTATAGGGCTCTTAATAGAAATCTTGCTTTTCAAATTGGCTCAGACGGCAGCGGAGGTTATGTCACCATATCTTCCAGTCTTTATCTTTTAATCAAACATGCAGGACTATCACCCAAAACGTTTGTTTGTCCCGGCGATTACGGAGTGACAGTATTTAATCCTGCCGACTATGGCGTACACGACAAAACTCCGGCAGATCTATGGGATTTCGGCCCACACATCAATACAGAGGACAATCCGAGCAACCATTGCAGTTATGCCTATCATATGCCTTACGGCCAGTATGCTCTAACCACATCAAGTGATCCCGGTATGGCGGTGGCAGCCGACAGGAATCCGTGGATGAGTATTTCAGCAGAAAATGCCAAAGATTTTGGACAGTTTAATCCGGACGGCGACAGGGATGCTGTTAAAGCGGGTAATGCATTTGCCCATGATAACGAAGGGCAGAACGTCCTTTTCGTTGATGGTCATGTTAATTTCGAAAAAACTCCATGCTGTGGCCCCAACAAAGACAATATCTACACGATATGTGAAAATGGAGATACACAAATCGGCCGTGTGCCTGAAGTCTTTTTCAGCGAGCCGGCAAACAAAATGGATTCTATGCTTGTAAATGATTCACAAGTTTATAAAGAAACAACAACCAAACAGGTGAATACTCTGAATTCAATCGATTTAAATAAAACATCAATTGTTGCAACACTTGATTGTCCCATACCGGAGCATAAAAACGTCATCTGGTGCTCAACCTTCCAGATGGCCTGGGACAAGCTTAAAGATGACATCATCGGTGAGCCAATCCAGATTTTGGGAGCCGAAGAACTCGCCGCTCGTCTCAACCAAGTTGATTTTTCCCCATCGAATCTCGAAGAAGAATCTTATTATGCAACAGCAGGCTTTGTTGCAAAAGGTATTATTGAGCAAATCCATACCGAGATGAAAAAACGATTCCCCGCGGAACCCGCGCCTGTCTTCCTTGAGAGATATAAAACACTTCCGGCTCCGATTTTAGCATATTCTTTTTTAAGCATCGATGTAGGTTTTGAGCACCCCTTCTACACTTACAGGAGTGCGTTCGACTTCAAAGACTCAAACGAAACAAAAACTGGAGTTACCGCCTTCTGCGATCAATCCAGCGATGCTGACCGTGATCTTAAACAAGTTTGCGAACAGGTCGATATTATCTATTACGAATACAGCAAACAAAAAGGCTCCGACTGGTTTGCAGTGGACTTATGTAAGCATACTCAATCCTACCAGATTATTCTTGCTCTTGTACCAAGATCTGACACTCTTGGTGAGGCTGTGTCCGGAGTAGAGGAAAAAATCACCGAATTCAAACATGACCCGGACTATAAAACCTTACGAAAACTCCGACCTATCGACAGGTTGATTGTCCCTGATGTCCTCTATAAACTGACACATCACTTCTCCGAACTCGAGAACATGGTAATTGGTAACCAACCCTGGCATGACCAAGGTTACTACATCCTCGAAGCGATGCAGATGATAAATTTCTCGTTGAGTCGAACCGGTGTGGTAGTAAAATCAATGTCATTTATTGGCGTACCGGCAGGGAGATTTGGACCTCGCCGAATCGAAGAGCCGAGATATTTTTATTTCAACAGGCCCTTTTTGATTTATGTCAAAAAACGCGGGGATGACTATTCTCCCATTTTTGCAATGTGGGTGGACAACGCCGAACTAATGAATCCATTCCAGGACAATTAATACAACCGGCCATAGGGCGGATAATAATAAGACATCAGAATCAAATAACAGATTTTTGCTGCAAATCCGAATCATTTTTAATACAATCACAGTGATAAAACTAAAGACAAGATGAGGTCAATCTAATGAAATTAGTTACATATTCCCACAACGGCTCAACCAGTTGCGCAATACTGACCGAGTCGGGACTGATTGATATCCCGCAGGCATGGGAGAGAGTGAATCCGCCGCACAGTGTAAAAGAAATCCTGCTCCGGGGACACTCCTGCCTGTCGAAACTAATCGAGCTTGAAGATACCGCCGATGACTATATTGCCGCCGATTCGGTGCAGCTACTTACCCCCATCCCCCGGCCCGGTAAAATAATCGCCTTAGCGGGAAATTACAGTGAGCATATAAAGGAGGCCGGCGTCACTCGCGGCTTCAAGCTGGGCCTGTCGGACTCGCCGCGAAACACCACCGTGCCCCGGCCGTTTATAATGCCGGCCACCGCCGTCACCGGGCCCGATAAGGAAATACCCTGGCCCGTTTACAGCCAGACGATAGATTACGAGCTTGAGCTTGCCGTAGTCATCGGTAAACATGCAAAACATATACAACCGGAAAATGCTCTCGATTATGTCGGCGGCTATACCATCGTCAACGACGTCTCGGCGCGCAGCGTCACCTTCGTCAAGAACCGGGCCAAACGTCCCTGGGACGAATTTTACGACTGGCTCAACGGCAAATGGGCCGACGGCTTCTGTCCGATGGGCCCTTACCTGCTCACCGCCGACGAGGTAGAAGATGTGCAGAATCTCGATATGAACCTGACCGTCAACGGCCAAATCCGCCAGAAGGCAAACACATCGCAGATGATTTATTCCGTGGCCGATACCGTCTCGTTTTTAAGCCATATAATGACGCTCGAACCGGGTGACGTTATCGCAACCGGAACGCCCTCCGGCGTGGCTATGGCAACCGGCAATTTCCTAAAGGCCGGCGATAAAATCGAAGCATCCATCGAAAAACTCGGTACGCTCACTAACACACTCGGACCGAAACCTAAAAAATTCTACCAACCACTCGGGTAAAATCGCAAACAAGATTTTCGGGGTCGATTAACAATAATTTCTATACAGATATCGGCAAAAATGGTAAACTTTCGAACCGTTTCGTCACAGAGAGACTGATTAACCTGATTTATGCAGAGATAAGTTATGGAACTACAAAATCTTGATATTTTCATTATTTTAGCCTACCTCGTCGCTACTATTTCGATAGGTTTCTGGGTTTCCAAGCGGGCCTCGAAGAATATGGATTCATACTTTCTCGGCGGCAAGACTATCCCCTGGTACATACTGGGTGTATCTAACGCATCCGGAATGTTCGATATAACCGGGACAATGTGGCTGGTCTATCTGCTCTTTGTTTACGGCCTCAAAGGTGTTTTCATGCCGTGGCTATGGCCTGTTTTTAACCAGATTTTTTTAATGGTGTACTTATCCTGCTGGCTCAGGCGCTCAAATGTTATGACCGGCGCCGAATGGATGAAGACCAGGTTCGGCACGGGGACCGGCTCGCAGTTGTCTCATATTATAATCGTCATATTTGCGATTGTCAGCGTCATCGGTTTTCTGGCTTATGGTTTCAAGGGGATCGGAAAGTTTTCCTCGGAGTTTCTGCCCTGGAATTTGACGCCAAACCAATACGGGCTTATCTTCATGAGTATAACCACCCTGTATGTGGTCAAAGGGGGAATGCACAGCGTGGTTTTAACCGAGGTGATACAGTTTGTGATAATGACCGTAGCATCAATTGCCGTTGGCATAATCGCCATGATAAAAATCGCAGACATAGATATTTTAACGAAAGTACCGGAGGGATGGGGGCAATTAGGTATCCCATGGAAGCTTAACCTGGACTGGAGCGGAATATTTGACACAGTAAACACTAAAATTGCCGGTGACGGCTATACGTTGTTCACATGCTTTTTGATGATGATTCTTTTCAAGGGCTTTTTGTTAAGTGTGGCAGGGCCGGCTCCCAATTACGACATGCAGCGTATTCTCGCGACTAAAAATCCCACAGAAGCTTCCAAAATGAGCGGCTTTGTTTCCGTGGCTTTATTTTTCCCGAGGTATATGTTGATTGCGGGACTGGTGGTTCTGGCCCTTGTATTTCTGATACCCGATCTAAAAGCTATGGGCGACGCCGAAGGAACCGAAGCTCGCGTAATTGCATTGACAAGCTCGCAGGCAGGCGTGGATGCATCGCAAATAAACCGCGATACCTCATTTACAGACGACCTGAATATTAAACCGGCGGATAAACTTGATCTTGCGACGAAGTTCAAAAATGAATTTGCAATTGACGTTCCGGAAGTAGGCGAAAATATCCCGACCGTCGGCGCCACAGTCGATTACATAGTCAACAAGAAAACAGACCTGGAAATGATTCTGCCTATGGCAATGAAAAGGTTTGTTCCCACCGGCTTGCTGGGATTATTAATGGCCGGCCTGATTGCGGCGTTTATGTCAACTTTCGCCGCTACGGTCAACGCCGCGCCGGCTTATATCGTCAACGACATTTACAAACGCTACATAAATCCGAATGCCACCGACAGGCAATACGTAAAAATGAGTTACATCATTTCACTCGCCGTAGTCGTAGTAGGTATTTCTTTCGGAATGTTTATAGTCGAGTCGATAGATTCGGTGACACAATGGATAGTCTCCGCTTTATGGGGCGGATACGCAGCGTCAAATGTCCTTAAATGGCACTGGTGGAGATTCAACGGTTACGGCTATTTCTGGGGAATGATCATTGGTCTGATTGCATCCCTTACATTGCCGTTACTTTTAACTTTTCCTGATTTTTACATATTCCCGTTTATTTTAGTCCTCTCGCTGGCCGGTTGTATTGCCGGGACATTATTGACTAAGCCGGAAAACGATGAAGTTCTCAAGTCCTTCTACAAAACAGTTCGCCCGTGGGGATTCTGGAAACCGATACACGAAAAAGTCATCAAGGAAGACCCCGGCTTCCAGGGAAATAAAGATTTCAGGAAAGATATGTTTAACATCGTTATTGGAATTATCTGGCAGACGTCACTCGTGGTGATTCCGATATACCTGATTATTAAAGAAAACGTTTCCTTAATAACGGCGATTATTATCCTCGCAATCACATCGTTCATTCTCAAGAAGAGCTGGTACGACCGTCTTCCAAAAGAAATTTGAACAGGCCCTGATTTATACAGGATTATGATATCAGAGAAAAAAATTGAACAATTCAGTACGGCCGTAAGAAACGAGCTGGATAAAAACCTTGTTCCTTTCTGGCTGGAAAGGGCGGTGGACGCAGAGCACGGCGGATTCATCGGCCAAATGTCCAACGATGGAACTGTCGATCCCGAATCGCCGAAGGGATTGATCTTGAATGCCAGAATTCTCTGGACCTTCTCGGCCCTGTATCGTTTCAACAGGGACCGTCGCTGTCTCGATATGGCCCGGCGTGCGTTCGATTATCTCGATACTTATTTCCGGGATAGCTCAGAGGGGGGGGCCTTTTGGCTGCTCGACTTCCGGGGACATCCGCTGGACGATAAGAAGAAGATTTATGGCCAGGCGTTTTATATCTACGCACTGGCGGAGTATTACCAGGCCTTCGAGGATTCCTCGGCGCTCGAACGAGCGGCGGAAATATTCGATTTGATTGAAAAGTACAGTCACGACCAGACCTTCTGCGGGTATATCGAGGTCTGCAACCGCGACTGGTCCGTTGCCGAGGATTTGCGGCTAAGTGACAAGGACATGAACGAGAAAAAGTCCATGAACAATCACCTGCACCTGCTCGAAGCTTATACGAATCTCTATCGTATCCGGCCGGATGCACTGCTCAGGGAACGCCTGATTGAAATCATCGATATCTTCGACCGGCGAATCACGGACCCTGCCACCGGCCACATGAACCACTTCTTCGACCAGCAATGGCAGCCAAAATCGAACAATTACACGTTCGGCCACGACATCGAGGCCGGCTGGCTGCTGTGCGAGGCCGCCGAGGTCCTGGATGATGCGAGTGTCACGTCACTGGCTCGGCGTCTTGCCGAACGACTGGCTCGCGTCACTCTGGACGAGGGATTCGAGGGGGACGGCGGTCTGTGCTACGAGGGACAGGCCGGCAAAGTCACAGACCCGAACCATGAATGGTGGCCGCAGGCCGAGAGCGTTGTGGGCTTTCTGAACGCTTATGAGCTCTCGGGCGACAGCGTGTTCCTCGAAGCAGCCCAAAAAGCATGGGAGTTCATCGATAAAAACTTCGTTGACAGAGAGCAAGGGGAATGGTTCTGGCGGATATTCCCGGACGGACGTCACGACCCGGCCGAGCCGAAGGTCTCGCAGTGGAAGGGACCGTATCATTGCGTGCGAGCGTGCATGGAGGCAATCAGAAGGCTCGCACAAATCAAACAAGCGAATTGAACCGGTATCATACAGTCGGGAGAAAAAAATGATGAAAGAAGACGAATATAAAAAACAGGTAAAGCAGCTGCTGGCCGACTACGAGGCTTTAATCGAACGGCCCAACAAACCCTGGATATCGAACGGCATCGTACAACGTTATCAATACCCCGTGCTCACGGCGGCACACACTCCCGTCTTCTGGCGTTACGACCTCGACCCCGCTGACAATCCGCTGCTCTGCGAACGAATGGGAATCAACAGCGTCTTTAACGTCGGAGCTATCGAGCTGAACGGCAAAATCTTTCTGATAGCGCGGGTCGAAGGTCCTGACCGCAAATCGTTTTTCGCAGTCGCCGAAAGCACCACCGGCATCGACGGCTTTCGATTCTGGGACATACCCGTCGATATGCCTCCGGCCGAGCCTGAGGAAACCAACACCTATGACATACGTATGACCAAACACGAGGACGGCTGGATATACGGCGTGTTCTGCGCCGAACGTCACGACCCAGACCACCCGGCGGACCCCTCGGCCGCTCTCGCACGCTCGGGCATAGCACGTACGAAAGATTTGAAAACGTGGGAAAGACTGCCCGACCTCAAAACGCCCTCGGCCCAGCAGCGCAACTGCGTGCTGCACCCGGAGTTCATCGACGGCAAATACGGTTTTTACACGCGGCCGATGACGGACTTCAAGTCCACCGGTACCGGCGAGGGAATCGGCTGGGGTTTGTGCGAGGATATCGAAAACGCACAAATCACCGAGGAAGTTATTATCGACCAATGCATCTATCACACAATCACCGAAGGCAAAAACGGCCAGGGCCCGACACCGATCAAAACGAAAAAAGGCTGGCTCCACCTGGCCCACGGCGTGCGTGACTCGGCCGCCGGCTATCGATACGTGCTGTACATGTTCCTGACCGACCTGAAAGAGCCGTGGAAGGTAATCGCCAGGCCCGGCGGCTATTTAATGAGCCCGCAGGGCGAGGAACGCGTCGGCGATGTCTCCAACGTTCTCTTCGCCAACGGCTGGGTCGCTCGCGACGACGGCAGCGTGTTCATTTACTACGGCTCATCCGACACGCGGACCCACGTCGCCACCAGCTCGGTGGAAAGACTCCTGGATTACGTCACCAACACACCGCCGGACCCGCTGCATGTGCACCTGTGCCTCCGGCGGCGATACGAGCTGATAAATAAAAATCTCGATAATCCCTGGTGGAAATCGCTCGCATAGAGTAAAATCCGCGCCGTCGCCAGCCGAATCGATCGGCGGCCGATTATATAACAGGAAAGGAATCCTATTATGCGTGATGATATTTTCGGAATGTTCTATCCCCTCTCGAAAGAGATGCAGGAAACCCTGGCACAAACGGTCCGGGACTCGCAGGAAAAATTCACCGAACTACTCGCGGAACTCGCCCGCCAGAGCGGCCACGAACAGAAACACAACGGCAACGGCCTGAGCTGGACCGACGAAGAAGGCGCTGTGCAGGTCATGTTCTTCCGTGTCACCGAGCCCGGCGATATAGATGCTATACGCAGCGTGTACGACGCCGTCAAAGAAAACAACTCACCCCTGGCCTTCGTCTTCATCCACCAGATTCCCGACGGCCTGGGTACATGGGACATCTTCCGGCTCTCGGAGCAAAGCTACATGGAACACTGCAATCGCATCTCAGGTCCCGGCTCGTGGTGCCAGTAGCAAAGCCCCGCCACCTTTCACGGGTCGGCGAAAGGGCGGTCCCGCTTTCGATTTCCCCGGCGGTAATCTAAGTCCTGACTGCCCGGATTTCGCACTTTACACCTCGAAAATCGGGTGAATTTCGACACGTTTGCGCACATAGCTGGAAACAAAAATCGAAAAATTGAAAATTTTTTTAATTCGTTTCCTTCCGGTCGCTTACGCTCGCGGCTCCGCTTAAAAACTCCTTTTTTTTCGACACGTTTGCGCACATAGCCACCATTATGGGGGGCGACATTCGGCCGCAGCCGATGTTGCAAGCACGAAATTCGAATACCTAAGCACTAAACAATATCGAATTTCGAGATTGAAATTTCGGATTTAATAATTACCGGGGAGGGCGAACTGGCCGAGCTTGTTATCAAAATTCCGGATCGACTGGAGAAGCCGTTATTGTTCCTGCTGCTTCTGTACCGGCGGCTGCGCTACGGCTACGCATTTCGAAAAATCCCGCTGACCAGAGGCAAATTCGCGATAGTCGATCCTCAAGATTACGACCGGCTGAAAATCCATAAATGGTACGCCCAGAAAAGTGCTCAGACATGGTACGCCGTCCGCTCGCTGACCAACGGCAAAACCGAGCCGCGAAAAAACGCCTACATGCACCACCTTGTCATCGACATCCCGGACGGCATGCGCGGCGACCACATCAATCACAACGGCATGGACAATCGCAAGGCTAACCTGCGGCCGGCAACGCCTTTCCAGAACGTCTGGAACCGCCGCAAGTTCAAACGCCCGTCACGCTCGAAATATAAGGGCGTCGATTGGGCAAAGGACTCCAAATGCTGGCGGGCGCGCATCCGCTACAAGGGAAAAAGAATCTACTTAGGCTCGTTCGATAACGAAACAGACGCCGCAAAGGCATACGACAGGGCCGCTAAAAAATATCACGGCCGATTCGCCGCTGTAAATTTCCCAGGACATCGTCATCTTGCCCATTAACCTTCGCGGCCCTGCAGGCTGTTTCTTTGCTGTTTTTTCCCCATGTAAATCCCACGCTAACGCTTTAGCATTAAGCTGCTTTGCGGATTAATCTCCTGTTTTTTATACAGACGCAAATTTTTTATATAAACAATTTCACGGAGGTAAAATTACTGAAACGCATACCATTGCTTACGATTGTAACTCTCCTGCTGATAATATTAGTACGCAACGGGTAAAATCTGGTTGACATTGTATTTCTTTATGATGACGACGCAGTTACGACTTACTCAGCGCAAGCTTAAACGCTCCGCCCCAGCCCGGAGCCGGTACGGTGACTGTCGTCTTTATATACCGTTTGAACGCTACAGGCGGAACGGGAAAAGGCCACGCTAATATTGTTGGTATCAACGAAGCGGAAAATTTCGCAATCGTTCAACGCGTCGAAGGCCGTGAAGAAGTGACAACCAATACAGTTGATCTGTGATGCGAACCATAGCCGTTACCGACCGAGAAATCGATTGAACCAAACATGTCACTGTTTCAAGATTAGTTCTTACGAATATCGTAAGCGAAGAGCTTATCCGAATGGCGGACATAAAGTCGTCCGCCGTAAACTACCGGATGCGCCCAAAACAGTCCCTCGCCACCGCGCGGCAGATCAAACGAGCCGACAATATCCTGCTTCCCGGCGAATGCCTTTACAAGTGACATCGTTCCTCTTTCGCTGAGGAGATAAAGATTGCCATCGGCATACGTCAAAGCCCCTTTGCCGGGGACCTGCCACTTTTTATCTCCGGTTTTAAAATCGAGACAGAACCAGCCACGGGCCTCATGTCCGCTACCGTAGAGATAACCATCGACAAGCACGACACCGCCGTGATGATTGTCCAGCAGTACGCTTGTCCACACAGGTTCAACGGAAAACTTCCCGTCGTCCTGTCGTCGCAGTCGCAGCAGAACACTTCCTTTACCGTAACCGCTCGAGGCGTAAACCAGAGAGCCACTGACGATTACGTCCGACGCGTTATTTTCCCTTTTATTGCCGAACGGGTACTCCCAAAGCAGAGACCCGTCTTCCAGGTCGAAGCTCAGGATGCGTTTTGCACTGGTGGTAATAATCTGTTCAAGGCCGTCAATGCGGGCAACCACCGCCGAGCAGTTCCCGACCGCATCATTTATTTCGCTGTTGGCCCACAACGTGTGTCCCGTACTCTTTTCGAAAGCCGCTATGTAGCCCTTCCCGCCGCCCGGACAGCAGAAGAGGGAATCGCCGTGAATAAGTACGGATTCGCTGTAGCCGTATTCCGGAGCTTCTGCCTGGAAAGTTGTCAACAGTTCGACGTGCCAGCGTTCCTGCCCCGAGCCGATATCGAAGGCCGTCAGCCGTCCCAGTTCGGATAGATGGTAAACAGTATCACCATCCACGGTAGGAGTACCGCGGGAGCCGGCATAGGGGACCGCCCATGTTTGTTGTTCGGAAGCCTGCCAGGACCGGCCGTTAAGCTTTTGCCACAGTTTCTCGCCTGACAAGTCCATAGCCGTCACGTACGTCTGCTTATCGATCATACCGGCCGTATAAATACGATCCCCTTTTATCGCCACTGAACTGTATCCGTGTCCTATGTCCGATGCGGTCCATATCAACTTCGGTCCGTCTTCCGGCCACTCCTGCATGAGCCCCGTCTCGGTCGAGATGTTATCGCGTTTCGGGCCGTGGAAGCACGGCCAGCTCAGGTTATCGCCGGCCAAAATGGTTGCAGGTATATTAATAATCAACAGAAATATAAATCTCTTACGTCGCATTGTTCGTCCTTTATCATATTAGTTTTACATTAATATACTCCCGGATACGTAGCCGGGTTTTAGTTTGCAGAAAATAGTATCAAAACCGGTTTCAATTTACAACATTGTGTTACTCATCTTCTCACGGCTGTGCCTATGAGGAAGACCTTTTGCTTGATAAGAATATTTTGGTAAAAAAATAAAAAAAAATTTATTGATTTTCTTAGTTGCGGAATTATTATGACGGCGCTATCGGAGGCTCATTATGAGTCTCCCGTTGATATTGGGCGATTAGAAATTATTAATTTTTTTTAAGGCGTGGAAAAATGTGTGATTCATGCGGATGTACGACGTGCAAAACCTGTGGCGCCACCATCGAAGACGGAGTTTGTTCCGGCTGCTGGGAACCGGCGGATGAATGCGTTTGCGAGCCGGTAGATCAACTGGAAGAGGAAGAGGAACTGGAAGAGGAAGAGGAAGAAGAAGTCGAAGAGGAGGAAGAAGAGGAATTTGACGACGAAGAGGACTATAGCTGACTTTCCTCTGCTCGTCTTGATTTTTTCTCTTTATAAGCTCATCGATTGTGCGAGGAGGCGCTTTGCGTACGTTCTTATCCAAATCCTTTGGAACTCCTCCGCGCACAGCTTTTGCGAACAGTTAGTCAAGATGCGATGATCCGCACCCTAACTAACGTTTAACTTATCTTACTTTCTATAAGGTTAAATCACGCCGCGAACACCTGGTGTAAAAGAGAACGTACTCCTTCCAGGATTGTCAAAATAAACTCGAACGCTCACGCTTTCTCCGGGGTCAAGCTGCCCATCACCTAAAAGACCCGACAGGTCAATATACGGTTTTCCGTCACCCGTTGTGCCACTTGAACCGGATAACGTAACGTTAGTACCGCCGATGCTTTCAATTACAAGCCAGACAGGATTTCCAATGGCTGTACTCGATATATTTACAACCGTAACATCTACGCTGATTTCCTGCGTTCGTCGGTCGTAAGAGACTCTGTCCGTAGAGACGCTTACCAGGTGATCTACCAATTGCTGAACAGTCTCTTCACAGCTTATGCTCATCTTGCCCGTGCCGTATTCGGTCTCGCTCTGGCCATTAACTT
>CAZMZR010000083.1:11928-15122 GCA_964570855.1 uncultured Pirellulales bacterium
GTTCCCGACAGGCGTCGCGCCAGAGCAGTCATCGTTGGCAGGGTATGGATAGCAGATTATGCTCATCTTGCCCGTGCCGTATTCGGTCTCGCTCTGGCCATTAACTTCGATCAGGTACTGGTTACCTGCGATGGCATCAAAGATACCTATGTAACCACCGGCAAACGATACGCGGGTGGGAGTACAACCGCAACCATCATAGATACTAATATAATGTGAGAAGCTGCACTCAGAGATGCTCACCTCGACCTGCCCAGTGCACTCGGCAGTGTAGCAGTACCAGATGTTAGGACTGTTATGACCTGATCCCTGTGCAGGACCTATATCGAACGTGGCGTACGTCGTATCGAACGGCAGGTCCGTTACGTTCCCGACAGGCGTCGCGCCAGAGCAGTCATCGTTGGCTGTGTAGGAATAGCAGATTATGCTCATCGTACCCGTGCCGAAGTCGGTCTCGCTCTGGCCCCCGACCTGGATCAGGTACTGGTTACCCGCAACGGCGTCGAAATAGAGACCGGAACCGGCACTGGTGATTATATCATCCCAATCAGCCGGGCAACCGCAACCGTCATAGACTTCAATCATGGTCCCGTAGTTACCCTGTAGGCTGACGTAAACTCTTCCCGTGCAATCAGCAGTGTAACAGTACCAGATGTTCCGACCGAGCGGAGAGGTTCCGTCGGGTGTCGCTTGCGTTGTGTCGAATGGCAAGTCCGTTACGTTACCGACAGGCGTCGCATTAGAGCAGTCGTCGTTGGCAGGAGGGCCCTCGCAGGTTATGGTCAACAAACCCGTGCCGTAGTCGGTCTCACTCTGGCCATGAATTTCGATCAGGTACTGGTTACCCGCAATTGCATCAAAGCGGCCAATATAACCAGCGGTAATTGTGAAACGTGTGGGCGAGCAACCGCAACCGTCATAGACTCTTATATCGTCGGCCCAGCCACACACAGTGCTCACTTCGACCTGGCCCGTACACTCGGCAGTGTAACAGTACCAGATGTTAGGGCTGTTATGACCTGATCCCTGTGCAGGACCTATATCGAATGTGGCATAAGTTGTGTCGAATGACAGGTCCGTTACATTCCCAACAGGTGTCGCGCCAGAACAGTCGTCGTTGGCAGGGCGGGGATAGCAGGTTATGGTCAACAAACCCGTGCCGTAGTCGGTCTCACTCTGGCCATGAATTTCGATCAGGTACTGGTTACCCGCAATTGCATCAAAGCGGCCAATATAACCAGCGGTAATTGTGAAACGTGTGGGCGAGCAACCGCAACCGTCATAGACTCTTATATCGTCGGCCCAGCCACACACAGTGCTCACTTCGACCTGGCCCGTACACTCGGCAGTGTAACAGTACCAGATGTTAGGGCTGTTATGACCTGATCCCTGTGCAGGACCTATATCGAATGTGGCATAAGTTGTGTCGAATGACAGGTCTGTTACATTGCCAACAGGTGTCGCATTAGAACAGTCATCATTGGCAGGTTGAGCCGTAGCGGTATGTGCAATGCTCAACAGGAATACAAGTGAACAAACTATCAATAGTAAGTTTCTTTCTATCTTTGAGTACATTATCTTTTCCTTTCTCCCTTTCGTTCTATAGTATGAGAATCTCTCCCGAAGATAGAGAACCTCGCGAAGAATCTTTCCTGTCAGTACGACTTTCTGAATCTGCGCCAAAGACCGGCGGCACCGGCCCCGATAAGCCCCAATAACAATGCACCCGGAGCGGGTATTACAGAAACGTTCACATTGTCCAGACTAACGCTGGTTGACATTCCATCGTAACTTGCCAGCAGATCAAAAGACAGCAACGCATCCAGGCCGTGCAGAGTCGATACGTCGAGAATGACGGTATTGCCGGAGATGCCCGCAATCGTTTCCACAGAGCCGGTATTATCCAGATAGTAGAAATCGGGAAAGCCGGGATTCGAGACCAGCGGATTGTAAGTGACAGGGTCCAGCAGCGACGCGGTGAACGCATCCGGCCATGCAATCGGATCGGACACTCCGCCGGAGACGGCAGTCATTACCACGTCGAAAGAAAGGTCCAGTGCACCCACAGGGATCGTAAATTCCTGGCTGAGCGTGCTCGTAATGTGTATGGTATCCTCTTGAAATAGTGCGTAACCTCCGCCGTCGGTGACATCCCCCCATTCCACCGTCCAGCTTGATAAGCCCGAACTGAAGTCTCCATTTTGAATATCTGGCCCTGCAAAGGCTGAAACGGCTGTAAGTATTATGACAATGGAACCGAAACAAATTACCTTAAGGGGGCTTCTTCTTTTCATTTCACATCCTCCTAATAGTTACAATCCTGCTTAAATTAGGGCATCAGAAGCTCAATTTAAGTCTGGCCCGCCAAATATGGCTTTTGACTACGACACAGTACGGAATAATTATGAAGAACTCACCCAAAGGGACATCACCGTGACTTGATTAAGTACAGAAGAATCCTGTCATCCCCTATTTCTCGCCGACGAGACAGAATCTTTAATTTCATGTCCTCCTTCATTCTTCAACTAATGTTAATTTATTATATTCTATGTTAGCATGTCAAGCAAAAAAAATGTGAATTAGTTAATTTTGACAAGAATGTCCCCTTATATGCCCAAAAACGGGCATTACGACAAGCGGATTAGAGAATTTCCCTAAGGGGGCCTTTTGGCAGATTCTTGATACTTGTCACTCCAGCAATCCCGTCCCAGGCAGAATCGAACCAAACAAGAAGTCAACCCACAAGAATTTTTTCAAGTCAAATTTATCGATTTGCGGTATGGTCGGTGTGGTCAGCTCGCCTGTCTTATTCAGCGGCAATCTAATCTGGCCTAAAGCCTGCGTATCAACTGATAATCCGACATCGGCCTTATACGGTATTTTCGAGCCCGGCTGGATTGATTCGCACCCTGCGGCCGTTAATAAGCAGCACAATCCAAAGACAAATACCGGATACATTTTCACTTTCATTGTTTCGCCCTTTATAAATATGCTTTCATTTTCTCCGCTCGTGCTTTTTTGTCTGCAAAGGTGATGATCAGATTGTAATTTTAGAGTTTCGAGGGCCTGCAATCAAGTAAAAAAAGCATCTATACTTGAACATACACAGACTCTGGAATCATCATACTTGAAAAAAACAAAATCGAGAAGGAGCGGCTGTTGTGGCTTGCACTCAGACGCGGATCAGTTACAAT
>CAZMZR010000084.1:0-14741 GCA_964570855.1 uncultured Pirellulales bacterium
GGCTGCTTTTAAAAGGCATATAACCTGGTTAATTCCGGGATATTGAAAATACGTATTTCTACGTATTTTTTTGAGTTATTGGAATGGAACCCACTATTTTTATATGGGGTTATTGCCTTGCCGGTCTTATGGTTGAGGAAAAACTGCCGTTATTGTTTTTCCGTTCTTCTCGAACTCTACCTTGTTCGAGTATATTTTGAGAATTCTGAATCCATCTACCGTATCACCCTCGTAAGCAAATTCTCCCTGAACGTATATACTTGATTTGCCGCTGTCGGAAACGCAGATTGCTTCGACTCGAGGAGTTTCTACGGCGACCTCCGGCATCTGCTGATTCGACCCCGTTCCCTGAGAAGGATATTCGCTTTTTTGAGCTGTTTGAGTATTGTAACGGCACTTAATAGGCTTTTCTGTATCGGCCTTTATAGCCATGGGTGTGTTTGTAACACGACAGACCGTAATGATTACAAAAACGATACCAATAGCAAATAAAAACAGTAATTTTGATTGTGTCTTTTCTTTCACAAACATTTTGATTCTCCTCAAAACCATTTGCTCCGAGAGGAAAAATAATATTTCCTCCTTTAGATTTATCGGCTGCTTTTGAAGGTCGTATAACTTTGTTAATTCCGGAATATTGAAAATACGTAGAACTACGTATCCCGGCGGGTTTTCCAAAAAAGGGGTCACAAAAAAGGGGTCAGGAGCATTTTTTCTCAAAAAGGGCGATTTTATTGAAAAAACGGGGATTTTGGTTGTATTAAGGCGGTTTTCAATTAAAATATGGAATGAACAATCGATAGTTCATTGTTCGTAGTTCATAGTTTTTAGTTCATCGAAAATTGGAGGGCGGCAAGTCAAGAATCTCATTTTATATTCGAATCCCAGATTCTTCGCTGCGCTCAGGACAAGCTTATCCGGGGGTTGGCCGGGGCCGATGAGGCCCACGGCACCTATGGCACAAGCTAAACAACCCGGCTTCGTCGTGGTAAAAAAAATGCAAAACAAACCCAAATTTGGCATAAGCTCTTTTATGACAAATAAATAAGTAGGATATTTTAAGGTTGCAGTCAAGAAAAACAAAGCCAAATCACCGGCCTTCAGCCGGAAACACGAAATTCTAAGTACGAAATCCGAAATCTACTATGTGCCTATGCTTCTTTAAACCTTTGCTCCCTCAAAATCGAGCCCGATTTTGAATTTAAGCTCTTTGAAATAAAAAGAATATGAGAAAATGCCCGATTTCGGGGCAGGGATTAACGCCCGGCTAAAATCTTGATCGGATGGCTGACGGTGCAATTGCTGATATGCTCGATTTGCATCTTGCAGGCGGCGCATTCGGTAAGGACGTTTTTGATCGGGGATTTTTCCAGGGCCTCTTTTAGGCCGGAAGCAATCTGCGAAGAGAGGTCGTAGTTTTTCTTTTGCATGCCGAACGTACCGGCTAAGCCGCAGCAGCCGGCCTTAAGGTCAACGACCTTTACGCTATAAAGCCCCTGCAGCAGTTTGATACTCGCCGTCTCGTCGCCGACCGCGCATAAGTGGCATGGCAAATGATAAACAAAACCATCCGTGTATTTAGCCCCCAGGTTTACCTGAGGTTTCTTCAACCTGCCGTGCGTGTACAAGTCCAACAGATAATTCATAAGCTCGTAAGTATTCTCGGAAACGAGTTTCGCATCTTCGCCGGCAACGAAATGGCGAAGTTCGGACTTGAGACAAAGCGCAGCGCTTGGTTCGGAACAAACGATTTTGTAGCCGTCGCGCACGACCTTTGCCAGATGTTTGACGTTGTATGACAGGTCCCTGCGTGCCCGTTTGACGTTACCGTAAACAATCGCCGGCAGGGGGGCGGGTAACTGCTTCGGCAAAGTCACTTCGATATCGTTTGCCCTTAAGACATCGAGCACGGCGAAACCCAGTTCGTGGTCGTTATAATTCGCGAATGTATCGACAAAGTATGCCACCTTATCGAGGGGCTTTTCTATCGGCTTACAAGAGGCCAGATATTTTCGTCCGGACTTCAGGAACGAGCCGTGCTTGAACTTCGGCATCGACCTTCGCTTATCGATACCGGCAAATCTCTCCAGCAGCCAACCGAATATCGGCAGCCGCATTACAAAATTTGATATCGGCGAAAAAAGTCCGCCCAGCATACTCAGGTAGCGATTGTTACTTAGCAGCCGCTCGGCTCGGCGTAGGCCTTTTTGTTTGGCATATCGCGCCCTGGCGGTCGCCATTAGCTTTGAAATATCGACACCGGAGGGACATTGCAACCGGCAGGCCTGGCAGTTCACGCATAAATCAAGGAACTTTCTAAACTCCTTCGATTCGAATTCCTTATCGTCCATTTGCCCGGTCGACCAGAATTGCAGGATGTTCGCTTTTGCCCTTGAGCTGGCCAATTCCTCGCCCATTGCTCGAAACACCGGGCACATCCGCAAATCGGATTCCCTGCTCAGACAGAGTCCGCAGCCGTAGCATTGTTCTATTTCCAGCTCAAGCTCATCCTTCTCGAAAAGTAAATCGCTTTTCGTTCGTTCGGCCAGAACTTTGTACCGCCTCCGCAGGTTTTTGACCATCACATCCGGGTCATCGTTTATTATCTTGCCCGGATTGAGCAGGTTTTCGGGGTCGAATATCTTCTTGATTTTGCACAGTAATTCGTAATATTCGTCCCCGTACTGCTGCCGGATAAACGCCGCTCTTGCCAGGCCGTTTGCGTGCTCGCCGCTTATCGAACCGCCTAACGACAGGGCAAGGGAGAAGACGTCCTTGGCAATAGCCACCATTTTTTCCACCTCCGCCGGCTCGCTCAAATCCAGGAAGGGACGCAGGTGCAGCTCGCTGTCACCGGCATGGCCGAAGAATGACATCCTGATGTCATGCCGCTTGCTAATCACCTGCAGACCGGCAATGTAGTCACCGAGTTTATTATAATCGACGGAGATGTCTTCCATAAATTCTGCAGGATGTTTTTTGCTCCTTTTCCTATACAGCAGCGGTCCGGCGTCCTTGCGTGACTTCCACAGGCGAGCCTGTTTGCCCGGGTCAAGGACTACTGTCCTGCCGCTGGCCAATGTACCGACCAAAAAATCGGTATTTTCGATTCCTTTTTTTACCTGTTCTGATGTATGTCCGGTGTGTTCGACCAGAAGAACTGCGGCGGCCCCCGCCGGCAGGATGTCACGATATTCGGGCAAAGCATCTAATGCCAAATCGATTAAGGTTTTATCCATCAGCTCGCACGCCGAAGCTCCGCTGCCAACGATAATCGGCACAGCCTCGGCCATCTTCTCAAGTGAGTCGAATTCAAGCTGCAACAGAGCCTTTGATTTAGGCACTGGGACAGTCCTGAGCGTAATCTTTGTAAAAATGGCCAGCGTCCCTTCCGAGCCAGCCATCAACCGGGCCAAATCGATCCTTCCGTCATGACAGGTTCCTGCAATTGTATAGCCGCTGCGATTGCGTTTGGATTTGGGTAATGCGTTTGTGATAACATCTTGCTTGTCGGAGAGTACCGAGAGACATTGCTTTGCGATACGGGCGGCTTCATCATCCGGCGAGCGCTCCGGGTCGAAATCGTTTTTGAATTCGACCACACTGCCGTCCGCCAGAACCACCTCGATACTCTCCACATAGTCGCCGATGTAACCGTATTGGAGCCAGTGAGCACCGGTTGAATTATTTGCAACACAGGCACCGACCACCGCCCGATTGGCGCTGGACGGGTCGGGCCCGATTTTCCTGCCGAACTGCGCGAGGTGCTTGTTCAAATCATCCAGCACGACTCCCGGCTCGCAAATTACCTTTTGCCCCTGCTCCTCTGTGCCGAGAATCCTGTTCATATACCGGGTCATATCGAAAACGATGCCGCTGCATAACGATTCTCCCGCTACTCCGCTGCCGGCCCCGCGAGCGACCACCGGTATTTTTCCGGCACGGGCATATTTTAAGACGGCCGATATATCACCGGCATCACGCGGCATCACCACGCACTGAGGAACAATCCGGTAAATACTTGCATCCGTACTGTAGGCGGCCCTGTGCAGGATATCCGCAAAGACATCTCCGTTTACAATCACGGATAAGTCGGAGGCAATCTGTTCCGGTTCGTTCTTCATCTTTACATTATTTTCCTGTACTTACTTTCACGGCGTTTTATGGCATGGACGAATTTTATACTATTGAAAGTCACGAGGCAAGAACTGGGCCTGAGACATGGAGCCGCTCATACGCAGGACTGCAAGATCGTCTTCACTTACCTGTCCATGGATGAACTGTTGAACGGCGGGGTGAGGGTGGTTTCGAATATGATCGACATTGCCGTCGGCAATAATCTTGCCGTTATGCAACATGATAATGCGATCTCCGACCTTATAAGCGCTGGCCATATTGTGTGTAACGACAACCGTCGTCACACCCAGCTCTCTTTGAAGCTTTAAAATTAATTCGTTAATAATATCGGAACGTATAGGGTCCAAGCCCGTCGTAGGTTCATCGTATAAAATTATTTCCGGATTCAGCGCTATCGCCCTTGCCAATGCGACCCTTTTGCGTTGCCCTCCGGAAAGGTCCGCCGGAAAATAATTTTGGAAACCGTCGAGCCCAACCATTGCAAGTTTGGACTGTACAAGTTCTTCGACCTGCCCCCAATCGGTGATTTTGAAGTGTTGTTTAATCGGAAATATAATGTTTTCACTAACGCTGAGACTGTCAAAAAGCGCCCCCCCCTGGAAAAGAAAGCCGTAATGCGTACGTATCTTATTTAATTCATTTTCCTCGATATTATCGATTCTCTTTTTATTAAAATAGACTTCCCCCGAAGTCGGCCTTAAGAGCACTATCAAATGTTTAATAAAAACCGTCTTGCCGCATCCGCTGGGCCCTATCACAACGGTCGTCTTGCCTTTTTCGATAGAAAGGGAAATATTGTCCAAAACCATTTTTGGACCGAACTTTTTAGTGAGGTTCTTGACCTCAAGCACGCCGTTGTGACTTGTTTGCGTGGCCTGATTTTTACTGTTTTGCTCTTTCACTTTCCTCTCTAATCCAATAGAACAACTACGAACATCGGTATCTTATTCGATAATCGGCATCAAACGAGACCCCTAATCGGCCAGAATGTATTGTAAATAGATTTAAAAACCACCGCCAGTGCAAAATCCAGCGCCAGGATGGAAATAAAACTGGCCACGAATGCCTCTGTGCATGCCTGTCCGACACCCTGGGCGCCTTCTTTGCAGGTAAAACCCTTATAGCAGCTAATCGCTGCAATGGCCACACCGAAAAAGAAACCTTTTACAACTCCGATGGATATATCCCACAATTCCACTCCCGCAGCACTAAAACTCCAATACGCCCGGCTGTTAATATCCAACTGGATTACACTGACGAAGTAGCCCCCGATGATTCCCATTAAAACCGCAAATATAATTAAAAAAGGTGTAAGCAGCAAACAGGCAAGAATCCTTGGCGCAACCAGATACCGGATCGGATCGGTCCCCATACTCCTTACCGCATCGATTTGTTCGGTGACGTTCATCGTTCCCAGTTCGGCGGTCAAAGCTCCTCCGACACGGCCGGCCAACATGACCGCCGCAAGCACAGGTCCTAATTCCTTAACAACGGAGATATTAATCAAAACTCCCAGATGCTCCTCCAGTCCCATACCGGCGAGCTGGTCGTACGCCTGGACCGCCAGCGTCATTCCCACGAAGGCGCCTGTTATCATTACAACAGGAACACTACGTACACCGATGAGATACATTTGTGTCCATATTAACGGATACGAGAGTTTATTGAGGCAGCTCTGAAAAGATACTATCATCGATTGCCAGAGAAACCTGCCGTAACGTCCCATATTGTTAATACCGTTTATTGTTTTGGCTCCAATCAACGCTATCATATCTTTAGCTCCTGACAGAATTCCGTACCACATTCCATTACTTAATATCAATAGTAAAGGGTTGTTACTTAATAGTCAATGGTCAAAAGTCAGTGAGAAATCTGATATGGGACTAAGTATTTAAAACCCTCAAACCATAACTTTACCTTAAAAAAAGCTATACTTAAATAAATCCACCATCCTGACATGTCGATAATCCCGTTGGTTTAGATGCAACCGAGGCAATACATTTATAGGACATTACGAATTGTGTGAATAACTGACAAGACCAAGTGGTCGCTCAGAAAAAAATATTTCTCGTTTGCGATAAAGAAAAATGGAAATAAAAAATACAATCAAAATGACTACGTCAACAATCGTATTCATCGTGGTCATTGTGGGAGTTTTCTGGCTCACACAGAAAAAAATCACCAATAATGTAATGCACAGTTCCCTTATCGCGCTCATGGCGGCGGCAGCGCTGACTTATTTTCAAAACAGATATATTTCCGATGTTCTTACACAATCGGAGTATGTCAAAAACGCCAAACTTGAAGCCAAGGGACTCCGAGCACGCCACAAGCGTCTGGAGGAAAAAGTGCAGAAGCTTACAGCAGAGTTGGAAGCTGCCAACTTAAAACTCAAAGCGGAGATCGCGGATCGACCGATAGATCAGAGAAAATTACAACAGCGTCTGAAACATCTCAATTGCTTATACGCTTTGTCCAAGATTGTTAATCGCCAGGAAATTCCTCTCGATCAGATATTTCAGGAGACGGTCTATCTTATCCGTGACGCCTATCGGTATCCCAACAGTACCTGCGTGAGACTTAATTTTGATGGAGTACGATATAAGACAGATAATTTCGAAAAGAGCGAATTGAGTCAATGCACACAGATCAAAGCACATGAAGAGAACGTCGGCGTCATCGAAGTCTATCTTCTTGGAAGCAAGGCCGAAGACAGAGAAGACCCTTTCCTCAGAGAAGAAAACGATTTGTTAAGCGCGGTTGCGGAGTGGCTCGGAAGTATCGCGGAGCGCAAAAAGGCCGAGGAAAAGCTAACCTTGTTCCGGAACCTCATAGAACGGTCGAATGACTGTATTTTTGTCGTGGAGCCTAAATGGGGCCGTTTTCTGGACGTAAACAACAGGGCCTGTGACAGTCTTGGATATACTCAAAAGGAATTTATCAATACAGTCACAATGAAGAACATAGAGGAATCCATACCTGATGACTCCGCCTGGACCCAGTTAATACAGGAGCTCAGAGACAAAGGCGATATTGTCAAGGAATGCAAATACAGGCGTAAAGATGGTGCCAAGTTCTTCGTGGAAACAAGTCTGAAGTTGGTAAGCCAGGATAAACAGGAATATATTATAGCAATTGCACGCGATATTACGGAGCGTAAGCGGGCGGAAGCCAAACTTAAGGCCGCTCAGGAAAAACTACTCGAAACAGCTCGTAAAGTGGGCATGGCTGAAGTGGCGACCGGTGTGCTCCACAACGTCGGCAATGTTCTCAATAGTGTGAGTGTTACCGCCGAATCCCTGCATAAAAGGATTCGAAACTCGAAAATCTCCTATCTTGGTGACACGGTACACTTGATTGAAGAACATTCAAACGAGCTGGCCGAGTTCTTTACGAAAGAGGATCGGGGTAAAAAACTACCTATGTTTCTGTCCAATTTGTCGCAGGAGCTGGTCGATGAACAGGGACGCTGCCTTGAGGCGCTGGAGGCTTTGACCAAACACGTCCAGCATGTGGCCGACATTATCCAGCTCCAGCAGTCTTATAGTAAAACGAAAGGCCTGATTGAGCCTACCTCTATCGCGGAGCTTATCGAAGATGCTATTCAGATCAATGCCGAGTCACTATCCAGAAATAACGTGGAAGTTCAACGTCAAATCACCGAACTGCCGGCCATTTTGCTCGATCGCCACAAAGTTCTTCAGATTCTGACGAACCTGATCAGCAATGCAATATACGCTCTGTCCAAAAACAATAGTGACGAAAAGAAACTTACGATATCCGTCAAAGAGCCTGATAACAATTTTGTCCGGATAGATGTCTGTGATAACGGCATGGGTATTCCCAAGGAAAATATGACGCGGATATTCGAGCACGGTTTCACAACCAAGAAGAGGGGACATGGATTCGGACTGCACAGCACGGCTTTGTCGGTGAACGAATTAAACGGTTCGATAAAAGCGCACAGCAATGGAATCGGTAAAGGCGCCGTATTTACTGTTAAATTACCTTTTAAAACACAGGAGGCTACAACATGAGTGAAGTGGAAAAAGAGATCATTCATAGAATTTTAGTGATAGATGACAATCCTAATATTCACAAGGATTTCCAGACAATTCTCCTTGAAGAGCAGGAGAGCACAAACCTGGAAACACTCAGAGACGAGGTTTTCGGTAATACAACAAATGAATCCCAGACTAAAAGTGTGTTTGAGCTCGACTTCGCTTCTCAGGGAAAAGAGGGTTGTGACAAGGTACAACAGGCCTGTTCCGAAAACCGTCCATACGAACTGACCTTTGTCGATATGCGCATGCCTCCTGGGTGGGACGGCCTCAAAACAATCGAGAGTATTTGGGAAATCGATCCGAAGATTCAGGTTGTTATCTGTACGGCATATTCAGATTATTCATGGGGAGATATAACCGAGCGGCTCGGAAAATCGGAAAACCTTTTGATTCTGAAAAAGCCCTTTGACAGCGCCGAGGTGGTACAACTTGCCGTGGCCCTCACGGAAAAATGGCACCTGGCCAGGCAGGCTTCAGTGAAAATGGAACAATTGGAGCAAATGGTGAAAGAACAAACCGATGAGCTTAAAGAGGCGAACAATCAGTTAAAACAGGAGATTGCCGAAAGAGAGCAGGCTGAGCTGAGGCTGGCTGAACTGTTAAAAAAAGTGGATAACGTTAACACGGAACTAAGGGATTTCGCCTCTATTGTCTCGCACGATTTGAAGGCGCCGTTGCGGGGCATCAAGACGCTGGCAACCTGGATATTGGATGATTGCAGTGACAAGTTTGACGAGAAAACAAATGAGCAGATGAACCTGCTTTTAAGCCGGGTAGATCGAATGTATAACCTGATTGACGGCGTCCTCCAGTATTCAAGAGCCGGCCGGGAAGAAGGAGGATGCGTTCAGGTCAATCTGGATGAGTTTATCCCGGAAGTGATTAATATGGTCGTTCCACCGGAGAACATCGAAGTGACCGTCGAAAGTAAAATGCCTTTGATTCAATGCCAGGAAACACACATTATGCAGTTATTCCAGAACCTGCTGAGCAATGCCATAAAATATATGGACAAGCAGCAGGGGTGGATCAAGATAAATTGTGTGGAGGAGGGTGATTTCTGGAAATTCAATGTCGCCGATAACGGCCCCGGTATCGAGGAAAAACACTTCGAAAGAATATTTAAAATGTTCCAGATAATCCCGATTAAAGAAGGGATTGAGGGCACAGGAGTCGGGCTGACGGTGGTAAAAAAGATCGTAGAGTTTTACGGTGGTAAAATCTGGGTCGAATCCACAGTAGGCCAGGGAAGCACATTCTTTTTCACTTTACCAAAACAGGAACAGGAGATTACAAATGAGAACCTACAAGCCAATATTGCTTGTTGAAGATGATGACGTGGATACGTTGATTATTGAACGCGCATTCACGGACCTTAAAATTAAAACCAAATTAATCCCTACGCATGACGGCATGGAAGCGCTTGAATACCTTAAAAATCGGAATAGTAAAAAGCCATGCTTTATCCTGCTGGATTGGAATATGCCAAAAATGAACGGCGCTGAATTCCTTAAAATAATAAAAACGGATGATAAATTGAAGAAGATACCGGTTGTAATCCACTCTACTTCCAGCACACGAGAGGATATCAACAAAAGCTTCGAACTTGGCGCCGCCGGTTATATGGTAAAATCCCAGGATTATGAAAAATCCATGAATACAATCAGAGCAATCGGCCAGTATTGGACTCTGTGTGAGCAACCACCAAACGGAGAGTAATCCTATGGAAAATACAAGGTACAAAGTCTTACTTATCGAAGATAATCAGATAGAGCAGCGAATGTTTCAGCGATTTGTTGAGAACAACGCTCTTGCCTACGATTGTCTCATTGTCGGGTCCGTATCAGAAGCTCGGCAGGCTTTAAATTCCGAAAGTTTTGACATCATTATCTCCGACCATGACATTGGGGATGGCACCGCATTCGATATCCTTGGTTTGGCCAAGGATACTCCGGTTGTAGTCGTCACCGGCGCCGGCGACGAAGAAACGGCGGTCAAGGCATGGAAGGCCGGCGCTTATGATTATTTAGTAAAAGATGTAAATCAGAGCTACCTTAAAGCGATTCCCAAAACCGTCGAAAATGCCATCAATCACAAAATGATGGAAAAGAAGCTCCAACTGCTTTCAGGCGCCGTTATGAGCACCGAAGACAGTGTTTATATTACCGACGTCAAGGGCACAATTATCTTCGTCAATAAGGCCTTTTGTAAAACTTACGGATATACCGAAGAAGAGATCGTTGGAAAAAACAGCGGTATCCTCTGGATACAGAAAAACCAGGGTGAAAATACCAGAAGTGTCTTTCAAACCCGCTCTTTCGGAAGCGGCTGGGAAGTGGGTTTTTACCACAGGCGAAAAGACGACAGCATATTTCCGATTTCTCTTTCGAGATCCACTATTAAAGATTCGAACAGAAACGATGTTGCGATTGTCGGTGTTGCCCGCGATATCTCTGAACGAATACTCATAGAGGATGAGCTGAGAACCACAAGTCTGAAATTTAAGAAGAGACTTCAACTGCATAATGATATGGCCTTTATGGTCGCGGAAACATTGCAGAGACTGTTGGCCGATGGAGATATAAACAAAGCAACGACTGTTATCAGCGATTACTTTGATATTACGAGGATCAACGCCGATAAAATAGAACTCCAGCGGACACATTTTAACTTTGCCGTGTTGGTATCACAAGTCGTGGAAGCTCTTTCGCCGCATGCGAATGAAAAGAATATCGAGCTTCAAAGCTCTAAGTCGGATTCCGAGCTCATGGTCGATGCCGATTATGACAGGATGGCGCAGGTTTTGAGCAACCTTATTCACAGAGCAATCAAGTGCTCTCCCGCAAATGGAAACATCAACGTACAAGTCAAAGACAATGGTAATGAAATAGTCGTGGAAATACACGACGGCGGTTCATTTTTCGGACTCAATGAGATACACAGGATAGTTAATAACTCCACCTGGATGAAAGAGCAGTTCAATGCCGGCCAGGAAGACCTGGCACTGGGTTTGAGGATAGCGAAAGACCTGGTGGAAATACACGGCGGACGTATTTGGACTGAAAATGCAAAAACGGGAAGAGGGAATATCTTCTGCTTTTCCATACCGAAATCAGGTGCTCGCAAAAAGACACCTTTAGGAATTACCTCAGAAAACGTAAACTAAGCCATTTGAGTTAATACATACTAAGAGACAGGGAAATACAAAATGACAATCAGAAAAAAACTTAGCATGGGCATCGGGATTCTTTTAATTCTGTTTTTGGCGTTGGGCACTATAACTTCATTTCAAACCGGACAAATAGGTGAAAACCTGACCGAGATTATCAAGGGAAAGGAATTGGGAAAACAGATTGCCGTTCTTCACCAGCAGTACAAAGCTCTGGACGAAACCTTTGTAAACAAGCAAAATAATCAGAAAACTTTATATGCTGGGGTTGTTAGGAACTTTGAGAAAGTACACGAGATTATTAATCAAAAGCTGCGAACCGGAATAAGCTTAAAGAAGCAGGATGGATACGACAAAATGTTCGGAATATCAAAGATGGAGACAAGCATTTCTCTGGTAGCCACATGGCTGGGTGCTCACCTGCAGAGTCCGGACAAGGATTACAAGAAACTTATCTTTGATAATATTGCCGTCGTGGAGGGAGAGCTTGAAAGGTTTGATGAGCTCAATCTGAATAAAGAGGAACAAGAAGGAGTTACAGAGCTTCAAACTGTATTAAGTCAGATAATTCCGAATATCAAAGAGATTCTTGTTGTAAACGACTACCTTCAGACAAATGCTCGCGAACATGAAGATAAGAGAGCGCAGATAGACGATATTCTGGACGATGAATTCGAAATATTCACCCGTTCGGATCTCGAGGACGCGAAAAAAACCGGTCAAAAAATGGTTCAGACCGCCGTCACGGTAACGCTGATTCTGGTTCTGACCGGATTTATCGATGTCTTTGTTTTCAGTGCCGCTATTACTAACACTATCACCACACCGATTACAAAACTGAAAAACGCCATAATTGAAATTGGCAAGGGTAATTTTGACACAAAAATAGAATTTGAGACGGAAGACGAAATAGGAGAATTAGCAAACTGTTTTAATAAAATGACCAAGGATTTGAAGGAAACAACAACATCAATAGCCGAGATGAATACGGAAATCTCCATGCGTAAGAAAGCCCAGGACTCGTTACAGAAGACTCGTAATGAGCTTGAGTTGCGAGTTGAACAGCGTACGGCGGAGCTGGCGCAAGCCAATAAAGAGTTAGAATTGGAAATCGTAGAACGTAAACGCGCCGAGGAAGAGATGGAAAAGCTCAACAGAGGCCTGGATTCAGCCGTTCGGGAATTGAGCCGCTCGAACAAAGAGCTTCAGGAATTCGCCTACATAGCAGCCCATGACTTAAAAGCACCGCTGCGGGCGATTGCAACTCTTGCCAATTGGATATCAACCGACTGCGCTGAAAGCTTCGACGAGCAGGGTAAAAAACAGGTTCAAATGCTGATCGATAAGGTAAAACAAATGAGTGCCTTGATCGATGGTATTCTGAAATACTCCGGAGCAGGTAACACCACCAAGGGACGGCAGGAAGTGGATTTGAATGCCGTTGTATCGGATATAATAAATGAAATTGACCCGTTGAAAAATATAGAAGTAACAATAGACAACGAACTACCCACTCTCGCGTGTGAGAATACTCACGTTGTGCAGATTTTCCAGAACCTGATTACCAACGCTGTTAAATTCATGGACAAGCCGGAGGGGCAAATCAATATCGGCTGTGTCCGGCAGGATGACCTCTGGAAATTCAGCGTAAGCGATAACGGGCCCGGTATCGAACAGAAATACTGCGACAGAATTTTCAAAATGTTCCAGACTCTTTCGCCGCATAATAAAAGCGAAAGCACAGGCATCGGACTTGCAATCGTGAAGAAGATCATCGAACTTAACGACGGCAAAGTATGGGTGGAATCCGAACCCGGCAAAGGAAGCACTTTCTTCTTCACGCTGCCTCAAGAAAAGTCCCTTTGTAACGTGTAGATAAACCGGTCCTCAAACAGCTTAAAAGAAGAAGATGATCTGTTTTGGGTATTGTTAGTCGGCAGTGTGAGAACAAGCTCATATCAACGAGCTATTCAACCAAGAGTCTGCATTTAATTGCGCAGCAGACTACTCCTGTTGAGCATTACATTTTACTTCACATCTAATCCGCGGGAGCGTAGATAATTTTTTAGTTCGGGTATATCGATGATGTGAAAATGGAATACGGAAGCGGCAAGCAAAATGCTCGCACCGGCTTCGACCGCTTCGAAGAAATGTTCCATAGTTCCGGCCCCGCCTGATGCGACGATTTCCGCCGAACAGGCCTGTGCCATTGCTTTAATAATCGGAAGGTCATAACCTGTCCGGGCGCCGTCCCCGGCTTTGCTGGTCGGCAGTATCACGGGAACTCCGAAACCGTCAACCTTTTTTGCCCATTCTATGGCGTCGGCGCCGGTAGCGGTTCGGCCGCCGTCGATGTACACTTCATAGCCGGACTGCAGAGATTCGTTGATGTCCACATCGATCGCCACGGTGACTTTGTCCGGGCCGAATTCGTTCACCATTTCCTTTATAATCTCCGGCTTTCGGAAAGCTGCACTGCTTGTCGATATTTTATCCGCTCCGGCTTCCAATACCGCCGCCGCCGAGGCGACATCGGAAATTCCCCCGCCGACCGTGAACGGGACAGTTGCCGCCTCGGCGACCTTTCCGACCACTTCGAGCATAGTCGGACGGTTCTCGACCGTTGCTGTTATGTCCAAAAGGGCGATCTCATCGGCTCCGGCCCGGCAGTAGGCCTTCGCACATTCGACCGGGTCACCCGCGTCACGAATATCCACAAAATGCACACCCTTGACCACCCGGCCGTTTTGCATATCCAGACAAGGCATTATCTTGATTTGTTTATTCATCTTCGTTCGTCCCCTATTTAATTTAAGAGCAGTTTGTCATGTCATTCCTGCGAAAGCAGAAATCCATTCTTTCAGATCGCCTGCGATTATAACTTAAAAAATCACGAACGCAAGTTTCTTCACTCAGCTCCATTTTTTTTAGAAATTCTCCACCAATGAAATGCATATTATATGGGAACCAATCGAGTAGGAGCAACTTATAGTAACTACAACATATTTTTTAGCTCAAACATGGACAGTATAAATAGGAAAAAACACCTATTTTTTTGATAAACATAAAGTTTAAGAAATGACCAAATAATACATTCGGCTACATACACGCGCATAAGACAGCTTATATATTAGTAGCAAATATTGTATCTTAGTGCCAGTGTCCCGGTCTCCAGCCCCAGCGGCCTCCCTTTCGCCTTGTATGAGGCGGTACCCATTGTGCACCTCTGCGCTCCGGCTCTGCCCAGTACCCCTCGATCCAGACCCATGTTCCCAAACGCACAGCATAGTGCCCGTCGATCCAGATATGAACTCTGCTAGGCCGGCGAGGACGAGTAACGATAACCACCTCCGGCGGTGGTGGAGGAGCAA
>CAZMZR010000085.1:0-14706 GCA_964570855.1 uncultured Pirellulales bacterium
TTGTTTCCAGTCTTTGATGCGTTTAAATAATCCCACTGACCCACCTCACAATCATTGATGCAGTAATATAAATCCCTGATCCGTATAGGGAAATGTCTTAGTAAACGCCCCTCCATGCCGGAAAAAAGCCTCACTGCTCCAAAATCAAGGCATAATACAATATTTATACCATAATCAGGTGATTTTGTCAATAGTCATAATTACCTTTTTATCCACAAGATTTATCGGAAACGAGCGAAATGCAGGAAATGTCGCTCCGTCAGGATTATATGTTGAGGTTCTGTTAAAAAGAAGGTCTGATAAACTTGATTATTTTGCTTATATTTGTAGCTAAAGCTGGGTGATTGATGATGTAACCAGTCCCTGTATCGATGCAGGCGACCCGAACAGCCCTGTCGGCGATGAGCCGTTCCCGAACGGCGGGATTATAAATATGGGCGCCTACGGCGGAAGCAGCCAAGCCAGCAAATCTTACTTTCCGGAATAACCTTCGGAAACAATCATAAGCGATAAGTAGCAGACATCCAGTTTTGAAAACAAGGACTGGTAAAAGCAATTCATTTAGAGTATTTTTATAAACACGATTTGTACGGTTATTTACAGGATTTTTGCTGGAAGGTAAAACCTATGAAAGCTCATTTTGTTTGTATTTTATTGTGTTTGTTTGCTTCGGTAGTCTCAGCCGCCGATACGCTGGATATATACGTTATCGATACAGAAGGTGGCAAGGCGATTGTTATGCTAACTCCTGAAGGTCAGTCGATGCTCATTGATGCCGGATACCCGAGGCCGGATGACCGGGACACGAATCGGATTATTGATGTTGCTGAATCACTTAAAATCAAGGAGTTCGATTATATCGTGGCGACCCACTATGATGCCGACCATGCCGGAAATGTTCCCAATCTGGCCGCTCGAATACCGGCAAAAGCCTATGTGGACCACGGCGAAATTTTACCTACGGCGAATGAACGGGATAAAAAGGAATATTACGAACCTTATATAAAGTTTGTCGCCGACAAGCAACGCATGATAGTCAATGCAGGGGATGTGATTCCGCTGAAAGGCGTGACAATCACGGTAGTTTCATCAAACAGCAAAGCGATTACTAATCCGTTGGCTGGTGCCGGTCAGTCTAATAAACTTTTTGCCGATACGCCCCGTCCGGACGTGACGGACGTATATGACAACGCAGGCTCTATCGGCCTTTTATACCAGTTCGGCGGGTTCCGTATGCTCGATTTGGCGGACCAGCTCCTGCCGGGGGAATATGATCTTGTTTATCCCACCAACCTGATCGGAAAGGTGGACCTGTTCATGGTAAGTCATCATGGATTCAAAGTCTCCAATTCCAAAATACTGGTTCATACAATCCGTCCGAAGGTTGCTATTATGAACAACGGGCCGCGCAAGGGCGGCGAAGCCGAGGTGTTCGATATTCTGGCAAGCTGCCCGGGCATGGAGGACCTCTGGCAGTTACATTATGCTCAAAGAGCCGGAAAAGAAAAGAACCGTCCGGAGCAGTTTATTGCCAATATTGAATCGCCGTGTAAGGCGAAGCTGATTAAAGTTTCCGTCCAGCCGGACGGGACGTTCACTGTTACTAATACGCGAAACGATTTCTCGAAAACCTACAAGCCGTAAGAGAAACACTGAGTGATCGAATCGGGGTGATAGGATTCGAACCTACGGCCTCCTGCTCCCAAAGCAGGCGCTCTAGCCAAGCTGAGCTACACCCCGGATAAAACATTGATATAAATCCGAGCGATAGATTTTACACAAAGTCCGAAAGATTTGCAATAATCACATTATTTCAAATATCAAGTATGATAGTCGGCGTTAATTCGTACGTATCCAGCGCTTAAATCGCAGCCATAGCAGAAATCACTATTCTTACCCACTCCCAGGTCCACTGTAATTGTATGTTCGGTCTGTGAGATGATACGACTTACCTTTTTGTGATCAAATTTTCTCGGTCTTCCATTATGAAATACGATAACAGGACCGATTTTACATGTCAGCTTGTCCGGATTCAACTTCACACCTGCCGAGCCGACGGCACATATGATTCTGCCCCAGTTCGGGTCACCGCCGTGTACAGCACATTTTATCAGAGGATAGTCGGCTATAGCTCTGCTTGCTTTCGCGGCATTGGCCTGTGTCACCGCCCCCCGGACAATTACCTTAAACATTCGGGTTGCGCCTTCGGCATCGAGCGCCATCTGCTTTGCCAAGTCGTCGCATAAATCCGCTAAGGCTTTGGAGAGTTTTTTATAACGAGGACATCGGCTCACTATGGGCCGATTCCCCGCGGAGCCGGAGGCGAGGATTATTGCAGTATCATTGGTACTCTGATGGCCGTCAACAGTTAGTTTATTCAGAGAATTACCGATAGCATCTTTTAGTGACTTGTTTAATAAAGCTTTGGTAATTGCAACATCGGTCGTGATAAAACAAAGCGTTGTCGCCATGTTCGGTGCAATCATGCCGGCCCCTTTGACAGTGCCGGCGATTGTAATTTTTGTGCCGGAGATGGTAATTTGGCGGAGCGATTGCTTTGGCTTTGTATCGGTTGTCATTATCGCTTTCACAAAATCCAGCCCAGCTTTGGATGAAGCCGAGAGTTTCGTCGCCGCCCTGGAAATACCAGCGGCAATTTTACTAATTGGAAGATGCTCTCCGATTATGCCGGTTGATGCGACGAGCACGTTATGCGGATTCTCTTCTATCTGCGTGGCGGTATCGCTGCACATCTTTATTGCGTTTTTAATTCCTGTTTGGCCCGTACAGGCATTCGCATTACCGGAGTTGACTACTACGGCGAAAATCCCGGTGCTTTTAATATGTTTTTTACTAATCTGAACCGCCGCCGAGACGATTTTGTTTGTTGTAAAAACCGCTGCCGCCTTCGCACCGCCCGGACAGACAAGCAGGCCCAGGTCATTCTTACCTGATTGTTTGATCCCACAATGCACGCCCGAAGCCAAGAATCCCTTCGGTGCTGTGATAGTATTATTTGTCATTTACTTTAAACCTTCTGGATTATCTGGTTTATTATCTTTTAAGAAGACTCTCGAAATTCTTTACTATCCCTTTATGTTCCGGAATTTCATTAAATTCCAGGAGCCATTTCTTGATGTACTTGGGATCGATGGAATTTTTATTTTTAATCAATATGCTTTTGACATCCTCCTCGTCGATGGCTCTGCCTGCAACCATTTTGTGGATAATAACATCCTCGCAGGAAGCAAATTTCACAGGATAATTATCGATGGTGACTTTCTTTGCCCTTTCGATAGCCTGTGCCTCATACGGACTAAAAGAGAAGATAAAATCCAAACGAATTTTCGATTTCGACTCTTCAGCGGGAAGGACTTTCGTTTCCTTTGCGAAGCTCTCCGGATTTTCAGGCAGGATTCTTAGCCCCAGTTTTTTGCATACCTTCTCTATTATTTGGAATTTATCCGTATCAATTCCCAAAGTTATATCGATATCCTGCGTCAATCGTGGCCTGCCGTATATAAGAACTGCCTGGCCGCCGATGAGCATATAGGGAATCTTATCTTCGTCTAACCTTTGAGCTACCTTTTTTATTAGCTTTTCTATCACGGCTTAATCCATTTATTGCCTTTGCGATACGCAAATCGACTTCAAAGCCGTTCCAGATATTCTCGTGGCTGATTGCGCCCAAAGCAACGGCTTCTTTGTGCAGGGCATCATATATCTGCACAGCTTTCTTGTAAGAGAGATTTTCCTCTGCATCCAACTTTCGATAAAAATCATCTAATTTGCGTTTGTTTCTTATCATTATTGACCTGGCATGGAATTATAACTGTAAACAGCCTTTTTCGCCAGGCATTTTTTAGTGATGGTACACATCCGTTATCTAAAGGCTCGTAGTATTTCTTGATCGCGGGTCGTTGATTTTTTTTGAGCCGTTGTCGAGCTTTCCGGCGATTGCCGCTGTCCTGAACTTTTTCATAGGGTCATAGAATTTTTTCCGCAGGTCGATTGTATTGACCATCATACCGGCTCGATTGGATCGCAGTTGCCCGACGATTAGGCCGTCCGGCTGAATAAAACACGAAGGATAGGGACAGTAGTATCCGCTTGAATTTGCCATACTGATCCAGAAATAATTACATGCGGCGTGAGACTGCATTGTCTGTCGCATGATGTGCGTATGAATGCTGGGGCCGGTCTGTTTGGCGTTGTAGAAGGATTGCAGGATGCAGTTGACGCCTTCTTTATAAAGTGCCCGATATATTTCCGGAAATCTCAGGTCGAAGCAGATCAGTAACGAGCATTTCACGCCGTTGATTTTATGATTAACAAACCGATCACCGGGAGTCATTCGGCGAAGGTCACCCTGTGTGCAAAATCTTTTATCGTAGCGGTCAATTATTTTGCCTTTCGGATTGATAAGATAAAGGCTGTTATGCGGCTTGTTCGGCTCGGTCAATTTGTGAGTGCTGCCCAGAGCGACCCATAGACGCAGTTCGGCGGCGAGGGCCATAATCTTTTGAGTCTCTTCTTTTAGAAGCTGCCAATCGTATCGGTCGAAGTTTGGAAAGTCAGTACCCACGTAACCGCTTAAGGCGCATTCGGAAAAATGCACGATGTCCGCGCCGGCCTGATGTGCTTTGCGCAAATATCTGCATATACTCCGCGAGTTTTGCTTTACGGAACGCCCCACGGCAAACTGACATGTGGCAACTTTCAACTTACCTTGAGTCACTTTTGTTCCTATAAAAGGCCGAGAGTCTCTTCGAGGCCGAAGATGATGTTCATATTCTGGACTGCCTGGCCGGATGCACCCTTGACGAGATTATCGATCGCGGAAAAGCTCACGATTTTTCCTTTAACGAAAGTCGGGAAGATATGACAATAGTTTGTCCCTGCAACATCTTTCACGGCAGGGGGGTTCTTGCATACATGGACAAAGGGTTCACCGGCGTAAAAATCGTTGTAGAGCTTCATTAACCAGTCGTTGTCGATTTTACTTTTCGGCTGGCAATAGACGGTTGAGAGAATGCCCCTGTCGAAAGGCCCGACGTGCGGCTGGAACAATACGGTGACTTTCTGGCCGGCCACATCGCTTGCGATTTGTTCGATTTCCGGCATGTGCCGGTGAGTTCCGACGCCGTAGGGGAATAAGTTCTCGTTCATATTGGGGAAATGAAATTTGCTCGACGGCTTATTTCCCGCCCCCGAAGCTCCTGTTACGGCATTGACGATAACAGAATCGGTTTCGATGAGTTCCTCTTTGAGCAGCGGGGCGATGGCAAGCGCCGCCCCGGTCGGATAGCAGCCGGGATTGGCAACGAGCTTGGCACCTTTTATCTGTTCGCGGAAAAGCTCGGGCAGTCCGAATGCGGCGTGCTTGAGATTTTCCGTATCGGTATGCTTGACGTAATACTTTTCGTAAACCTCAACATCCCTGAGCCGATAGTCCGCACTAAAATCTATCACTTTCAACCCGGCATCCAGCAGCTTCGGTACGAATCCCATCGAGACTTTATGCGGCAGACAGCAAAGGGCCACATCCGCCAAACCCGAGAGCTTGTCCAAATCCAAAGGTTCAATTTGCATTGCACAACGTCCCTTAAACTGCGGGAATACATCTTCGGCGGCCCCGCATTCTTCCGGCAGGGCGGTCAGGTATGTAAGTTCCGCTTCGCTGTGACGCAGTAGAATCCGTATGGACTCGGCGCCGGTATATCCGCTTGCTCCGATTATCGCAACTCGTATCATGTCGTCCCTCTTATGAAAAAAGCCGCCAAGATTTCTCTCAGCGGCCATGTTAATAATCCCAAAGTAAGTATGCAAATTAACGCTTCGAGAACTGGAACCTTCTCCTTGCACCGGACTGGCCGGGCTTTTTCCTTTCGACCATTCGCGGGTCGCGGGTAAGATGCCCGCTGTCACGCAGTACCGGCACGTAGCTTTGGTCGTAGTTTCTCAACGCTCTTGATATTCCCAGCAGTGACGCGCCGGCCTGGCCCGTAGTCCCGCCGCCTCTGACGTTGATAAAGACATCGAACAATTTTTCCGCCTTGACCGCCTTCAGAGGTGCCATGACCGCATTTCTGTCCTGTTCACGCGGGAAGTAATCCCCGAGCTCTCTTTTGTTAACGAGAAATTTTCCATTGCCGGGCTTGATTCGCACACGAGCCACGGCACTTTTTCTTCTGCCGGTTCCCCACCAATATCCGCCTTTCGGCTCTTTTGGGGGTTTTGGCGTCTTGTCGGTTTTTTCGCCCAGCTTGAGATCGGATTGTTTAATTTCGATATCTGCCATTATTTATTTTCTTTATTAAAAAAGCTCCACTTTTTCAGGTTGCTGGGCCTGGTGCTCGTGCTCCGGGCCGCGATAGACCTTTAACTTTTTCAGCATATGACTGCCGAGCTTGTTCTTCGGCAGCATTCGCCTGACGGCCAGTTCGATCACCTTCTCCGGTTTTTTCGCCATCATTTCTGCAAAGCTGACGTATTTGTGCCCGCCGGGGTGATGCGTATAATAATCGTATTCTTTCATCTGGGCCTTTTTGCCGGTAGTTTTTACTTTCTCGGCATTGACCACGATAACATAATCGCCGGTATCTACGTGCGGCGTATATGTAGGCTTGTTCTTGCCCATTAGTATCGGTGCAATTTTGGCCGCCATTCGGCCGAGAATCGCCCCTTCGGCGTCCACGAGCAGCCATTTCTGCTCGATTTCATTCTTCTTTGCCATAAAGCTTTTCATAGAAAGACTCTCTTTCACTACACAAAAACCAGCATTTTACTGAATTTAGAGATTCTGTCAATTTTTTTGTGCATAAAAATTCGATATTTTAAGCTTAATCCGGCTGATAAGCTACTGCTACGGACGCAAGACAGAGGACAGAGAACAGAGGACGGATGACCGAATTCTATTATCTGCCTTCTGGCTTCTGGCGTAGCAAATTGGCTTTGTTTTTTCATTTTTTCTACTGTCTTTCCCGTAAGGGATCCTGTGGACTGCCTTCAGTTTTCCATCTTCCGTCTTAATATTGGCTTTGTTTGGGTTTGTTTTTACTAAGTGTCCGATCGCTCATTTCTGCGATATTTCCTTGTTTATAATACACTTATTTCGATTTGCCTATTTTGAAATTGGCTTTGTTTTTTCATTTTTTCTGTTTAGCCGTGGCCGCCTCGGCCACGGTCAACCCCCAGAGTAAATCTGGGGGCTAAATACTTGTCCCGGCATAGCTTGTGCCCAAGGTGCTGAAAGCGACGCCGGATTGAACTTTGAACTTTACACTTTGAACTCATGACTTGCTATCCCCTACCCCTATTCCTATCCCTTGCGAACTATCCATAGTTCGATACACATTATATTGAAAATCGGCCGAAATACAACTGAAATCCCTGTTTTTAAGTGAAAAATGTACCTGACACCTCTTGGACACCTAAATCAGATTGTTGATTGAGGAATTATGAAATCGAAAAGTTTTCTGCACGAAAGCTATATACACTTTTCTTGATCTCAATATTGCGCTTGCGATTAGAAAACCATCTTTCTTTCCAATAAGCGACTAAATCATTAAGAGGATTGTCATAGTATCTGAGTCTACAATGATCTCCCTTCAAGAATTCCCTGAAATTACGTGCCAAGGGAACTGCGTATATTTCTCGCTGAAAAGAGTGTCTGAGGAGAAAATCTGCATCAAAACCCCCATCTCCACGGCCATCTGTAATACTTTCTTCCAGTTGCTCCTTCGTTATTTTTCCAAAATATACTAACTTTAAAACTGTTATGATGAACGAATACGCATCTGGTGAAGAACTTGTCTGAGGTATATTGTTTTTAGCTCTTATTTTATTCGCAAGTGATAAGTGATTAAGGTTTAATTCTTTGATAGTATCATAATTTAGCATAATATTTCTCTATAATAATGTGGTTTCCTAATTTACACCTTATTTTTAATAGTAACTCCTCAAATGCTTCTGAAGATAATTGTTTTGCCCTTCTCGGTAGCCATTTTCCACTAATCTTTTCAATTTTAAATATACTTGGATATTATTTTCTCGCGGGCGTTTTCCTCTGAGTAGCTAAGTGGATTTTAACAGAATTGGATTTTTAAGGCAAGAAGGTATTATTGAATTTAGAATTGAGAATGCAGAATTTAGAATTTTCTAAGATTTCCGCGCTCCGCTCGAAATGACGGTGACCTACTTCGCTCGGCCGTGCTCCACCTTTGGTGTGCCACAGGCAGGAATGACAATTTAGATTGTGGGGCAAGCCACCGCCCTATAAATACTGAGAATCGAATCACGAGTCACAAGTCACAAACGCTGGTTTTATGAGCAGCCCATAGAGTTGCCGCAGTTGAAACATTTATAGCATGTGCCGTTACGAACAGTAATCGAGCCGCAAATATCGCAGGCGGGAGCGTCGTCGGGGAAATGGGCGAACTGGGCGCTGAACTGCTGCATAATATTGGCTTCGGACTGCAACTGTCCGGATTCGTCGGCAATAACCGAGCCTACCAGCGAGCTGACTCGATTGGCCGGGTCGGAAAATCTGTCCGCCAATGGTTGCGGTATTTGTTTGGCTTTGCGTTTTGAAGTTTGGGAATCCTTTTTTGTATTAACAACCACTTCCGGCTTGATTTTTACCTCGGCCTTTGCCTCGGCGATTTTTCTCGCCAGGTCCTTGGTCTTTTCGACCACTTCTCTTGCGGTTGTAGTATTTTTGTTTTCCCGTGTGCCGGGCACCGCCGCTCGATTGGGTGTGTTCTTTTCGGCGTAACCCGGTATGAACTGACAGCCAAGCCAGCAGAAGATGTAATCGATAAGGCTCTTTGCAAAAGGAATGTCCCTGTTCGAGGTCATCCCGGACGGCTCGAACCGGGCGTGTCGGAACTTATCGACTAATGTGATAAGCGGCACGCCGTATTGAAGCGCCATTGAAGTACATGTACCTATTACATCCATAAGACCACCGACGGTGCTGCCCTCCTTGGCCATGGTGATGAACAACTCACCAGGCTGAGCATCCTCATATAGCCCCACCGTCAGGTAGCCTTCATGTCCTGTGACAGAGAATTTGTGTGTTATGCTGTGTCTTGTATCCGGGAGCCGGCGTCTGAACGGCCTTGACGGCGCTGCGGCCTCGGTCGCCGCCGCGGCCTTGGTATCTTTGTGCTTCTTTGTGGAGACCGGCTGAAGCTTCTTCGAGCCGTCGCGATAGATTGCAACCGCTTTGAGGCCGAGCTTCCATCCTTCGATATATGCGGCGGCGATCTCTTCGGTTGTACTTTCCTTCGGCATGTTGATTGTTTTGCTTATGGCCCCGGAGATAAAAGGCTGGACCGCAGCCATCATTTTCAGGTGCGCCAGGTAGTGGATGTACCTTTTGCCGTTACGCGGCTTGAAGGCACAATCGAATACAGGCAGATGGTCCTGATTGAGTTTTTGAGCGCCTTCTATCGTTTCGTTTTCATCTATGTAATCGCATATTGATTTGATATCGTCGGCGCTGTATCCGACTCTTTCGAGTGCCATGGGCACCGTTTTGTTTACGAGCTTGAGCATTCCGCCGCCGGCAAGCAGTTTATACTTAACCAGTGCGATATCAGGCTCAATACCGGTGGTATCGCAGTCCATCATAAATCCGATAGTTCCCGTCGGCGCCAGAACGGTTGTCTGGGCGTTGCGGAATCCGGCTTTCGAGCCGGTATCGAAGGCCTGGTCCCATACGTCCTTGGCAGTATTACGCAGATAGTCCGGGCAATGGGCTTCGGGGATATCACAGGCATGCTGGCGATGCATGTTTATCACCTTGAGCATTGAGTCGCGATTTTTCTCGAATTCATCGAAAGTGCCTTTGAGCGATGCTAATTCGGCGCTTGCTACATACGCCGTACCGGTCATAATAGCACTGATAGAGCTGGAAATGGCCCGGGCCTGGTCGGAATCGTAGGGAAGCGCCAGAGACATTATCAGCGAGCCAAGATTGGCGAATCCCAGACCGAGTGGACGGTATAAATGACTGTTTACGGCGATTTCCTTGTCCGGGTAGCTTCCGTTATCAACCAAAATCTCCTGGGCGATAATGAAAATGCGGATTGCCCTTTTGAATGAATCGATATCAAAGGTGCCGTCGTCTTTGCGGAACTTCAAAAGGTTCAGCGAAGCTAAGTTACAGGCGGAATCGTCGATGAACATATATTCACTGCACGGATTGGAGGCATTAATCGGCCCTGAATTCGGGCAGGTATGCCAGCGGTTGATTGTGCTGTGGTATTGCAGGCCCGGATCGCCGCAGATTCTTGTGCCTTCTGAAATCAGCTCCATCAGCTCGCGCGCCGAATGTTCGCCTATTTTATCACCGGAAGTGACGGCGTAGGTTGACCAAGAGTCGTCTTTTTCCACCGCCTGCATGAATTCATCGGTTACACGCACGGAAAGATTGGAATTCTGGAACATTACACTGTTATACGCCTGATTGTTGTAGTCTCCGTCGTAGCCGGCCTCGATAAGCGCCCATGCCTTTTTTTCCTCTTCGGTCTTGGAGGTAATGAATTCCTTAATATCGGGGTGGTTGACCTTGAGCGATTGCATCTTTGCGGCCCTGCGGGTTTTCCCGCCCGATTTTATCACGGCCGCTATCTGGTCATAGACTCTCATAAAGCTGAGCGGCCCCGACGGCCTGCCGCCGCCGGAGAGCTTCTCTTTGCTGCTTCGCAGTGTTGATAAGTCGGTTCCGGTGCCTGAGCCGTGCTTGAAGAGCATCGCCTCGCTCGTTGCAAGACGCATTATGTCTTCCATCGAGTCCTTCACCGACTGGATGAAACAGGCCGAGGCCTGTGGATATTCGTAGCTGTTCTCGCAGGGGAGAGCTTCTTTTCGCTGATGGTCCCAGTGAAAGTTGTGCTTGCTGCCTTTGATACCATATATATCCGAAAGACCCACGTTGAACCATACGGGCGAATTGAACGAGCCGTATTGATTCACACATAGCCAGGTCAGTTCGTTGTAGAAAACTTCTTCGTCCTGTTCGGTAGAAAAGTAACCATCTCTTCTGCCTCTTTCCGCGATAGCTTTACAAACGCGATGGACAAGCTGCTTGACCGAGTTTTCCCGCTGGCCGGAATCGTTATCGCCGTAGAAGTATTTGCTCGCTACGACTTTTGTAGCCAACTGGCTCCAGCAGGTCGGCACTTCGATATTGTCCTGCTCGAAGACGGTTTGCCCGTTATCTCCGGAAATTTTGGCCGAACGCTTTTCCCAATCGAGCTGCTCGAAAGGGTGTATGCCCGGCGTAGAAAAGAAATGTTCTATCTTCAAACCCTTCGTTTCGGTGGTGGTCGTCGCTGCTTTTAATTTCGTTTTCTCGGTCTTGAAAGGGTTCTCAGGATCAAATTTGTAAGACATCTATACGCCTCCATGCGAAAAAAAGTCCACTACAACATATAGAATATTTCTCGGGAATTTAACCAGATGTTGTGGTCAATGCCATACATTCTGTATCGGCAAGTTTATGTAAAATCGATAAAGTGTAAAGAGCTAAATCTGATTTTTTTCAATGAATTTTTTCTTCTTGTTCTTAACCCTTGTTGTTACTCAATCTATGATGAAAAATTTTTTTCATCAAATTAATATTAAAGCTTTGTTGCTTCAATCCAGCGCTGCGCGATCCAGAAATGCGCCCACAAAAAAGGATGAACCATGTCGTCGGAGAACTTCTCCGGTGGAACTTTTGTTATTATTTCGTCAATCGATTCCTGCAAAGGAATCAATACGGTGTCAAACTGCTTTGCAAGGTTGCGAACGACGGCAATGAATGCCTTGAGAGAATTGTACATTGGATTATCAGCATCGCTGCAGAACATAAACGGTTCCATTAGAACCAGTCGGCAGTTGAAATTGTCCTTTGCCTGTGAAAGTAACCGTTCGTATGTGGATTCGTATTCGTCGAGATATGCCGCTTTGTCCGGCCTGTCGGTATGCTGCCAAACATCGTTGATTCCAATCAGGACGCTGAGGATGTTCGGCTTATAGGCCAGGCAGTCTCTTTTCCATCGGCCGTTCAAATCGCGGATAGTATTGCCGCTGATGCCGGTATTAATACTGATAAGGTTGTATTCGGGATATTTCGCCTGAAGATAGTTTGCCACAAAGTGCACGTAGCCGTATCCGAGCGGCCTGTATGCGGCTTCGCGTCTGCCGGCGTCGGTTATGCTGTCGCCGATAAAGACAATCGTGTCGTTCGGTTTTAGCTCAATGTGCGTTTGCATTCCTGTTCCTCGGTCGTTACTGTAATTATTATGGGAACGTAGATTTTACCGATGCGAAATTTTATGACAAGCAATATTTAAGCCGCCGGGCAAAAAGAGCGATTCGAAGGGATATGGCAGTCTTTACTGAGGGATTGGCTATGCTTTTTTAAGGCTATTTCTATCGGCGGTCAAATCGCTGTAGTTTTAAAGTAGGTAATATTATCTATAATTGAAGGATTTACTGGCCTGGCTGCTTCCGCCGTAGGCGCCCATATTGATAATCCCGCCGTTCGGGAACGGCTCATCACCGATAGGGCTGTTCGGATCACCTGCGTCGATGCATGGGCTGGTCATATCATCTATCACCCACGTTTCGCTATTTGGGTCCCATCTTCCCGCCTGCGATTTGAGGTGATAATCACCTTCAATCCAAACTGCATTCGGATCATTCGGCTCGACAACGATATTCGGATCATTATCATCTGCCCAATAGCCCGGATTGACAAATAAGGGGTCTTCGTCAATATTACCTTCACCTTCCCGGCCGCCTTGAATATTTGAATAGTTCACAAAAATTGGATCAGAATCACCGTAAAAGCCTATCTGATTTCCAATGCCTCGAAGTACGCAGTTATTCAAGTATGCTATGTTGAAGTAGTATATTGAACTACCTTTCTCCGCCCAGTTATTGACGAATGTACAATTGTTGAATACTGAGGTATAAATGATAAATACTGCTCCACCATACCCGAACCACCTTTCACTATTCCGATAGTATCCCATAGACCTGTTTCCTGCGAAGATACATCGAGTAAATGTAGCGTTTTTAGTATAAACTGCTCCCCCCTCGTATGGTGTTGAATTATCACTAAAGGTACAGTCGGTAAAAATTGAACCGATTTCGCTATAATCTCTTATAGCTCCTTCGTAGTTTTTATCAAAGATACAGCCGTCGGCAATCAATTGACCGCTGTTACTGATTGCACCAGCACCAATTGAAGCCGTATTACCGACAAATTCGCAATTATTTAACAAAGAGTTGCAGCCTTCGTTACACATTGCCCCACCGTAACTTGCTGAATTTTCAACGAACGAGCAATTAGTCAGCACAGGATTGTTATTTTCGTTATATATCCCCCCACCTTTGAAATATGATACATGTAAAGGCTCGCGAGTAGAGTTATATCTAAATGTACAGTTGGTCAAATTCGGATTTCCATCGTAGGTAAACATCCCACTTCCGTTATGTTGCACGTAATTATCACTAAATATACAGTTGATAAGTGTCGGATTGCTGCCAGAGCTAAATATTCCACCTCCCGACTCAGCATAGTTTCTTGTAAATTTGCAGTTGAGTAACGTGGGATTACTATCGTCATCGATCAGTAATCCACCACCAGTATTGCCGGTTACATTGCCGGTAAACGTGCAATCGATTATAGTCGGGCTGCCGGAATAAATGTACATCCCGGCACCACCAATGGGGCCGCCACCGCGACGAGGATCAATAGAGGAAATTATCCAAATAAATCCACCTGTAATAGTGAAACCATCAAGAACCGCAGTTTCATCTGTATTTATGCCTTTAACAATATTATCGCTATTATCAAATCGGGTAGGTTCTTTGAACAAATCATAAGGATCATTTACATCAACATCGACATCATTACCTTCTAAATCTCCGCTAAGAATCGTTTCATATAGTTCTATATTCCTTTCATTAGGATCCAGCTCACCGAGACCGGCATAGCCACCGGCTATAGTTACGCCGTTGATTAATTGAAATGTAGCTTCTTCACTGTCGCCGGGAGTTTGTTCTGCTCCCCGGTCGGGCTTGTAGATACCCTGTGCCACACGAATTTCGACCGGTTTGTTAGATGAATTTGCATCGGTTAAAGCATCTTGAAGATACGTGTATGCGTCCTGCCAGCTTGTGCCATCGTTTAAGCCCCCGTTTCTGTCTTCGACAGAAGACACGGGGGCATCATCATCGACGTAGATGATTTTGCCGGTTACGGCCGGGCAGATTACTGTCAGCAACAGTAGATACAACAGACAATTTAAAAGAATTGATTTATTTCGCATTTTCCTATCCCTCGTTAAGATAACAGATAACAGAAGACGGATGACAGAGGACCGATGACAGATAACGGAAAACGGAATTTCGTCTTCACTCGTCCATCGTCTTTCGTCCTTCTTGAGTTTATCAGGCGGATTGGTTATGAATGCGAAAACAGTATAAATATAATGACAGCGAAAAATATGATATTATAAATAATAATGAACCGCCTCGACAAGATTATCTTAACATAAAGCTACATGTCTTTGCAAGGGATTTCCTGTTATTTTTTGTCGTTATTTTAAGCCGCCTTGAGCGGAATTGAAAAAATCCGTTTTTTTCATAGATTTCTCCACTCGCTTTTAAAAGGCTCCGGTCCACCTTTGGTGTGCTTAAAGC
>CAZMZR010000086.1:0-14356 GCA_964570855.1 uncultured Pirellulales bacterium
CCTAGCGGTTTTGTATCGTTTTTTCTTTTCCTGAGTTGTTGTCACTTCAACGGCAAAAAATTTGGTCGGCACGTTCGCGGTCAATCCGATTTTCCCTTTTTGATATTCCGAGTCCATCGCCTGCAGGAGAAGTCCTCCATTGAGCCGGGCACTGATTCGATCTGCCTGTACTGAAACCTCCGCCGTCAAAGTATCACCCGGCTGCCATTTGCATTCGGCTTCAGATAAGATTTTTTCGTATGGTTTGTGAAATCCGACAGCATGTTTGACCATCTTCAAAACTGCTTTATCACCCACCACACCGAAGAAATAATAGCACCGGTCGTTCTGGTAGCGAAAGACAACACCGCTCTGATACTCTTTCGATTCCGGCACAAAACGAACAACAAATTTATAATCCTCCCAGAGTTCATCTCCTGCAACAATCATCGGATGGGAATAATTGATTTGGTCCGTTCTGCTTTGATAAATAAATCGCTCGCCATCCACCTCGTGCATACTCCACCATCCCCGGTCATTCGATACGGCCCAGTTTCCCTTCGGCGCCGCTTCCGGCAGGTAATGATATTCCGTGTGAGCGCCAAGGTCCGTGCTCAAAGAGCCTCTCTTTAGTCCACGATAATCATCATACAATAAACAGGAATCTCCGCTTATTGACGTGCAGGATGAAAACAGACAACAACATAAAACTATAAATAAAATCAATTTGGAATGCATAACAATCCTTCCAGACTATAATAACAGCTTTATCAATTGGATACCATCGCAGAATTAACTCAGGTTATCAAGATATCAACGACAGTTAAATATTCGACCAGGAAAATTTTTAACCGATTCTGCCGTCGCCATCGACATCCAGACCGTGAATCTCCTCAATCTTTTTGACCAGATTTCGTAGTGTATTCTGTGTTAATTGAAGCTGATCTTCAAGCGCCCGGACTCTGTCCTCAATCGTATCGGATTTTCGCTTCTGGCCATACATAAGGCCCGTTTGTACGACTTCCCAAAGAACTCCCATATCTATCCTTTATCTATTTTTAACATATCGAATAAATTCTATTTACAGATCGACCTAAACAAACGTTTAGAAAAAGGGACCGGCCATATTTAGCACCGCCTTCTATTCCCCGGATACTCTGGAAAACTCAAGCAGTTCGACCGGAGCACCGTCATCAACAATCATCGCAACCTTCACTCCTTCCGAAGGCGAACTTATTTTACCTATTTGTTCCTTTCCTTCTAAAGCGGCATCGAGATTATCCACTTCGAAGGCGATATGTGGTACAGTTCGCACAAGTTCGGACACAGGGCAGCCCTGTTCGAAACGCATCCATTCGATTCCGTAGGGACTTGTCTCGAAACCTGAAACATACATCTTCAAGTGCTTTAAGTATTGCTCGCCCGGCCGGAGTGTCTCGGTAGGTATGCCAATGTGGTGGAAACGCCAGCCGTATTCGGAGATAACCGCCGGGGGATCATGATCCTTACGATTCTCTGTATAACTTTTTTGTGATAGGTCATCCATTCTCTTTCCTTAATGATTACATCTGGCAATAAGCTCGGCAACAATATTTTAACAATCAAAATCCAAGGGTCATGTTCGACAAAGTCTCAATTGTTATTATTACAGAGCCTGATTGTGTGGTCAATCAATTCCATCCCACCCGGCCGACCATGTCCCGGTACGACAATTTTCGAATACGGAAACGCATCTTTGACCTTTTGTAGAGTTTTCGGCCAGCTTTCCACATCCGCATCGGCGGTATTACCAAGATTCCCTGCATTTTGAGATTTGACCATGCAGCCGCCAAACAGAATCTTCTTTGAAGGTATCCATGCCACGATATTGTCAATCGTATGACCAGCACCTAAAAAAGACAACTCCACCTGTGTTTCGCCACATGCAAGACATAAGCGGTCGGTGAACCAGTTTTTGGGTACGGGTTTATTCGTGCGTTTTAATATTTCAACGGTCTTATCCAACGCAAAAGATTCGGCGTTCCTGCGATGCGCCTCGGCCAAACCGCCCGCGCAATCTATATGTGAATGCGTGGGTACGACTTTTTGAATCACGGCTCCATGTTCTTTTACTACCCAATCAAAAAGAACGCCCGTCTGCTCATCCGTCCAGGGCAAATCAATCATTATTGCATTTTTGCCGTCGATAACAATCAGCCCGTTGGCAGGGACATTCTCAAAGCCCTCAATATCGAAATAAGTTGTATGCCGCCAAACGCCCTCGGCAAGTTGTCTTACCTCGACATCGTCGCTAAGCCGTACTCTTTCATTATCAGATTGCCCATACGCTGTGACTCCCAGACCAAATACAAAGCCAAGTAACACAATTAAAACCTTGTGTTTTATATGCATTACATAATCCTTTCATTGAGTATTATAGTCCAATAGCCATATACAAATCTCTGGTCTGAATCAGTGGCTTGTCAAGGTTCAGAGGGATTATCCTGCTCTAACCGCTTTCCCATGCTGACAACATCGTCTCTCTTGAAACCTATCGCTTTATAAAACTCAATGACTCCGGTGTTGGATGACCGGACTTGAAGATTGATTTTAGGACAGCCGGCACTTCTTAAGATTTTTTCCGCTTCCTGTATCATTTGAGTTGCAAAACCCTGCCGCTGATACTGTGGTAAGACAGCCAGATAGTTGATCCAGCCCCGATGACCTTCATAACCGACCATGCACGTTGCTATAATCCTGCCGTTAAGCTCTCCTATCAGGAACCATTCCGGATTTACCTTTAGCTTTCTTTCGATATCTCGTTTTGAATTATTCTGCGGGGCAATCAGGCCGCACTTCGACCATAGCTCTATCACATCTTCCTGGTCATCTGTATGAAACTGTCGGATTATAAAGTCACTCATATTAATAAATCGAACAACCAGTTCGGCGGGCGCATCACCAATATCTTGCCGAAGCGGCTTGTTTATCCATGCGAGGTCATCGTCAAGGATTCTTTTTGAGAGCAGGCCATTCTGAAAATGCAATATAGAAAGGTAAAATGATATTTGCAATCGGAACAATCATAAGCAAAGACAACGGACCGGGAAAGCCCGCCTTTGTACATATCTTCCAGAATGGAATCACCGTCAATGCCGCTACAATGATGCCTCCCATAATGATAAATAAAATGACCAGGAGTTCATAAGGACCGGGTCCAAATCCCTGTGCAATCATTTTCTTTCCTTTCGTTTAGAACCTTATGGATATTCCTTGATTGGTTGGACTTTTCCCAATAACCATACTTACCAGTAATGATGGACCATTTCGCGAATGTGGTGGTCATAAATATCACGGACCTGTGCCATCGTCTTTTCAGAGAGTTCGGGCAAATCCGAAGCGGAAAAGTTCTCTTCGGCCTGTGAGGGCCGTTTGGCGCCGGGGATTGTACATGTCACGGCATCGAACATCAAAATCCATCGCAGTGCAAACTGTACCATACTCATACCTGCCGGGCATATCTCTTTGAGCTGCTCGACAACCTGTAATCCGAAATTAAAATCAACGCCGGAAAAAGTTTCGCCCCTGTCAAACGCCTCGCCGTTGCGGTTGAATTTTCGATGGTCGTCGGAGGTGAATTTTGTATCCGGTTTGAATTTGCCCGTGAGCATTCCCGATGCCAGCGGCACACGGGCCAGGATTCCCACCTTGCGCTTTTTGGCCTGCTCGAAGAAAAGCTCCGCCGGTCTATGCCGGAACATATTGAATATCATTTGCACGCTTTGCACGTTCGGATATTCGATGGCCTTGAGGGCTTCTTCGACCTTTTCAACGCTCACGCCGTAATAACGGATTTTCCCCGCCTCCACCAAATCATCGAGTATCCCGAAGACCTCCGGCATATAATAAACTTCGGGACTGGGACAATGCAGTTGCAGCAAATCGATAGCTTCGGTATCCAGGTTCTTCAGGCTCCGCTCGATAAAAGCCGTCAGGTTCTTGCGATTATACCCCGCCGCGGTGTGCGGATTCAATCTCCGACCGGCCTTGGTTGTCACATAGATTTTCTCTTTATGCTTACTGCAGAGCTTAGCCACAAGCTTTTCACTGCGACCATCGCCATAGACATCGGCGGTATCAATAAAATTGACACCCATCTCGACAGCCTTGTGCAACGCCGCCAAAGATTCGCTGTCTTCGACCGGACCCCATGTCCCGCCTATCGCCCAGGCCCCGAAGCTCACCTCGGAAACTTTCCAGCCCGTGCGTCCCAATTCTCTATACTTCATAAATTCACCTCTTATTGAATTTAACAGACTATTTACAAACTAAAAAAATAATCCATCCGCAAAAGGTTAATGGATTGTCACCCTCAAATTATTTACAAACCAACCGCTTTAAACATTTATCATTTAATCATTCTGAATCTTTACCATGATTTCCATAATAGAGGCGTTATCAGCGAAAACCTGCCAGTGTTTGATTTTGTCGTCAGCAACGATGGCTTTCCATGCCGTCGGTATTTCCCAATGGTTCTCAGCCTTCAGATTCCCATCGACGGAACATGTGCCCGATGCCTTGCCCAGCAGGATAATATTGTCACCGGAGATAACAAATTCAGGGGCATCAATCCTGTAATCCGGGAACATCTTAAAATAACCGCCCCAGGACTGCCGCATCTTTTCGATACCTTTATATACATCCCCTGACGAATCGATGAAGGTGTGATCTTTGGTCATCAGTCCGCAGAGAGCCTCGACGTCATGGTTATTGATTGCTTCTATAAATTGATTGGCAACACCTTCGATATTCATCCCGCTCCTTTCTAACTTCGCCTGTAAACGGCATTATAATCCGAACCACCTGATATAGATGATAAATACAACATTAATTAACTCGGAATCCCCTCGAGCCTGCCGGAAATCTCAAGCAGGTTCTCAAGGCTCATTTGGCAATCTTCGTCGCTATAAAACTTTGGTCCCATACCGCAGGGCAACGTCAATAAGTCACCTTCCTGAAAATCCTTAACATCTTCGGATGTTTTTATTCCCCAGGCGATTCTTTTCCCTTTTCTGTACTGTGGATATTTCGTAATATCAAATTTCGAGGCATCGAAACTGATAATATCAAGCCCGGAACAGAATAATTCATCCCAGTTCATATTGCCGCAGACATGAACGCCGAATATCACATCAAAGCTATCGAAAATCGGCGACCACAACTGCTGATAATCGAAACCGGCATGGCCCAAAGCAGGCTCATCCAGGAAAAGAATAATCTCACGTACGTGTAAGCCGTCAACAATGGCGGAAATATGCTCGTATGTCCTGGCAACCGCCTCATCTTCGGAATACCCGCTTAAAATTAACGTCGCCGGGCCGACACATTGTATTTTCACTATTTCGTAGCCATCCACGTTCTGACTGAACGTTTCAAGGCAGCTAAGCCGGCCGGGATTTTTTATATAATCAAGCATGGCGTCACCCAGCTTCGGCAGTTCGGGCAAAAACGGTATATCATGTCGCAGACTGTATTCGACGGCTTTATCAACGTCATCGTACGGTAAAGACCCAATCTGTGTCACTATCTTCTTTTTATCCATTTGAATAACTCCCTGTTTCACTGAATCCGATACGAGCCGAATATTCGAATATTATCGTTCTCTGGTCTCTGAAATTTCGCCTGAAAGCATACAGCGGATTATAACATCATTGCCGACTATTGTCATGCCGGAAAAGCAAATGCGGTTCATCTTTATAGATTATATCTCGCTCAAATTCAAAACCGGCTTTTTCCATAACACGCCGAGAAGCAAGATTATCAGGATTTGTAACACAAACGAGGCTGGATAGCCTTAGTTCAGATAATCCTATACTCACAACAGCCTTGACAAATTCCGTCGCCAAGCCTCTATTCCAGAATTCAGGCAGCAAACCATACGCAATCTCCACCTCATCCTTTTGGCCTATTACCGCGTTTCGCAGTCCTCCCCGACCGGCAAGAATTCCCGTTGCATTTTCCCGTAATATCCAAATGCCGTATCCGTATTCCTTCCAGTGGGCCAGGTTATGTTCCATATATTCCAGCGTCTGTTCGCGGGAACGTTTACAGCCGAGGTATGCCATCACCTGTTCGTCCTGGTGCATTTGGTATATGAATTCAAAATGACTCTCCTCCAAACGCTCTGCGGAAAGCCTTTCGGTATGAAAACCATCCAAAATATTCATAGATATAACGCTATCCTACTTATCACGATTTTTCATCCGGAGCCGGAAGGTGTGGACCTGTTCGTAATCTCTGCCCATAGCAACCTGAATATCACCTGTGCTGAGATTATAGACGACGGACCATACGGTAGTATCCTGCGATGTACCTTTTAGCAAGCTCATTGCTTCATCCTTCGATAGATGTCCCTCTGTTTTACCGAGATGCTCACTAAGTTTATTGTATCTCCAGTAGTCCAACGTCTCCGGAACCGGCACGGTCTCTGAAAGTAAAAAGTTGGTCGAGACTTGCCAGGATTCATCGTTTCGAACCAAAACCATCCTGCCGTCCACGTACTCGACTACCGCGGAGCCTCCCGATGCATCGGCGATGTGAAGATGGCAGTAAACAACCGGAAAGAAAGGATTATACTGCTGAATCAGAGCCACCGCCTCGTTTACATCCTTTGCATGATCCAGAATGGCACGCATCAACTGATTGGAAATCAGTGTCGGCCTGTTCGGATCATAAGGCAGTTCTCTAACCGGTACGGCATTCTGCCCGACAGCTACACCCCACTCATTCATACCGTCTATAACCGCATAAGGAGTTCCCAGCAGATTAAATCGCTTTGTCCAGGGAATATCCTGCATCCCTTCCAGACCATAATAATAGAGGTCCACCATCGAGACCGAAGCATACCCTCCCGGCGGGTCAGTAAAAAGCAGTAAAGAAGAGCGATGTACCCAATCGAAGTTCCGGCCGAATATGGCGTTATTTACGTCACCAAAGGCCGCAAAACTCGCACACGCTTCCGGATTCACAGCCTCGTAGAACTTCTTAAAGGGCGGCCAGTCTATGCCATGTTCGCAGAACCAGTCGAAAAAGTAATCCCCGTGATACCGCATAACAAAAAGCGGGTAATCATCCACCCGCTCCAATGATGCCATTGTTCTAACCGGTCCGTACGAAATGAGTACCAGGCCAAGTACAAGCACGAACAGGCAGCCAAGAAGAATCCTTCTGATGCGTTTTTGTCGTTTTTTCTTTTTCTCTTTCACTTTCCAGAACCACTCAAGACTTGCTTAGAATCCAAAACCGGTATAATGTAAAAAGTGTAAGGATTCCGATTAGCACACATTAAATACAGACCTGCTTTTTCACTGCTCTGCCCGTGTATCTTTTCATTTGGCAGGTATCGATAATTTACATCAGATTATCAATTATCCTGCCGTCTCTCAAGAAATTCTTTGCCGATTACAATTAAAATGTTATTCTAATGAAGCCAATGGACGATTACAGCTTAATCTTTGAACAAATAAAAAAGAAGACAAACAAGAGGATTCGACTTAATGAAGATATCACCCAAGACCGCCAAAAAAACAGAAACACTCGTTAATCTCCTGAAAAAATCACAGGCCGTCCTGATCGTTATGCAGGATAATCCTGATCCCGACTCAATCGCCTCCGCCCTCGGCCTCCGCAAAATTGCAAACAGCCAGTCGGAGGTTCAGTGCACAATCACCTATGGCGGCTCCATTAGCCGGGCGGAGAACAAAGCCCTTGTAAAATACCTCAGTGTAAATATACGTCCGTTAAAAGAAATCGAGCCGACAAGATATGACCTCTTTTGTATGGTTGACACGCAACCTGAAACAGGCAATAACTCATTACCGGAGGACTTCCTGCCGGATATTGTGATAGACCATCATCCCATGCGTGAGATGACACGACAGTGCATTTTCACCGATATCAGGCGAAATTACGGCTCGACCAGTACAATTTTTTGCGAGTACCTAAAACACCTTGAAATAAATATTGATACGCAATTAGCTACGGCTTTACTCTACGGCATTCGGTCGGACACGCAGGATTTGGGTAGAGAAACCATCAAAGCCGACATGGATGCACTATATTTTGTATATCCTCTGGCTAATAAGCGGATGCTGAGCCAGATACAGCGAGGAAGCTTCGACCGTGAATATTTCCAGATCCTGGTCAAGGCATTTATGAACGCACGGATATATCAAAACAATGTTATTATCACAAGCCTTGAACGCGTAGATAATCCCGGTATGATTGGTGAAGTCGCGGACCTTTTGCTTCGTGACGATAACGCATCCTGTACTATTTGCTATGGCCTGACTGAAGAAAAAATCCTGATATCGATAAGAACATCGAGTGAAAACCTCCAGGCGGACAAAATGATTACCGATATTACTGCAGGAAACGGTACAGGAGGAGGACACAAAACTTACGCCGGTGGGCAAGTGCCGCTGGCAGGCTTGTCAAAGGCGGACGCCGCCGGGCTCGAAAAGAAAATCTATAAAAAATTCCTTAAAATACTTAACCTCCCCGAACACCCCTACACCAAACTCATAACGATATAAAATCAATAATCCCACACGGGCAATTGAGATTAACATCATACAGGATTATTTTACATAACCATTTAGCTTGCAGCTAACAGCTATAAATAAAAGTATGACAACCAACTTCCTCATTGCGACTGCGAGTCTGTAATTGTAATGGCATCCTGTTTCACGTCTCTGCCGAAATCAATGCGTTCTTTTATCCGGGAAACACTTTTACCTTTTAAATGAATCTCTCTTGTTTTATCACCCTGAAGTCTCATGAAAACTCCCTCAGACTCCGGCCCGCTTATATCTTTCATCGTCACATTACGGCTGTCAAACAACGAAAAGACGGGCAGTTTATCCGGCAGTATCTTTACGTTCGTAAGTTTTATCTGCTCTGCATCCACACAGAGAAAACCGGTATCGGCTGAAATTACAACATTCTCCAGCTCAATCTCCCGTATCGGCATCTCCGGCAGCCCCTGCAACAGTACGGCCCCGGCGGCACCTTTACAGATAATATTTTTACAATAGATTTTCCGGAACTGCGGCGTCCCCTCATTGACCGGAACAACCTCTCGCCCGGCGGTCGGGCCCTTCTCCTGCTCGCCGTCTTCCGGGATGGGCGCCCTGCCGCCATAATACATATTGAAGCGAACAGCCTCGGTGGCGATGTTCGACATCCGGATATCTTCGATAAAGATATTCTCCACGACACCGCCTCGCCCCCGTGTGCTCTTGAACCGCAGCCCGACATCCGTGCCGATAAACGTGCAGTTGCGTATGAAAATATTGCGAACGCCGCCGGACATCTCACTGCCGATTACAAATCCACCGTGCCCGTGATAAACCGTACAGTCGGTGACCACGGTATTCTCGGTCGGCTTGCCCCTGCGTCGGCCGTATTCGTCCCTGCCGGACTTCAGGCAAATGGCGTCATCCCCGACGTCAAAACAGCAGTTTGTGACAATAACATTCCGGCACGATTCCAAATCAAGACCGTCGCCGTTCTGAGAATACCACGGATTCCTGACATTGATATTCCTGATAATCATGTTCTCACACAACATCAGATGAATATTCCAGGCCGGTGAATTTTGAAAGGTAGGCCCATCCAACAGGACGTTCTTACATTCAATCAGAGCTACCATGACCGGACGCAGATACGAGCGCACGGAGGCGTAATCCTCCAGTGTCACATTGTCCCGGCCTCGCATAGACGCCAATATCCGCGGCCCGTTCAACGCCTCTTCGGTCGGCCACCACATGTCCCCCGCTTCATTCAATACTCCGCCGGATGCAATAAGCTCTTTCCACTGGCGGTCCGTCATCTTGAATTTCTTGACCGGCCGCCACGCCTGTCCGGCCCCGTCGATAATCCCCTTTCCGGTGACGGCAATATTTTCCAGATTTTTCCCATATAAGGGTGACATACATTGAACTCTCGGCCGGCCTTCCCACGTGGATTGTATCAAAGGAAAATCGTCGTAATTTTCACTAAACTGGATAACCGCACCCTTTTCGAGATGCAGATTCAGATTGCTCTTGAGTTCAATCGCCCCTGTCAGCCATACGCCAGCAGGCACAACCACACGCCCGCCGCCGGCTTCCACGCAGGCCTCAATTGCATCTGCAAAGGCCTTCGTATTTTTCGTATGGCCGTCTCCCACAGCACCGTAATCGGTAATAACAAACACGCGGTCCGGAAACTGCGGCGCCTTAATCACCGGCATCTCAAACGGCAATTCCGCCGGAATCGCTGAATCGGCCCTCCCGGCTTCACCTGAAACACAACTGCCAATCAGTAAACAGCATAGAACCATAGGGACAAGTAGCAATCGCATTCTATTTACACCGGATTTTCCCAGATTTCTTTCGCACATTCTTATTCTCCTTCAATAAGTCAGGCAGATTTTATCGTTCATGCAGACCAATATCATCATATTAGAATCATTTCTTCTTTTTCCTGCAAGGGCAGATTCCACACAGACAATTGAATTGCTTATCCTGAAATTACAGGCCGGGGATAAGATCATCCGAATCGAACGAGTCTTCGGTGACGTATTCATCGATTTCAACTTCGTGGACGCCCCAGTATTCCAGGGCGTTTTTGAGCTGCGTATCCATCGTCGAACCGGCTTTTTTACGAATGAACCATACAAAGATAAAAAAAGGCCAGAAAATCGGAATAATCGCAAACGGAATCAGAAGCCAGCCATAGCCTTGGAGCATAGATTGCCCGGTCTTGATTTTTTGTGCAGCGTCACGCAGGTAAGTAAGACGCTGTCTCCTTTGCTCACTCTGCGTCAAGTGTGCGATCGATACATCAAATTCGGCAAGCTGTTTTATTTCCAGAGGATTTCGATAATGATAATGATTCATATGATCTTTTTATCAACTCTGGCGTTAATCTTTAGCCACTCTAAAGATATATACGCACGAGAAGGAAAACTTCAATAAAAACCTTTACGATTCACTTATCATAAGTTGCTTTGCATCTTCAAGATGTTTTAGTAAATATTTTCTATCCGGGCCACCTAAGTGCTCCCAGGGCAGATTTTCTCCTGGAGCGAATCCTCGCTGTGCAAGCTCGTCCACATCGAGGTCGAATTTCTCGAAGGCTTGCCGCCATATTTCGGGATTAAAACACTCATCCCACAAATCGAACCTCGCCCCGGCCCGCCAGGCGGCCTCGATAACGTCACTCATACTCCTGTCACCCCGGCCGATAGCCGATTCCAAAACACTGCGATCTATATTATGAAACTTGAACTGCAAAAAATTCGCCCGAAGGTTTCGTTTTTCATCCAGGATGATTTGCTTTGCCTGCTCGAAATAGGATTTCGGTTTTTGTCCCAGCCAACCGAACGGCGTATGAGACTTTGGGACAAACCAGCTTATTGCAACGTTAATCTGGCCGGTTTTGCCGTCCACTTGTTTTCGCAGCTTCGCCAACTCGAACGACAAATGCACAATCTTCTTTACATCCTCCAGGGTTTCGCCGGGCAGGCCGACCATAAAATACAGCTTGAATTTCTGCCAGCCGGCCTTGTACGCAGCTTCGACTGCGGCGAATAAATCCTCATCCTTCAAAGGCTTGTTTATAACTTTCCGTAATTTCTCGCTGGCCGCCTCGACGGCAATGGTCAGGCCGCTCTTACGCACCGATTTGACTAACTCCGGCAGAATCTTCAACTGCTTATCGACTCGCAGGCTCGGCAGAGATATGCCGACATGCCTGTCGTGAAAGTATCCGTGCAGTCCGGCGACTAAATCTCCGAGATTCGGATAATCAGCGCTCGACAGGCTAAGCAGACTTACCGTATCGAATCCGGTTGCATGATAGCAGGCCTTTGCAATCTCGATTATTCTTTCGACGCTGCGATAGCGAATCAGCCTGCGGCAAAAACTCGCCTGGCAAAATCGGCATCGGCCGGGACAGCCCCGCATAATCTCAACGCTTACCCGCTCGTGCACCGCCTCCACAAACGGCACAATCGGAGCCGCAGGCACGGGAGCATTTTCAAAATCCTCCACAACGGCACTTAGCCGTTTCCATCCCGTCCCTCGTTCGGTATGAACGCAGGGGACATAGGCCCAGTCGAATTTCTCTGCGATGCCGGCAAGGATTTCTTTTTTTGCCTGACCGGCTTTTTTGCCGTCTTTGACAGAATTGGCAAGCTCGACAACAGCCTCTTCGCCTTCGCCCAATACGAACATATCGAAAAATTCCGCCATCGGCTCACAGCAATTTGCCATGCCGCCCCCGCCGATTATCAGCGGCTCGTCTTCGCTTCTGTCACGGCTTCGGATTTTTATACCGCCCAAATCGAGCATATTCAGTACATTGGTATAGCAAAGCTCATTCGTCAAACCAAAGCCGACAATATCGAAGCTGCTTAGTGACGCCCTGGATTCCAGGCTAAATAAAGGGATATTTTTTTCACGGAGGACTTTTTCCGCATCGATCCAGGGAGCAAAAACCCGCTCGGCGGCAATACCATCGATTTTATTGAGGCAATCGTAAAGAATTGCCAAACCCGTATGTGACATAGCCACTTCGTAAATATCGGGAAAACACAATGCAACCATCAAATCGCACTTCGGCAGGTCTTTTTTGACCTGGTTGACCTCACCGCCGATGTATCTGCCCGGTCTGCGAACAAAGGGAAGAAAATCGCTCTCAATGCGCCCGGTCAATATTACTACTTCCTTTTTTCTCATACCGGCATTATAACTATACAAACGGTTCTTTTCTATTGATTGTCGGTCAATTTTGTATTATCAAATCTTCTGAAAGGTATTTATGGATAAGAAATCCAGAAGCATTGTCATTTTTATCTTCGCCGTCCTTTTGATAGTGGCTTTGTGGATCTCTATTGCCACAAACAGACCGGTTGAGCTTGAAAGCAGCTATCGGCTGGTCATGGGAACTTTTGCTCATGTCGTAGTTGTTGCAAAAGATACCGAGACCGCCCGAAGATGCATCGAGACCGCATTTGCCGAAATCGACAAGGTTGACGAACTGATGAGCGACTACAAAAGCGATTCGGAAATAGGCATTGTTAATAAAAATGCCGCCGAACATGCCGTTCAGGTCGGCGAGGCCACATTCGAGGTTCTGCAAAGAAGCGTCGAGTTCAGCAGGCTCACCGAAGGAGCGTTCGATATTACCGTCGGGCCTTTAGTGGATTTGTTCCGCGCCGCAAAGGAAAAGCAAGTTGCACCGGAGCAGGAAGAAATCGAGAAGGCCAAATCTAAAGTCGGTTACGAAAAACTCATCCTCGATAAGACAAACAAAACGGTGCAATTTACCGTTGAGGGCATGCGGCTGGACCTCGGCGGCATAGCGAAAGGCTACGCCATCGATAAAGCAATCGAGGCAATGAAAAAAAACGGTGCGCTCGGGGCAATGGTTGATATCGGCGGTGACATTCGATGCTTCGGCGTACCGGCCAAAGGTAAAGACCGCTGGTTAATCGGCCTGCAGGACCCGAACTTAAACGAGGATTCCTCCGGCGGCCTTGTATTAAAACTGCGAATAGCCGATGGAGCAATTGCAACCAGCGGCGACTATCAGCAATTTGTTCTAATCGAAGGCAAAAAATACAGCCACATAATAGACCGCCAAACCGGCTCAGGGGCCGAAGGGCCTTCGAGCGTGACAATCATTGCGGACAACGCAACAGACGCCGACGCCCTCGCAACCGCCGTAAGCGTTATGGGGACCGAAAAAGGCCTTGCCTTAATCGAGAAATTACCGAATACAGAAGCGATTGTAGTACCTTCCGGACCGAAACCCGAATCCATAAAAAGCACAGGTGCCGAAAAATACATCGAATAACGTTTAACAGTCGCCGGTTCGGCGACTAAAAAATGTTTAACCGTCGTCGGTACGACGAAGTGTAATAAAAGCAGCCGTTCCGGCTGCTGCTAAACAAAAAGGAACTCAATAATGATTATCGCTTATCATGCGATTTTCACAACATACGGAACATGGTTACCTAATGACCCGAGGGGCTCATATTCCAAAGAAATTTACAACGAGCAACTTCAATTGTTAGGCACAATAAAATATGGCAGGCAAAATCCCCAACCGGCACATAAAGAATTATTGAAATTCCGGACGGCAGCAGTACCCAAGCTCAGCCGAGCACCTATTTTGCTTAATGAGAACTGTCGTTTAATTGTCGCACATGCTTTTGGTAAAGTCGTTAAAAGGTTAGGCTTAAAAGTCCCGGCCTGTGCGATAATGAGCAATCACGTTCATATAATGATTCTGCGTTCGCAGTACAGAATCGAATACCTTGTCAATCAGATCAAGGGTGCCGCAACAA
>CAZMZR010000087.1:0-13949 GCA_964570855.1 uncultured Pirellulales bacterium
ATCTCGACCATGGCGTTGATTTTGAAATGTTTTCATCGCCGCTACAGAAAACGAGCGAACTTCGAGATATAGCCGATATTCCAAAACCCATTATCGGTTTTATCGGCAGCATTGACGATTGTAATCCTGATATCGATTTTCTGGGAAAAGTCGCAGATCTCCTGCCCAACATGTCTTTCGTTGTAATAGGTAGAGCACAAATGGATTGCTCTGCATTAACTGCCAGGAAAAACATATGGATGTTGGGCCAAAAACCTTACGAGCTAATCCCTGAATACGGAAGAAGATTCGATGTTACACTTTTACCATTAAGACAAAGCCGATGGGCCGAGGCGGTTAATCCGCTAAAGCTGAAAGAGTATCTGGCTATGGGAAAACCGATTGTCAGCACACCCTTTCCTCAATTACAGGAATACCTTGACGTTGTCTATGAAGCTGATACTCCGAAAAGTTTCGCCGCCTGTATTAAAAGGGCAATCTCCGATGACTGCCCTGAGCTTGTCAACAAAAGAAGAGATAAAGTCAAAGGCTCATCCTGGGACAGCAAGGCCGAGCTTGTATTGAACGAATTGTTTGGCGAAAAGTGACCTGATTATGAAATCTCAGCAAATGCGCGAATCGAATAATTTGAAAATCTGCCTTGCTGCATCGGGTGGAGGTCATTTAACAGAGTTGCTGACACTCTCAAAAAGCTGGAAACAATATAAAAGTTTCTTTGTAACGACAGTACCTGTTGTTCAACATAACCTTAAGGAATCCGGGAATGTATATATCGTCGGCGAGTGTAACAGACAATATCCGATGCGGGTTCTTAATGTGTTTCTCAGATGTGCAAAAATAGTTTTTCAGGAAAAACCCAATGTAATCATAAGTACCGGAGCGGCGGCAGGATGCATTATATGTTTCCTTGCCAAATTCACCGGGGCCAGGATAATCTGGATTGATAGTATTACTAATGTAAAGCGAATATCACTATCGGGCAGAATGGTCAGACACATCGCCGACCTTTTCCTGGTCCAGTGGCCGGAACTTACGGAAAAATACAATAAGGTAGAGTATCTCGGTACAGTGATATGATTTCCATGACGTCCGGGAAACAGTTTTACGTTAAGTTAGTTTTTGAGACTGATAAAGCTCGCTAAAACAGTTTAAAATCCCCAACAAACAAAGTTAATGTCACATATAAAATCCAAAACCAAACAGAAAATAAAAGCGATAATACTGGTGGGTGGTCTTGATTTTGGCAGGTGCCCGTTAGCATCGCGTTTACCCACTGCCCTGTGGCAGGTAGCAGGACATACCGCACTGGAACGTTTGCTGATACATTTAACAAATCAGGGAATAAATCAGGCAGTAATTTGTTCCAGCAGTAATGGTTCGTCACTGGCCGAATCAATCCATGCAAATCATCATCCGGAGTTAACCTTTCTGAATGATCCACTGCCGGTGGGTACGGCCGGATGCGTTCGAGATGCCGCAGGCGATGATATGGAGGAATTATTATTGGTTTTGCCTGCCAATCTAATTAATCTTCCGGAAATCGATACATTAATACATGCCCACCATGAAGGTGGAACAGAATTGACTGTATTTCTTAACCCAGGCTTCACTAACCGAAGACATAAAGGGCAGGCATCCGGTATTTATATATGCAATCCGAGTATTATTAAACATATACCCAAAGATGGTTATTGTGATATCAAGGAAGGTCTGATTCCTGAATTGCTACGTAAGGGTAAGACAATCCGCGCGGTCATGCTTCCAAAACACACCGGCAATTTCCGAAACCGACAGGAATATCTATATTCCATAGCCAATTACATCAAAGAGGCTCCAGGACAACAACCGGATTTGGAACCCGTCCAGGACACTGATTCGCATATAATCCGGATAGGAGGCGAAATAAAAGTTGACCAGGGAGCCCGGATATGTGGACAGGTTGTTATAATGAACGGTGTCCGCATTTCAAACGGAGCTGTTATTATTGGGCCGACTATACTTGGAAATAATGTCACGATTGAAAGAAATGGTGTTGTAATAAACAGCGTACTGTGGAATGGCGTACAGATAGGAGCAAATTGTCAAGTCCAACGGTGTGTCATCGACTACAATACCATAGTGCATGCAAATACAACTGCTCAAGATAAATGTATATTATTCAAGCCGGAAACAATCCTGGAGCGTTCATTAAGCAGAGCTTCGAAAATTGTTAAAGGTCACACAAGCGAACTCCATGACACGTTAAAACCACAACTAAACAAAATTTCCAACAAAATACCCACCTGGGCCAAAGTTGAAAAACGTATTATTCTTAGATTATTTGCGATAAGCCTGATCTTAATTGCTTTTTTATGGTCGCACTGGCAAGGCTTTGTAAATCTTTGGAAAGTATGGTTGCAAAGCGACGAATACTCATCCGGATTACTGGTTCCTTTTCTTGCCGTATATATTTTATGGTCCAGACGCCAGACAATTACCCAATGCCGGATAAAGCCTTCGGTTATCGGAATACTTATTTTACTTGTAGCGCAGGCACTGAGATTGTTCGGTCTGTTGTTTTTATATCAGACCGCAGAAAGACTATCCATTGCTCTGAGTATTGCCGCTTTAGTTATTATTCTGTTTGGTTGGCAGCTTTTCAAGAAGGTGGCTACAATATTATTGTTCTTATGCCTGATGCTACCCTGGCCTAACCGGCTTCATGCAGCCGTATCATTACCCCTGCAACGCTGGTCAACATCGTCGGCGGTCTTTTGCCTTGAACTGATAGGTTACAAGATATTACAGGAAGGCAATGTTATTCATATTGGTCACTCAACCGTTGCAATCGCCGAAGCATGCAACGGCCTGAGAATGATCACGGCCTTTTTTGTAATAAGCGGATTAGTCGCCCTGCTGGTCAATCGAGCGTGGTGGGAAAAGCTAATCGTACTGGCTTCAAGCCTGCCTATCGCCTTGCTGTGTAATACTATACGATTAACAATTACAGCAATATTTTTCACGGTGCTCGAAGGCGAGTACTGGGAGAAAATATTCCACGATTTTGGCGGGTATGCGATGATGCCTTTGGCTCTTGCAGCAGTTGTTGCCGAACTTTGGCTTTTAGCAAAACTTACTGTACCGCCGGTAATCCAGGAAGAAATCATAATTACACGACAAAATCCGTGAGTAATCCGGAAATCAAACACTTATGTCTTTATGCTAACCCTAATCGATCATTTCAGAAAATGATTACAGAACGGGCACTGCATCCAAATAAGTATTTTAACCCACTATTAAAGGAGAAAAATAAATGAATGACTTAGAAAAATATAATGATCAAGAAGCTGCACAGGAAATTGTGAATATCGAGCCCATGCCCGAATCTTCCGGGGCAAACTATCAATTTGTAGCAGGAATATTTCGCCGTTGGTATATTGTATTGTTCACATTTATTTTAGTATGTGCAATCGGATTACCGGCAATATGGCTAATAATAAAACCCGTCTATCAAGTGACCGGTCAAATAAGGATTGCTCCGATTCTGGTTGACATCCTGACCGACCAAAAGGACCGAGGAGACATATTCGATTATCAAAGCTTCATGAATACTCAGGCGGAATTAGTAGCCAGCAGCAGAGTAGTACAGAGAGTAGCGGACAATTTAAAAGGCAGAAACATCGCTTTTCTTAATAATAAACCAGCCGGTTTAATCTCAAAATTAAAACAGAAAATAGATCCTCCGGGAATTCAACCGGAGCCAGCCTGGATGTTGAAACAGGCATTAATAAACGGAACTATCGTCATAACCGCACCTCGTGACAGGGAACTAATAGAAATAACAATGTTCAACGCCGACGATAAAGAAGCTATGCAAATTGTAGATGCTTTTATTAATGCATATATGGAAGTCGGAGTTACCAGTTCCACACAAGAGGAAGATAAGAAGCTAACGGCTCTGGAAGATGAACGCAAGGTCAGAGCCGAAGAAATGGATAGTTTGAGAAAACAAATCTATCGATTGGCACAAGAATATGGGACCGATACTTTGAGCGGCCGACAGGATATGATGCTGCGGAACGTTTCAAGTCTGCTGTCCAAGCTCACGGAATTAGAGGCGGCTAAAATGGGCCTTGAAGCTCAGATACATCTACTTGAACGAACTCGAGAGGAGCCTATCCCTCCGGACGAATTGATGAAAATGAGCCAACAATATATTAATCAGGATCCATCGGTAGTGTCAATCACGAAGCGCATCGCTGAATTAGAACAATCACTTATCTTCGCCCGCCAGACATTATCACCGACAAATCCTGATATTAAACTTCAATCCGATCTCATAGATATAATGAAAACACGCTTAACGGAACGCAAGGATGAAGCCAGTAAGGAATTCGATGATTTATTAACGGAGCAACTCGCCAAGGCAGGTGATTCTAAATTGATTGATGTACGCAACAGTCTGGAACAAACAAAACTATACGAAAATATACTTCGAGAGACAATAGAGAAAGAAGACACCGAAACCATAAGACTCGGTCGCCTGCAACTGGAAATCCAGGATTTGCAGGATAAGTTAGATATGACCAAAGAAAGATACGACACAGTCCTGATGCGTATCCAGGATCTGGAAATGCAGCGAAAACGTCCGACAAGAATTTCCGTACATGATTATGCTCACATTGCTTTGATCCGGGACAAACGATTAAAGTTATCAGTCGGTATAATCCTTGTCGGGATGGCTTGTGGTATGTGGCTGGCATATCTTCGAGACAAAGCCGATTTAAGACTATGGACGCCGGAGGATGTTACGAAACGGGCCGGTATTAGAATAATCGGGACCACTACCAGCTTACACACCGTTAAGTCCTCACTTCTTCCACAACAAATAATCGGAGACTATCAAACTATTCGTGCCAACTTAGGACTTCTCGACGGCGAAGGAATACCCAAAAAGCTCGTTGTATCCAGTCCCGGAATGAAGGAAGGTAAAACTACTTTCGCAGTCAATCTGGCTACAAGCATGGCAGAGGCAGGTAAAAAGGTTCTTCTTATAGATGGTGACTTGAGAAAACCGGATATCGCACGACTGCTGAATCTTCCGAAAGACTCAAGGGGATTACAGGATATTCTTAGCGGTATAAAATTTGAACGGGCGGTTTACTCTCTAATTTCAAACGGGCTGGACATCCTTGCAGCCGATTATCGCGATGCCGCCAACGCATACGAATTGTTAGCCTTGTCCTCTACCGCTGAGCGTATTAATAAGATCAGTGAACAATACGACCATGTGATCATAGATACTCCTCCTGTGCTGGCATTTCCTGATGCTCTGATGTGGGCCAAGATCGGAAACGCCGTAATCTTGACCAGCTTCGCCGGACAGACCACTCTACCCGAGCTTAAAGAAGCAAAAGAAAGATTGTTGCAAATAAACGTTAGAGTATTAGGTACTGTTGTAAGCAGGGTCAATATTGAAGACAGTTACTATCGACACGGTAACGATTATTATGCACAAGGTGCCAGAAGCAGACGCACAAGTAAAAAAACACTTATTTCCAAGATTCATAAGACGCATGAACAAAATAATTCCTGAAATAAAGGATTAAATCTATAAAAAGACATCCATTCCGGGGATGTCGGTTCCATAGTAAATTTTTCTACATTGTATCGGCAGCCGATAACAATCGGCACCCTCTTAAACCATATATGAACCTGATTATCATACACAAAAACAACCTCTTGATAAATAACAGCGATAATATGCTGCGATTCGCTCTGGCTGACAAGCTTGTGGCCGGAATTATTCATAATGGCCTAAGCAGATCCTTATGCAGGAATATCGGTAAGAGGTCTGTTTTACCCGTGATGGAAAAAAGTTGTCCCGCTAATCCGATATATGCCATCCCGGAGAATTGGGAAACTACACCTGATACAATCGGGCAGCAGGATAAAGCACAGCGACAACGATTCTTTAATTCCGAATACAATATAATACGCTACAGCGAAAATGTGCAGATAACATCAGATATAATCAAAAGAATAGAAAGAAAGAATAATCCGGATTCATGGCTTGTTGTTTCTAATGGACGATTTGCAACACAGATTAACAACGAACTGCTTGGAAATATACTAACTGATATCCGAGCGGATATAGTAGCGGTTAATGCAGAGCCTGAGCTACTCGGCACACGCGAAAAAACGCGATTAACAACAGAAGGTAATATAGCCGGTTTTCGCCGGTTATACACAGATTCGTTTGAGTTCGTCCCAAACCGCAATGACTGGCCTCATCATCTTTTTATCAAAGCCCGTGCATTTAAAAAGCTTCTTAACGATAACAATTTACCCGAGTCTTTTTCCACAATCATTAATAACTGCCAATCAAACACACTGATACTTCGAACAGTGAATATTGGCGGGACTGCAATGGATTTAGACATGGAAAATGGATTACTGGACTTTTGTAAGACTGCACTTTTAACATTAAAAAAATCAGATTTCGACTTTCATAATTCAAATAAAACATCCAAAGATTCACGATTCATCGGTAAGGTGTTATTAGGCGAGAATGTTCATATCGATCCAAACGTGATCATTGCAGGGCCGGCTATTATTTGTCGAAATGTTCACATTGAAAGTGGAGCAGTAATAAATTCATCAATCATAGGCCCGGAAGTTCATGTGCCGCAGAATCAAATCGTGAACAACTGCATTATCACAGATGCACAATACGATTGGAAAAACCAAGCCAGAAAAAACATTGGCAGTTCCGGTCATACTGTTTGTTCAGAACATGATATAACCCGGCAGATGAGTAGTAACGGTACAAATCGAAACTGGCCATTTTTTTCATATGCAAGGTGTTTCAAAAGAATTACCGATTGTCTTATTGCAATAATAGTATTAATCCTATTTGCTCCATTAATACCATTCATTGCCCTGGCAATAAAATTAAACTCACCCGGACCGGTATTTTTCAAAGATAAACGTCAGGGACTTCACGGCAAAGAATTTAATTGCCTGAAATTTCGGACAATGGTCACCGGGGCAGATAAAATACAGGAGAAGCTGCGATTCGTCAGCCAGGTTGACGGCCCACAATTCAAGATGACAAACGATCCCCGAATAAGTGCCGTTGGCAGGTTCCTGCGGGAGACATATATCGATGAAATACCCCAGTTCTTTAACGTTCTCATCGGCCAGATGAGTGTTGTCGGCCCAAGGCCCTCTCCCGAATCAGAAAATACATTATGTCCATTCTGGCGCGACGCCCGTTTATCTGTTCGACCGGGAATCACCGGACTCTGGCAGATATGCAGAACACGCATACCCATGAAAGACTTTCAGGAATGGATCCGATACGACACTGAATACGTCAGGAATCTGTCGCTGAAGACAGACCTGTGGATATGTTGGCAAACAACTAAAAAACTGGTTGATAATTTCATTAACCAGTTCTAACCCTCGTATCAGATTTATAAAAAGGTTTACTGAGTCTTTAAGATTGTGCAATAGATTTTTCGAAAGGATATAAAAATGCCAAGAAGATACTTTAACTGGAAACTGGCAATCGTTCTATTAATGAGCGTGGTGGTATTGTGTATTACCGCAGTTGCACTGCGACGATGGCAAAGAGCAAACAGTGCCGAACGAGGACTTGAACTCGGAAATAAAGCATATGATGAACAAAACTGGGAAGAAGCAGCAAAAGAACTGGGCAGTTATCTTGCTTTAAGGCAGGATGTAAAGATATTACTTAAATATGCTGATGCGCAAATGCGTATCAGGCCTCGCAAGAGTAACAATATTCAACAAGCTATCGCAGCATATAGAGCTGTTTTAAGAGTGGAAGATAATCATCCGGAAGCTTCTGAGCAACTTACGGAAATATATTTAATGATAGGTATACCGGTAGACGCAGAGTTAATTGCCAAAAGACAACTTGAAAAAGTTCAAGATCCGAATCTTAGCAGAATGCTGGCCATAGCACTTGCTCAACAACGAAAATTCAACGAAGCGGCGAGCGAATTGAAAGCCATTTGCACCGAACACCCGGATCAGATTTTAGCCTACGAAACCCTGGGCCAACTTATAGAACAACACCCTGAAGAATTCCCTGAACAAGCCTCGGATTGTTTTGACGAAGCGATAAAAAATAATCCATCCTCAGCCCTTGCATATTTAATACGTGCGAGTTTTCGTCAAAGAAACAAAGCCGAAATACAAGCCTTAGATGATATAAACATTGCCGAACAACAAGATTTATCCGATACTTCGGTACGTCTCCGGCTTGCAAGAGAACTTATTAATTTAAATATGCCGGATAAAGCAGAACAGCATCTCGCCGCTATTCATAAAATTCTTCCAACAAACCATGACCTTTGGCAAATATGGGCACAGCTTGCTCTACGCTCACAATCAAAAGAAAAGATGCTAAATACGGCTGAAAACGGATTAAAAGAGCTTTCCTCTCAATCATGGGATTTTATGCCTTTGGCCACAGAGTTGTTTATACGGTCGGGCCAATTTGACAGAGCTTCAGACTGTATTGCACAACTTCACCAAAAAGAAATACCAACTGCAATAATTTCGTTTCTTGAAGGTCTCTTGGCTGCGGAAAAAGGGAATCTCAATGAGGCTGTAAAAAACTGGCAACAGTCGGTGGAATCAGGTAACAGGACACCGCAAATTCGTTTGACGCTGGCTACTGCTCTGATCAGTTTAGGTGACAGACAATCTGCTTTACGGCAAATCCACACCCTACTTGCCGAAAGACCTGATTCTTTCAATGGGCATTTGATCCTGGCTAAAATGTTGGCTCAGACCGATAACTGGCTCGAAGCTGAACAACATGCCGCAAAGGCAATGGAGCTTGAACCAGGAAACCCAGAGCCGGCACTGCTCTATCTGCGAACTCGAATACAAAGGGTGGGGGAAAGCTCAACAACTGAAAGTACCCGAATACTGGAAGAAATTGAAAAACAATTGTCTAAATTGAATGAAACTAACCCCGGGAATTTAGAGGTTGGTTTTCTTCAATTCCAGCTTAAGATGCAGCAAGGCAAATTCATCGAAGCGCAGCAGATCATAACACGCCTGAAACAAGAGCACCCTTCTGAAATTGCCGACATTTTATTGGCTGAAACGGAATTGCTTACCGTCCAAGACAAAACAAGTGAAGCAATATTGAAGCTCAATCAAACAATAGAAAAATTTCCCGATGCATCCAGACAAGTGAAATCCCTTGCGATTTTACTCTATAGGCAAGATGATCGAACAAGATGTGAAGAAGTTGTCAAAAATGCAATAGAACGCATCGATAAACCTGATGTTCATCGTGAACTGGGCTTGCTGCTTGCACAATTTTATATTCGCTGGTCTCAAACAGAAAAAGCATACAATCTTCTTGTAAATCTTTCACAGAAACTGCCCAATGATATCCCGATAAAACGCCAGCTCCTAACATGTGAGCAGGTTATCAACAATCCCGAAAATGCCCGGCAAATTGTTGACCAGATCAAGTCCCTTGAGGGCGAGAACGGCTGGCAATGGCGGTTTGAACAGGCTAAGCTTCTGTACTTGGATGACAATTTTAAAAATCTCTATCCTAAAATTATATCTCTTATACAGGAAAACCTGTTGGTAAATCCGGACGATCTGGCAAGTCGTATGCTTCTGGCAAGGGCATATGATAAAGCCGGCGAATTGCAACTGGCAATTGCAACATACCGTGATGCCATGAGCAGAGCACCTGATGACCTACGTGTAATTACACCTGCCATAGCGGCCCTTTATAAGGCTAAAGAATATGACCAGGCTGAGGAACTTCTAAATCGTGCTTCCCGGGGAAAACTACAGAATCCTCAACTTCAAAAGATTCAATTACACAGCTTCATAAGACGTGGACAGTTGGATTCGGCTTCAGATATTCTGCAGGATCTCCTAAACAGTGACCCCAATAACCAAAACGCCTATCTATCCCTTGCATTATTAAAAATGCAACAAAAAAAGTATGAAGAGTCCGAAGATATACTTACGCAACTTAAGACTCAAAATCCCGACTCATTAGCGGTAATCGCAACACAGATCCAACTTTACCTTCGTCAGAACAAACCGGAAGAAACCCTGAAAATCTGTCGTGAAATGGTAAATAATCTTAACAACGCTTCCGCTTATATACTCAGCGCAAGAACATATGCAACTCTGGGCCAACCTGATGAAGCTTTGAAAGAGCTCGAACGAGCAATTTCCATCGAACCTGATAATGTTGAAGTGTGGGTAGCAAGAAGTGATTTCTACCGTTCCGTCGGCCAAACTGAAAAAGCAGTGGCAGACATCCAACACGCCCTATCTATGGCATCAGATAACTTACAGATCCAAAAACGGGCAATCTCGCTTTTTTTGGCATCGGGGCAACCCAACATTATTAGTGAGGGAAAAACCTTTCTTGATAAAGCTCTTGAGTCAAATCCGGATGATATTGAACTGCAGTTATTTAAAGTCAATTCCCTGATTTTCGAAGGAACGGCTCCGGCAATTGAAGAAAGCAGGCAAATTCTTCAGGCGATAACTGAAAAACAGCCCGAAGTGAATGGAGCCTGGCAACTCCTGGGAGAACTAATGCTAAAACAGGGACAACCCGGAAAAGCTGTGGATATCGCCCTGCGAGGCCTTGCCTACAACCCAAACGATAAATCGCTCATGATCTTAAAAGCGCGAGCCGAGGCTGTAAGGTCACCTATCCTTGCTATTCCTACCCTCAAAGAACTCTGTGAGCTGGATCCCAATGATTCAGATACGATTATATTATTGGCCAGCACATATATAACAACAGGTGAACCACAGAAGGCTGTCGATATTCTCAGAAAACAGATAACAACCTGTGATCCTTCCACTCGACGAAAATACAGCGTTGCTCTGGCTATGGCTTTGTATAAAGCAGGTGATAAAATCGAAGCTCAAAAAGAATTTGATTCTCTGCTTGAGTCTGAACCAAATGATCCACGACTATTGATTGCACAAACTCAATTGCTCAAAGAAGACGAGCTCTGGAGCCGGTTAAATCAAAAAGTCGTTGATTGGCATAAAAACCACCGAAACGATAGTCATACACCCGTGGCTATCGCCAGAGATCTAATAGTGGTAGATAGCAATGAGGCAAAACAGACGGCAGAAAATATAATCCGATTGATCCTGAAAAACGAACCCCTCTCAATCGAGGCCATTGGCGCTTTAGCTATCCTTTTGGAAATGAGCGGCCGCTCTGCTGAATCGGCGGAACTTTACCAACAATTACTCGAAATTGAACCCAGAAACCTTATTGCTATTAATAATCTGGCCTGGATCATGTCTGAAGACAAAGCTCAATATCAACAGGCGCTGGATCTCGCCCAAAAAGGTCTGGAATTGAATCCGAATTATATAGACCTTATTGAGACCCGTGGTGTGGTGTACTATCGCCTGGGCGAATTGAACAAGGCCGTACAGGATCTTACCAAGTGCGTTGAACTTTATCCCGACACAGTACCACAATCTGTTGTTGCACGTTTTCATCTGGCAAGGACTTTTGCTGAACTCGGGAAAAAGGACAAAGCACTGAGATACTTAAACCAGGCTCTCGAATTAGAGATTACAATCGGTGGATTGTCAACCACTGAACTGACTGAGGCAAAAAATCTACTCAGAAAATTACAGGAGGGTAATTAAACATGCTGCATTTACCAAAATCATCAAACGAGAATTTAATAATGAATGATTCACGTTACAACAAAACAAAACTGATATTGCTTAACAAAAAAGAGTGGTCCTATGTGCAAAATTTGTATAATCTGACTCCACGTGAACGCCAGATAGCTGAACAGATCTGTCAGGGTCTTGGAAACTGCGGCATAGCCAAAAATCTGCGTATCAGGCCCGGAACAGTGAAAACTCACACAAGAAATATTTATAGAAAGGTACGCGTTAAAAACAAAATCGCAATGCTCTTAAGGTTTTTAACAGATGTAAGAAATATCACCACGGATGTCGAACAAGTACAATCAATCCCTGCAATTGATTAAAAATAAGTTTCATCTCATAGTTCCTACCTACCTTTTTCACCAATAGCTCCTACCTGCGGTTCATTCCCGCATAACGCCGAAACGTAAAAAACATTAATATCGAAGAGTGGTTTGAAGAGACGGCAAAATTCAAGACACTCAGAAGGCCTGTTTTGCGCCGAAGAATTGGTGACAATAAAATAATAAGCAACCCAGGTACGGCCACACCAAAACTGCCCTTCCACACCTTCAACCTGTTTAAACAATTCTAAGCAGCTTCTCATTCATTTCCTATATCAAGAATCACAAAACTCGTTTATCAGCAATGAGTTAGTCTGCATATCATAAAGTACAAGATTCCAGGATTTCGTCTCTTACCGATTTGTAATTTGAAGACTGGGATTACTGATTTCATTTCTCATATATAAACATACTATACCTGTCTGAAAAACAGATAGCCCAATTTATACCACTTAAGATATACTACAAAAGTGGTACAACAATATCCACTATACAATAAAAGTGCTTTAGCTTCGACTTAGTCAATGAATTCCGTATCAAAATTAGGCATATAATCAATAAGTATTCCTCTCTCTTAACTAATGTACTTAAATAGAATAAACAAGCAGCAATTAGTTATGTCCTTATTAGGGCATTACTTACAGCAACATAAAGAGTCGCGGCCAGATAATTAACATTACTTATACTCCGATTTTTATTGTTTTCTGTAATCTCATAAAGTTCAAATATGAGCCAAGCATATTAATAATCCAGGAATTATAAAAAATTTCCTCGTTTTACCGTTTTTTTTGTGGACATATTTCTTGATTTTTGATAAACTACTTAAACTGTGTGGTATCTCAAAGGAGGAGGCCATACCAATTTACCTTTATTTAACGGAATAGATACAGTGTAAGTCCATCTAATCAATGATGGGCTTATGTGTGAGGAGATGGAGGAGTGGTGCATAAGAACAATGTAAGAGTGGTGACAACGGCTCGTCTTTGGATCGGCGTCGTTGCATTTTCAGTGTTCCCACCACAATCCCATCACTATTGTAAAGTATCCCCCCTTTTTTACATGAAGATTGAAAGGAACTAAGGTAAAGAAACTATGAAAATAAAACTATGTATTTTAACCATGATCATTTTCTTAGGAACAACTCCTGCTTTTGCTGTATCTTACACACTCAATCCAGTCGATGTATCCTTGCCCACAGTAAATGAGGGGGACGGAATTTCTCAAATTGGCGTCGAACAGGCCTGGTTCGCCTTTGATCTTGCGAGCATATCTGATACCGCAAATATCGTATCAGCAACTTTCTCGGCATATATGCTGGACAATGATGGCGAAACAAGCGAAAGAACGCTTTGGTATGATTCGGACGATAGTTGGATTGACATTTCTTCACCTGCTTTAAGCGATCCGGATTTTTCGGAAATTTCGTCGGCAGACAACATAATCGGCACAGTCAGTTTTAACAACCAGAGCTATACATGGATAACAATTGAAATCACACACGACTGGACAAGTGATCTGGTAGATGACTATATAACTTTAATGCTGACTGGTCCATCGAGCGGATTTAATGCCTCTGGAGCAGTAGGTCTTGTAAAATTCGTTGGATTTGGAGTACTTTCTGATCCTGAATTGACATTAACAAGCGCTCCTGCTCCCGGTGCTATTTTATTGGGTAGCCTGGGTGTCGGCATAGTTGGTTGGATGCGTAAGCGACGAACGCTCTGAAAGAAATAAATAAACGAATAAAAATGAAGGGAAAAGGAAGGATCTTTTTTAAAAAAGAACAGCGGAATTATAGCTATAAAATCGTGATTGGAAACAAAAAAGAAAGGAAAGGATTATGAAAAAGATTGTAACAATTTTTGGTTTGGTATGTGTGCTAATGGTGCTCAACGGTACTGCTCAGGC
>CAZMZR010000088.1:0-13653 GCA_964570855.1 uncultured Pirellulales bacterium
AAATCTTCACAATAAAAGCCGTGTATTTCACCACCGGAGATATTTACCTGGCTAGACTCTCTGCCCCAAATATATGCATCTATGATGCCACCACGGATATTTAGCCTGCTGCTGCCGTATCCCCAAAGATCATTACTTATGCTTCCACCAGGTAACAGGTTTACGGTAGTATACATATCAGGTGTCAACCAGTCCACCCTGACCTCTTCGCCAATTGCATAGTCAATGTCATGGATCAGGCCATCATTAAACTCGAGTACTCCAACAGCTTGTGAATCAGCGAGAAATAATATTGCGACTGTAAAATAAATTGCCCTTAAATTTTTTATTTTCATGATTCCTCCTCCGAAAAGCTTTATTCAATGGTTTGAATAATTCTAACATTATCTATAAGCAGACACGCTACAAACAATATTGATATCACGTTATACTTAAGAAAAATGATAGATAGAATGCACCTCCTCACAAAGTGTTAAGAATCAAAAATCAACTCTTTGTGATCAAAAGAAGCAGATATTGATCCTATTGAGTAATACAGTACAAAGGCAATAACTTAAAAAACATTAGTTATAACTTGTAATCTGTTTACTAACCTGTTTGGAAATTATAATTGCTACTTGAAGAAAATCAAGAGAAAAGTGCCTATTATCAGAAATATAGAGATTTTAATGGCATTGCATACTTAAAAATGATTAAAGTCTTTGCTCATAATGAGTTACAAAGAATGCTATTTTAAAAGTTTATGCCAGCAGAGATTAACTATTGTAGAATTAGATTTCGATTGATTTTGGGGCAATTTCATAGGAAATGATATATAACTATAAGACTGCATACTCTTTAATTTTACTACAGTAGCTATAGATTATATTTAATGACGAACTGACTTTCCGGGCCGGTCTCGTATTTTTCATACAAGGGGCAGTAAGTTTTTACCTGGATGGTTTTACCGTCGGGCAGAAACTCGAGCAGTCTGAGCCAGCTTGTGCCGCCCAACGGCCGCGTCTGGAAATCGGCCAGCATCTGATATACCTTGTTTCCGTGGTCTGTCGTGCTTGTTAGAAAGCCCAGCCCGTCATTACAAACGTGCCCGTTGATGACCATAAAAACATTTTCGTTCTTTTTGACGAGCTTGTCCCAGATTTCCTGTCCGTCGTTGACACCGCCGGCAGTTCCGTAACTATGAGGATTCCATTTCTGCTCGCTCCCCTTTGTTTTCCAGTCGTATCTTGTGGAGTCACTGTAAAGGTATGCATGTGTCACGATAAAAGCCCTGCGGTCGGGGTATTTCTGCAGTATTTGGTTTGCCCATTGCAGAGTTTGGTCTCGCAGGCCCCATTCGAGTCCGATGATAAGCCATTTCGTACTGCCGGCCTCGAAAAGGTGGTAGTTATTTTCTATTCTTCCGTCAATCATCGTCCCGCCGAAAGTCGGACAGTTTTTGAAACGAGATGGCGGGAAATAGTCATTGATAAATGTCGAGCGGTCTTTGGCCAAGTTGCCTTTAGTGCCGTAGTCGTGGTTACCCGTGACGATTGCATAAGGCACAACGCCGTCGAGACGGCCCAGCGCCCGGTCGGCCCTTTGCCATTCCAGAGACGTGTTGTAATCGGTTATGTCGCCATTCTGCAGAACATAGACGATGTTGTATTTGTCTTTATTGTCCACGACCCACAGCGTCTGCAAATCGAACATTCCGGGATATTGCGAGCAATACGTCTGTGTGTCCGGAAGGACCACCAGCGTCCACGAGCCGGGAACGAACGGCAGGGGAGGTTCGTTGGCTTCGGGAGCGGTTGAGACTGCTTCTTTGGGGGTCTGGTCGTTTTTGCCTGTTTGCATGCATCCGGCCAGAGACAAAATAATCCCCAACGTAATCGGTAAATAGCATCTGTTTATCGAAGTCATGATTGTTATTCCTAATATTCGCTTAAAATATAAACTAACCGGTTTGTAACAGAAAAAAACATTATATACGAACGCCGGTATTATTAAAAGAACTTAACAATTTGCCCCTTATATGTACCATTTATGGTGTATTGTTTACAAAAATCTGAAAGTTCAATCCACTGCTTTTCCACAAAACAGAATTACGCTGTGCAAAACATGTGAAGAATAAACTTTTTTCGTGCGCAAAGTCAATGAAGACAGCAACCTCTATCAAGTGGAAAAGAAATTTGCCAAAATGCGATTGATTTGTATTCTCATTTTTTTAATAATAGCCAATTGAATTGAAACTAAAGAATGGATTCACCTCCTGTATTTGTTGACGAATATTCTTTTGAGCTTAAGTTCGTCGGATGCAGGAAGAAAGCCTGGAAAAACGGGAAGTAGCCGTTTTGACGTTTAGTGCAGGACGGCGCCAGGGCTCTTAGCAGGGGAGTATATCGATGCAGAGCACATTCACGGATGAAAGGGACCCCGTTTCGCTAAAAGATATCGAAATGGGACCCCAAAGAATCGAATCGGCTCCGGAGCTTGTAAATTCTATCTACGAAGCTCTTGCCGGGAAAATTGGGACGCAGAAGTTCCGAGTCTGGTTTAAGAATTCAACGAAGTTTTCGTTGACCGGGGAATATTTGAAAGTCGGAGTTCCGAATCCCTTTATAGCGAGTTGGATTGAAAACCATTTTTTGAATGAAATAAGCGAGGCGGTTCGGGCGGTAACCGGCATGGAGGCTAAGGTAGCTTTTGTTATCGATCCCGAACTGGCCGGTAATCAGAAACGTTCGCAACTTGATTCGCAGACCTCCGCTGCGACGACATTGGGTCAGAGCCGGCATCGCGGCCGCTCTGGTATAGGTCAAAGGATCGCGGCAACAGCGGCGGGGCGAGATCGAAGAAAACTGAAACTCAGTCTGGATACGTTCGTTGTCGGTTCGTCGAACGAACTGGCCTACAACGCCGCCAGGGTAGTCGTAAATGAGCAACAAAGTCCTTTTAATCCGCTGTTTATTCATGGAGGATACGGGGTTGGTAAGACACATTTGCTGCAAGGGATCTGCAATGCAGTGTGCCAGAAGCGCCCCCAGACTAATTGGTTATATCTTTCAGCGGAGGATTTCGCCAATCAGTTTGTGCTGGCCTTGAAGACAAAAAAGCTGGAGGCTTTTCGGCGCCGAATGCGGCAAACGGATTTGTTGGCGATCGACGATATTCACTTCTTGGCCAGCAAGCCATCAACGCAGGAGGAATTCCTGCATACTTTTAATACGATAGATCTTGCGGGTAAACAGGTGATCCTGGCTTCGGATGCGCATCCGAAAATGATAGGCCAGCTTTCCGAGAAATTAGTCAACCGTTTCGTTTCGGGTATGGTAGTCAAGATCGATACGCCGGACCTTGCCACAAGCTGCGAGATTTGCAGACGGTTCGCACTGAAAGTAAGGACACCGAGCCCCGGTCTTCCGGACAGTGTGATTCAATATATCGCCGAGAACCTTCGCTCCAATGTCCGGGAGCTCGAAGGAGCCGTACTGAAACTGATTGCATTTGCATCGTTGAAAAATGACAAGGTCAACCTGTCTATGGCCAAAGCGGTCCTGGCCGAGCATCTCGAAAGGTGCGACCCGATTGTGCACGTTTCGGACATCCAGTCATCGGTAGCGGCGTATTTTGGTATAACGCCTGCGAATATGCATTCATCGAAGAAGAACAGAACGGTGGCGCTGGCCCGTCATTTAAGTATGTATCTGACCAGAAAACATACTCACATGTCGTCGTCGGAAATAGGAAGGGTGATGGGTGGTAAAAATCACGCTACAGTTCTTTTGGCCTGCAGGAGAATTGAAGAGCTGATTGGGAAAAATTCCGATCTGCGCTGGCAGGGCCCGGCCGGCAACAAAATTTCCAAAGCAAAGACCGTGCTTGGCGAGCTTGAAGAGAGCATCTCCCGTTAAATTTAATCCTGCGTAAGCTGTTGGATTAAATACGCTGGCACGGTTCCTCCATTCAGTACATATATGCTTTAAAGCTATTGCCCCGAAGCATATACGCAAGCCTTGCTTTATCTTTAAAACCAACTTATCGACACGTGGCTTATTGACCGGTCGTAAATTCCCAAATCGGTCCCGTTTTTTCTCCGGATGCACCTCTGGCTACTACTTGCCAATAGTAAGTCGTCACAGGCTGGAGCGATTCGGTACTGAATTGCGGCAGCGGCGAACCGGACTGAACCAGATTCACATTATTCGGGTCGGTACCGAGATAGATATCGTACGAAGGAACAACAGGACTCAGAGCCGTAATGCGTGTAACATCCTGCCAGCTACCGTAGTCGCTGGGTAAGGCATTTGACCGGTCGCAACCTGCATTATCATCCGTGATAAAATCTTCAGGGCCTCGTACAGCGAAACCTTCCACTTTCATCGTGTCCCAGTTCAGAACAGCCGAGCCGGAACTGCCCTCATAAATATCAAGGTCGGCCTGGAAGTAAGTAACCGCAGTATTATCCTGCACCGACCCGCCTAAATCGTACTTTCGTGTAATTCCCAATGGATAACCGACTGCTACGAGGGATTGATGGTCGACAATTTTGCCTTTCTGTCGCAAAGGCAGGGGAGTATGCCCTTCGACCTTGCGATCCAAACGCACAAGTGCCCAATCAGGAAAGCCGGTTTGCAAGGCTACGATGTCACGAACAAAATATACATCCCCAGCCGGTATAACAATCGCAGGAGTGTTTGCATCCTGCATCACAAAGCCGAATACAACGGCTAAATCTCTGAGATTACATGGACACTCGACGCAGTGCCCTGTTGTGACAATAGTATCCGGCCCAACAAGAAATCCCGAGCATAATCCAGGCGCCGGCTGGCCCCTGAAAGGTTCGTCGGGACATAAAATATTGCCGGTATCGTTAAAGTACCAATCTGCAAGTGTTTGATCGGGCAGGGTATATGAGCCGTCGCTGTTTGATTTCAGTTTGGATAACTGCACAAGTATGACAGTGGCATCACCCGCCGCCAGGATAGCCGGGTTGTTTATCTGATACTCCTCCTGACGGTCATCGGTTCCGAAGATTGCTTCTAACATTGCCGGCGATTGTACATCCTGAACATGGCTGAGTTGGCCGTCCGTATCATTCCAGGAGAGAACCGTATTAGTCGGGACATTCGATGCGCCGTTGGATGGAGACGGCAAGTTTGGCTCAATAACATCCAGGAGTGGATTGGATGCGGTTTCGATTACATATTCTCCACTTGTGTGGTTATATCCTGCAACACGAATAAGATAGGACGTATTTTCTATCATATGCATCGTTATTCTTGAGCCGACACTATCGCAGGTATCATCGTTGCATGCCAGTTCGATGCCCTTGCACTGGTCGAAGACTGCTATGATTGAGTCAAAAGTGGCATATACTGAAATAGTAAACAGGCCGGTGTGAGTCGGTGTAAATATATGCCAGGTATCCAAATCATCAGAATTGCTGCAGCCGCTGGTATCAATACCGGTTGCCCCTTCGGTACTTCCGTACAGGGGGAGACCTTCTGTAATTTCGGCGGCGTTACTGCATTCGTCGTTCACAGGTGGATTGCTTGAGGGAATTGTAAGGATATACGGCCCCGTCTTATGGTTAAATCCTGCAACGCGGATCAGATACGATCTGCCGGCCTCAAGTGATATTTTGATTATCGATTGAGTTGTACCGCTGGCATCGTCGTTACACGCCAGTTCTGTGCCGTCGCATTGGTCATAAACCGCCAGCGTGGTATCAAAGCTGCTGCCGACCAGGCTGATAGTAGTCTCGCCGGATTGGGTTGGCGTATAAACATGCCATACGTCCAGGTCGTCGGAGCCGCTGCAGCCGCTGGTATCGGTGCCGGTTGCCCCCTGTGTATTGCCGTGCCAGGGTATGCCTTCTGTAATTGCAATGGCATTTTCGCAGTCGTCGTTCTTCGGTGCGGAATTCAGATCAATCGTGAGAACATAATAACCTTTTTGATAGCCGTATCCAGCAACCCGGATTAGATAAGGCGTGTTCGCATCCACGTGCATTATAATTTGCGATTGTCTTGTTCCACCGGCGTCGTCATTACAGGCCAGTTCCGTGCCGCCGCATTGGTCGTAAACCGCCAGCGTGGTATCAAAACCGCTACCCAGCAGATTGAAAGTGGTATCGTCGGATTGGGTGGGTGTATATATGTGCCAGACATCCGCGAAATCGTTGCTGCCGCAGTTGCTTGTGATGTTGCCGGTGGATTTGAATGTATTGCCGTGATAGGGGATTCCCGCTTGGACCGCGATTGCATCCGAACATTCGTCAGCCGATGTCGCCGAACTGATTGTCAGGATGTAGTCTCCTGTCCTGTGATTGTAACCGGCAATCCGTATCAGATATGACACCCCGGCCTCGACCGGCATTGTAAGGATTGAATAGTATGTATCGTTCGCATCGTGACTACATGCCAGTTCCGTGCCGTCACACTGGTCGTAAACGGCCAGTGTGGTATCAAAACTGCTGTCCCAAAGACTCAGCGTAATCTGTTCGGACTGCGTCGGTGTGAAAACATACCATACATCACGATCATCGGACATACCACAACTGCTTGTCATCGTTCCCGTGGACTGATGGCTGCTTCCGGTGTACATGCCTTTTTGGACTTCGATGGCATCGATGCATTCGTCATTCTGAGGCACAAAAGGAGGGGCTATTGATAGAACGTATTCCCCCGTCATATTCTGTGCTCCTGCGATTCGGATATAATATGTAGCACCGGCCTGGACCGGCATTGTTATCTCGGATTGAGGGGAATTATTTGCGTTATCGTTGCATGCCAGTTCCGTGCCGTCACAACCGTCGTAAATCGCCATAGTTGTGTTGAAGCAGCTATCCAGAAGACTAAAGGACAAAAGACCGGAGCAGGTCGGCGTAAAGACATGCCAGACATCACGACGGTCCGTGTCATAACAACCGCTTGTTGATTCTCCGGTAGCGCCTCTTGTGCTTGCGTAGTAGGGAATTCCGGAATACACTTCGATGGCATTGACACACTCATCATGCGCAGGTGGAAAATAGATATTCAGAGTGTAATCACCTTTCTGATGGTTATATCCGGCAATCCGAATAAGGTACGATTTTCCGGCCTCTACCTGCATGGCAATTTCCGATTGGGCTTCGCCGGCGTTATCATTGCAGGCCAGTTCCGTGCCGCCGCATTGGTCGTATATTGCCAGCGTGGTATTGAAGCTGCTGCCCATCAAGCTGATTGTGGCTATGCCGGACTCTGTGGGATTGAAGATGTGCCAGACGTCCTCATTGTCAAGATAACCACAACTGCTGGTGCTCTGGCCTGTCGCACTGATAGTATTGCCGAAATACGGGATTCCGGGATAAACTTCAATCGCATCCGCACAGTCATCATTGTCAGGTGATAGTATATAATCAATTGTAAGTGAATAGTCTCCTGTTGCATGATTATATCCGGCAATTCGGACCAGATACGACGTTCCGGCGTCAACTGGTATAATAATTTCCGATTGTGATGTGCCCGCGGTATCGTCGTTGCAGGCCAATTCGGTTCCGCTGCATCGGTCGTAAACAGCCAGCGTGGTATCGAAGCTGCTTCCGGCCAGGCTAAAGACAGCCGGAGAGGTTTGTGTCGGTGTGAAGATGTGCCAGACATCCAGATCGTCTGAGCTACTGCAGTTGCTGGTACTATTTCCGGTTGCATTGGCTGTACTGCCGTTATATGCGATGCCCGCCTGGACTTCAATCGCATCCGCACACAGGTCGTTCTCGGGCGCATCCGAACCGTTCTCAAGCGAGACAGGCGAAGATAAGCTCGAAAATCCTGCTTCGGATTTGTCCGGAAGTTTGCCGTCTTTGGAGATTCCCACCGGTGATTTTCCACCGAGGCATATATTTGTAAAAAGCAATAGTGTGACAATAACGAGAATGATTTTTGTGAGAAAAACGCTCCGATGGGTATTCATTCTATTTCCTCCTCAATTTTGGTATTCCCATTGATAAATGTCTCAGCTTTAATGCTGAACATCAATTTAATAGGGTATCATACCAGTCCCGATATATCAAGCTTTACCGGTTAGTTTTTGTGAAAAATACGGCATGATTTTAAGGGTTGAACCTGAAATCAGCATTTTTATTGTTGTACAGCGGTCTCAAGAGTGACACATATTGTTTCCGACCGCAATGGGAATTAATTAAAAACGGCCCCCGGAAAGTTTGATAAGGGACTCTGTTGGGGTAAAAGTGACCTCGACCGGGGATTATTGTTGGGTAGTCAGCTTCAATTCGATGGTCATTTTGAGTGCCGTCGCCGCTTTCGAGCGCGGCATTTCCTGCATAACGACATCCATTACCTGCTTTGCCTCATTGAATCTGCCCGTGTGGTAATAAACGTAGCCTAAAAGAAATCCTAATCCGGGTGCATGGCTTTTTTGCAACCAATTCTTCAGATCGGCTGTTTTGGAATCGAGCTTATCGGGACCGCCCACCAGTTCAGCCAGGTCGATCTGAGTTTGTGTATATTCAGGGTCAAGCTCAATCGCCCTGATAAGATGCAGTGCGCTGCTGACGTATTCACCGGCGGCGAACAGTGCGTGAGCTCTGCCGGCGTAACAAAGCGGGTCCTCCGGTTTATAGATGGACGCCAGGGCGAATGTGTCCGCTGCCTGGTTAAACCTGCCGATATTCAGGTGGCCTTCGGCGGCCCTGTAGAGCTGATTATACTTTGCCTGCGAAAATGATTCGTAGTCCTCGTATTGGCCCATGATACGTTGTGCTCTGGCGGAAATTTCGGCCTGCGACATCTCCTTTAGCTCGGTTAATCTGGATGTGCCGTATTGGGAGCCCTGTGATTGGGACGTGTCGGACAATCCTGTTAAGGTTTGATTCCGACCGTATTCGTTTTGTCCGGACAGACCTTGATTAATTTGTCCGTTTCGATACGAGGTTCCGGTTTGAGGCAGGCCGTGCATTTCCTGTTCGGCGGTTCCCGACTGGGTTGCCTCGAACGTCGAAGTTTGGTAACGGCTGTCTATGGACCTGATCAAATCATCGAGCTGCCTTTGTATTTGTGCCAGAGTCTCGGTTGTCTCGGTATCCTGTGTACTCGGGTATCTGTTGATTTGTCTCTGGTATTGCGGTGCACTTGTCCGGGCTGAGCCTGTATTTGGTTGATATATTGTTGTGTTCTCTGTTGCGGGTCCGTATCGATTCAATGTGCCGGGCAGGCCGGAGGTAAGAGGGGCCCGTTCGCCGGTCGTGTCGAATTCACCGGTTGCCAGCGTTTGGTATCCTCTTTGAGGTGGTGCGAACTGTTGCATGTTGGCCGAAGCAGGTTGGCTTGTGGTCGTTGAAGAAGCCGTCTCCTGAATGTCATAACGAGACGGGCTCAGGCTTTGTTGCCACTGATTATTTTGCTCGGCGGTTTGCTGCGAGCTGTACAGGGGCAGTTCCGCCAGCGGCTGTGTCGCTGTAGCCCGGTTTTCAACGTATTGTTGATTATCCCGGGTATTCTGAATCGTGTTCGGATTCGTCTGGCCGTCGGGCGTCCCGGAGCGGAGGCTCTGTTGCATGTACTGCTGATATGCCGCCGTTTCATCCTGTTGGTATTTTCCATTCTCCTGTCGGGTCTGCTGCTCGTTCGGGCGGGAACTCGATGATTCGGACCGCATCTGACTTAGTGTATTGTTCCGGGATTGAGTGCCCGCCAGTCCGGGATTATATAAATGCCACAAAGTTGTGGACTGGGCCTGCGTATTCTGGCTGGAAATCACCGGCTGGTTCTGGGAAACTTGTGAGCCGGATAGGTATTGCGAGCCGTTGTTTATTGTCGTATTTCCTGTAGATGCGATTCCGGGAGTATTTTGTGACATTGTTGTCACTGTCGATGACGGCAGGTAATAGGACTGATAATTCGTACCGGCGGAGCCGACCTTGTATTTGCTTCGACCGCTGATATCTTCGGAGCCTGCGGAGTCACGCATAAAAGAGCTCAACGTTGACGAACCGAGTGACGCATTGAAACTCGAAGTTGAACTGTACGGCACGTCCCCGCGAAAGTGCATGCCGCGACGGACATTGCCGGTGACTATTTCGTTGCCGTTTGTATTGATTGAATTGGACGTATTGACCAGAGAGCGGCTGTTGTAGCTCTGCGGCGTCGTAGTTGACCCGGCGGGATTACTCAACGAATGATTTTGCACCGAATAACCTGTCACGGTACAAAATGCAGGTAATAAGATCGTGATGATGATAAACAGCCGATTTTCCATCATAATAGATACCTATCGCGTATTAACTCAATTGGGCTTTTTAAGTTCTTTTATATTTCGGCTTTTCCGCCCATCTGAGTTTAGTAGCTAAAGTATCCCATTGGCTTCGAAGTGGGTTGTTTACTATTAAAAAATTGCTGTCTTGTTTCCGGACTTTTATGACATCGTTGTTCGATAGTTTCAGTGAAATCTGGCCGTCAATAGAGATGGTCGTACCTTCGTTAACCCTCAGACCGAACACCTCGATTGTGCTGTTGGCGTTAATGACAATCGGGCGAAAGCTCAGCGAATGCGGACAAATCGGAGTAATGGCGATTGCGTCCATCTTAGGCGAGACGATAGGGCCGCCGGCTGAGAGATTATAGGCTGTTGATCCGGTAGGTGTGGAAATAATCAGTCCGTCGCTGACACAACCGGCCAGCGGCTGGGAATCCACTGATATCTTAAGCTCGATCATTCTAAAGGGCGGTCCTGCAGTGATAAAAACGTCATTTATAGCCGCAGAACAGAATTTTTCCTTTTGGGAATCTCCCCCATCGGAGCTTATAACCCTGCAATCCAGCATCATGCGTTTATCTATCGGGGCCGTCCCTTCTATCAGGCGTGGGAAGAAATCCTCAAGCTCATCGACGCTGAATTCCGCTAAGAAACCGAGCTTGCCGACATTGACGCCAATCACCGGCACTTTTACATGGCTGACGGACCTTGCAGTGGAGATAATGCTCCCGTCGCCGCCGAAAACGACCGCATAATCGCACTGACTCAATACCTTATTGGTATCGGGATTTTGTTCGGTCACCGAAGCGGCTTTGTTGCTGCAGGAAAACTCCAGCTCCTCAATGCTGTAATTTCCGATGATATCGGCCTTGTCTTTGGCGAAACCGATGAACTGCTCGATCGCTTTGCCGACTCCCTGCTTTTGCGGGTCGCCAAATATCACTAATTTGGGTGGAGATTTCATTATTTATTCCTGTTCGTACTTTGTAAGCATTCCACAATTTGTCAATCTCCCAGGTGCCTAAAGTTTTAAGTGCCTAAAGTGACTAAAATTATAACTTTTCAATTTAGTCACTTTAGCTCACTTTCACATTCTTATCGAACGGGTTGGGAATGACAAAAAAAGACAGTCAATTTCCGGTTTATTTTGCGAGCATTTCCCCGGCCGTCTTCACTATTGTATCGGCATTTATTCCGACCTGCAAAAGTTGTGATTCGCGGCAGTCATGTCCGATAATTGTTCTCGGAGCGCCGAGTAAGCGTATCGCATTAAGAGGACATTTGTTCGCCGCCGCCAGCTCGAGCACCGCCGAGCCGAATCCGCAGGCGATTGTATGGTCCTCGACTGTTATTATACCTTTTCCCTTTTTGAGTAGAGAGATAATTTTTTTATCGACCGGTGCTGCAAAACGCGCATTAATCACATCGACGGGAATTTTCTGCTCTGCCAGCAGTGACGCCGCCTTTAAGGCCTCCGTTAAAATGCTGCCGTAGCTGATTATCGCAAGCCGTGAGTTTTTAGAGCTTTTGACGGTCACGCATTGACCGAGTTTGAACGGGCGGCTGCACGACGATTTTATAAACGGCTTCGGCGGAACGATATCTTTCGGGTACCTTATAACGACCGGGCCTTCGTGACGCAGTGCGAATTCCTGGGCCAGTTTCATTTCAGTATCGTTGGCCGGCGCCGTCAGTACCATGTTGGGCATCATCCGCAAAAAGCCGATGTCCATCAGTCCGTGGTGGGTCGGGCCGTCCGGGCCGACGAAGCCGGCTCGGTCGATGCAGAAAACAACGGGCAGATTCTGCAGGGCCACTTCCTGGAATATCTGGTCGAAGCTCCGCTGCAGGAAGGTAGAATATATGCACACATAAGGCTTGAGTCCGTTGCGTGCCATGCCGGCGGCCACATCTACTGCGGTCCCTTCGGCGATACCTACGTCGTAAAATCTCTCGGGGAATTTTTTACGGAAATTCATCAGTCCTGTGCCGTCGCACATCGCCGATGTTATCGCGATGATTCTCTTGTCCTTTGCGGCCAGCTCGGTCAGATGTTCGCCGAAGGATTTTGTGAAGGTCCTTATACCCGGCGTCGAAGTCGGTTCGATGGCATCGCCGTTAATCTTGAACGGGCCGGTCGAGTGAAACCTGGTCGGACCCTGGTCGGCCGGCTGGAAGCCTTTGCCTTTTTTCGTGTAAACGTGCAGGATGGCGGGGTGGTTCAAATCGGCTAATGCTTCGAACAATTGTATGAGCGAGCCGATGTCGTGCCCGTCAACCGGGCCGAAGTACGGAATACGAAGACTCTCGAACATCTGAGAGGCCGGTAAAGTCATTCTGATGCTTCTCTTGATTCGCTCGATCGCTTCTTCGACGCTTTTGCCGATGACCGGCATGTGCTCTAATATATTGTTTGTCGTCTTACGCAGGTCCTCGTATGTCTGGCTCAGACGTACTTTGGAAAAATATTTGGCCATAGCTCCGACGGTCGCATCGATAGCCATTGAATTGTCGTTGAGCACGATCAGCATTTGCCGCTTGACCAGGCCGAGATTGTTCAGCGCCTCGAACGAAGTCCCGTTGACGATACTTGCATCGCCGATAACCGCCACGATTTTGTTGTCCTGTTTTTGATGAATCTGTCCGATCGCCATTCCGATTGCTGTGGCGATTGAAGTTCCCGCGTGCCCGACGGCAAACAGGTCGTATTCGCTCTCGGCCGGATTGGGAAACCCGCTGATACCGTCTGCATGACGCAGATTGGTAAATTTGTCTTTTCTGCCGGTTATGATTTTATGGGCATAACACTGGTGGCCGACGTCCCAGAGCAGCTTGTCGGTTTTGAAATCGAAGACGCAATGCAAAGCGAGCGTTAATTCCACCACGCCGAGATTGCTTGCCAGGTGCCCGCCGGTCTTACTTACCGAATTGAGGATAAAATTGCGTATCTCCTCGGCCAAATCCGTAAGCTGCGGCACCGATAGTCTCTTGACGTCCGCCGGACTGTTAACTTGATCTAATAATTTACCCATCAACGACTCTTTTATAGTTTATAGTTCATTGTTCGTAGTTCGTCAGTATATCATGCCGGATAATGAAATTAAAATGCAAAATGTAAAGTGCAAAGTTTCGGACATAAGAGCATAAGAGCATAAGTTATAAGTGTCTAAAGTTAAAAGTGCCTAAAGTTGAAAAACTCTAGCTCACTTTAGTCATTTTAGCTCACTTTAGTCACTTTTGCTCAATTCTCTAATTACAATCGGATGTTTTACCACGAATGCCTTTATGATACTACTTTAATGACCCCGAATTGTCTGATTTGTCGTGCCCGTCCTCCGCAGTAGCACCACAGGAATATACAATGGGGCTGCTATGAGGCCATCTGTCAATGGTTATAATTTACTTTCTTGAATTTCT
>CAZMZR010000089.1:0-13494 GCA_964570855.1 uncultured Pirellulales bacterium
TCCGCCCACCAATACCAGGGAGAAACTCCGATTTGCTCAGATAAATCATAGATACCGTAAATCGTACCTCTTTTGTCGCTGCCCACGATAACTAATGCACTCGCTACACCGGGCAGCGGCTCCGGTAACACCTGGATCAGAAACGATTCCCACTTGCCCTTGATCTGCGTGACATCAATTTTTTTGTTATCTATCAGTTTATCAACGATTGGGCTTTTTCCAATCGTGCCTATAATGACAACATTTTTTTGCAGGGCGTCTTCGTTATGCACTACCTCGGGCGGAAGAGACGTTACTCGTGCAATATCAGCCTGCAAATCCTTTACAGCACGTACGACTCCGGTGTAATCCTGCACATCAACATAAAGCACGGCGACATTATCTTTTTGTGCAAGAACGAAGCCATCCTGTTGAGGTGACGTTTCGACATACCCGGTCTGTCCAATAGCCCAAACAACATCAGGACACATAACTGCAGTTAAAATTGCTGCAGCTAAAACAACCAAATCATTTTCATATCTACTGCTCATAATGTTATCCTAAATAAATTTTTTAGCTCGATATTAATATTCACATGAACTGTTCTGTAGATTTACGCATATCTTTATTTACTTTATATATATCTCTGCGCGAATGTCAGAAACGTCGGCCGTATTACTATTCTCATGAGAACTGCCGAAAATACTGAAAGTTTTCATAGGATCATCAAATCACAGATAATAAAACAGTTAATAATACCAATACTACTGCAAATCTCATTATCCTTCGATTAAGAGTTTCTTTGTTTACTTTTCCCAATTTATAAATTTTGTTGGACAAAAAAACAGCAACCGGCAGGAACACAATTGCTGTTCCTGCTCCGGCTAAAACATCACTCACGAAATGGGCCTGTAATAGAATCCGTGAATAACATACTACAATCGCAATACCCAAAACCGTAAATCTAAAAACAGTATTCAGGCGATGGTTTCCGGATATCAGTAAAAAATAGGGTAATGCCAGGGCCATACTTTTTGTGGCATGTCCCGAAGGAAACGCCGAAGAATCTGAAATATGCGTCCGAGCAATTTGTCCGCTCAACTCAAGAGCCGGGCGGGCTTTATCGAAAACCTCCTTTAATAAATCACCGGCTATTCCTCCAATTCCGAATGATAAAAGAATGAGGATATAAAGCGGGTAGGAAGATTTCAATTCCTCTATTTTGTATGATAACAGCAGATTCAGAATATATACTGCGGTAATCAAAGCCATTCCATATTTGCTGAAGAATTGAAAAACTCCGGAAATAACATTGTGTTCATAAAGAGAATTGTGGGCTATGACAACGTGTTGGTCAATAGTGCCCTGGGTCCATAGAGTAACAGCGAGTATCCATAATATCAGAGACGATATTACGATAAATGAGTACATATTTCGCGTGAGATTAATATGAATGAAGTCGTCTCTAACGTTATCCTCTGGCATTGTGTTCCTTATATATAAAGGATTATTAGGCTTGCGGCGCCTTGAGATATCTCTGGGCGAACTCAATAAATACCGGCCAGTTTGGGCCGGGTGTGTGTCCGCCGCTATGCTGGCGGAAGGCCACGTCACCGTCGATCAACGTTGTCTCTATCGGTGGAAACTCGGTTGTCCCCATATCTTTTTTGCCGAGAAGCTTGTACACCGGCCCAGCGCCCGCCGCGGCAAGGAACATCCCCCTGGCGTCCACCCAGGCATCGCCGTTATTCGAACCGCCGCTGATAAACACCGGACGCGGGGCGCACAGTGCGATCAGCTCATGAGCGTCAATAGGCAAATCATTCCATGTCAACGGACCTGCATACTTGAGAAAATTGCCGGCCATCCAGTGGTATTCGCCCGAGCCGGCTACGTTTTCCACAATCTCACCCCAATCGCGGCGCCACAGACTGGCACCCCCTGCTCCAGAAGAACTGACATAAGCGATTGCGAAACGCTGATCGTACGCCAAGGTCACTAGCGCCGCCTTGCCATAGCGTGAGTGGCCTTCAATTCCGACTCTCTTGGCATCCACGGATTTGTCTGTCTCGAAGTAATCCAAGGCGCGGCTTGCGCCCCAGGCCCAGGCGCGTAACGAGCCCCAATCGTCCGCCTTGCGGGGCTGTCCCTTATTGCACAGGCCGATGATGCCTTGCGTCAGGCCCGCGCCGTTGTCGGCCTGTATGCTGTTAGGCCGGATGATTGCGTACCCCCACCCCCTGGCAAGCACTTGTTGCTGCCAAGTGGGTTCATTCCCGCGTCCGGCCCTGCCAAAGCGGCCGCCGAATCCAAATTCCATGATAACCGGCACCGGACCTTTGGCATCAGCCGGCGTGGTCAATGTCACCTGGATATTGACGGATATGGCCGGGTATGATGAATTATCGACATGACCAACAAGTTCTTTGGTGATAACCGAAACATCGCCGTTCTTTTCATTAGTCGTACCAGTCACTTCCCAATTCACCTTCGGTGTGTCCTTTGGGACTCGGCCGTAAATTTCCCGGTCAAAATCCTCTACTATTTCAGGATGTCTCTGATTCCACCACATCTCGGCAGTCGTAACCTTCCGTCCGTTCTTCAATACCAGCGGGTCCGGCAGGTCAGGATAGGGATTTGCTTTGGCCTCATTGTAGTTGGCGTAATTCGGTGCATTAGGATCCATACCGTTGCGACCGGGCCGAAGCGAGTCGATACCCAGCAGGTACATCATTTTCTGGTGGTCTTCGGCAGATAAACGTCGAATCTGTGCCCATGAATTGCTCCCTGGACGCTGCGCAACAGCAATACCGATAAAGAACAGTAAAAGCCATACAGCGACAACTTTTACAGCAAGAGTTTTACCCATGATACAACCCCCTTCATAATAATTAATTTAAGATCGCTATCCAGTTTACTTCATTAAGGTTGTTACGAAAGACTTCAATAGCTTGGATTCTATTTTTGTAGTACCCTTTTGCTTTTGAAGTTCTTTAACATGCTGCATCACTATCTGGGTCAATACTGCGCCCGGCCTGGGATAAGCGGCGACGATATAGTGGGGCCCCGGAGCCGATTCTCCTTCTTCCTGCTCAAACTCAGCCCTGAGGTTGTCCGGACTTATCAATGAATTTGCGTGCCGGAAGATAACTTTATCCATTACTTTATAGACCTCTTTGCTTTCTTTAACCAGGCCGTAGTAATCAAGAAGCTGGGCAAAGACATAATTCGAGGTGGTATATACGTCTTTGCCCTGGTCTGATTCCACCGGCTCACCGTCTTCGGTGCGGGTCATGCACCAGCCCATCGTGGTTCTGTTATTCTTATAAATAGTTTTGAGGATCTTCCTGGCCCTGTCTTCGGAGATAAAAGACTCTTCTCCCATGGCAATCAGCGCCCAAATGGCATCCAGTTGATTGAGCCATGTATCGGTGTTTGTCTTTCCTGTTACAGAGTCATAGCAGGTGACGTAATACTGCAATCTCTGGCCCTTGCTGTTCTTGTCATCCCGCCATAATTTCTCGAATATCGCGGAGACCTGTTCAAAAATCTCCTCGTATTCCTTTTTGGCGGGTTTGTCTTTCATCATATCGGCCATAACTATCATGGCCCGGCAGCCGGCCATAAAGATAGTTGCATCATAGGCATCTATTCCAAACAGGGGTAAATTGTCGAAGGTGTTCTTGACTTCACCGGGATAGCCTTCCGGGATGCCGTCTCCGTCTATATCGAGTTCTTTGAGATGCTCGAATCCGAATTTAAGTGTCTTCCAGTTCTTCTTAAGAAAGGCCGTATTGCCGGTAAATTTAACGTTGCGCAGGACTCTTGTGGCCAGTTTTGGGAAAAGATCCACCCAATAGTTGTCATTGTACCAGGCGTAATCACTGACATTACGCAGGGCGTGGCCTTTTGGCAAAGCTCCTACATCATGCGACACAGAACCTTTAACCTTAATAGCGTCTTTTATCTGTGTCAGTGACATACCTTTATATTCTCCCGGGTATTCCTCAAAATGCTTTCTTGCTTCAACAAAAGATGCGTGCAAATGATAATAACGCTCGTTAGTATTCTCTCTATTAATCGAGTTAATAAAACTCTGGCAGAGTTCTTCTTCTATATTCGGGAAAAGTACAAGCAGTACCATGGAATACCAATCCACATCCGAAGGATCGATATAGGCGTAATCGAAACATTCGAGGAACCGGGCGGTCTCTTTACCCTTGTTGTCCTCTACCCAGACAGCGGCGTTCGACAGCGGGAAACTAAATTCGTTAAGGATTAATCGAGTCAGCCTTAATGCGCCGGCCTTATCATTTTTATAAGAAGGACTTTGCTGTATCTGGTTGTATATCCTGTTTTGAATTGTTAGTGTATGGCTGAGCCATTTAGGATAGTTTTGCAGGGCGACTTTAGTCATGTCCAAAGCCCTGGTCTTTTTATCCTTAAAGTGTTTGACGTATTTGCGGTCGAACGTTTTGCCGTCTATATACCGCTGCTGTGGAAAATCTAAGACTATGGCGACCGGAATCTTTATTGTTGCTTTCGGTTTTAATGTAAAAGCAAGACTGATTGCCGCTCCGTAATCCTGGTTTAATATGGGTGCTCTCTTTTCGTAGAAACTGCCGTCAATGTTCAAAAGCAAATCCTGTTTTAGCCTGTTCAGGCAGAAATACGGCTGAGTATCGACATTGACGCCTTTGATTTGCGGAACCGCGATAACCATCCGGTCCTGCGATTCCTTACTGGCCATAACCACGCCTGTCATACCGGTGCGTTTGAACGCTTCATGGATATGACCTTTAATAGGTGCTGAGCATATATAAACAGTGTCCTGGTCGGTCGGCTTTAATTCCTTTTCCTGAAGATTAACCAGAGAAGGCCGGGGAATAACCAATGTCACTTCCTGGGTTTTCTGGGAGGTGTTTTTTACCTCGAATTCTTCTACGCCTATCGGCATCAGGGCCTGGTTATCTCCGGACAAAAAAGGAGAAACCGTCCTTCTGGTAACGGTTACCTTGTCGAGTTTGTAATCCATTTCCAAAAGCGGCGTGGCGATAGAAATTGAGACCTTGCTTTGGGGCATTGGAGCATGATAGTAATTTCTCAATGCGGGTACATCGTCGGGACCTTCGACCGCTTTGGGGTCTTTTGTAGTGAGCATTAAAAATTCGTCATTTACACGGATAAACGGCGCAGAGCCTAATTGAATTGCATTCTGATTTATTAGGATCAGCCTGCCGGCATTATTAAGTCTATTGTATAAACCTTCGGGAGATATCCCTATCGAGCAGGTCGGAGCACCTTGCAGAGCAATGGTATGTGGGAATTGAAGGGTTTTTGACATGCCCTGAAAATGGACCGTCATTTTATTTTTATCATAAATTTCAGAAATCTGTTTCCCCGAAATTGTATAAATGTCACTTATTTTCAAACTACCGGCTTTTGGCATTTAATTCTCCTTTGTTAGACTCCTATTTTCTCGGTTTATGAAAACCGGTTGATAAGCTTTTATTCGATAGTACAGAAATCCCGAAATTTATACGTCACTAACAATATGACAAACTTAAAGGATGTTTTTTCGGCGCTTTTAGTTTTTTCTCGGCGGCCGCTTTCTTTCCGCTGAGTTTCACCGGACATTTGGTTGCAGCGCGAGGCTTGAACTTACCAAAGAGCAGATCCACAGAAGCCCTTATCGAATCCGGTGTGCCGCTGAAATTACAGATAACGGCATCCGCTTCCTTTGTTGTGCCCTCTACATAAGGGCTGTTTGTCACCACAACAACCTTGTGACCGGCCTGTTTGAGCTTCTTAATCAGTAACTGATTGTTGCCCGACTTGACAATCCGTGCGTAATAATTAGTCATAACCACCATGTCCGTCTGCTTGGCAAGCATCAGGCACTCTTTAATCTCATCATCAAAGGCGGAGAATTCCGTATCGGCAAGGATTAAATTTGTCGAATGTTCCACCATTCGCTCGCAGAACATATGCGTGTGCATATAAGGGTCTTTTCCAACAAATTCATAAGGAATGCGCTGCTCTATAACAAGTATTTTCTTGTCTTTTTTCAACGGCAGCAATTTTTTGTCTTCGCGCATTACAAGCAGCGCCTTTTTGGCAACGTCCCAGCTAAAATCAACAACTGGTTTACTCATAGCATAAGCCTGGGCTTTCTTCGGATCATTCTTGCCGGCGGTCTTAAACAGGCCCTGGTCGTATTTCATCTTTAACAGGCGCCCAACGGCGTCATTGACTCTCTCTTCAGACAACTCGCCTTTTTCAACAGCCTGTTTAATACCGAAGAAACACTGCGACCTCGACTCGTCATCAGCCTTGAGCAGTATCGTATCGCAACCGGCCTTGATTGCCATCGCACAAGCCTTGGGAAGAGGCCATTTTTTAAGGATGGCGGCCATGCCGATAGCATCCGATACTATAACTCCATCGAATCCCAATTCACCCTTCAACAATCCTGTAAGCAGTATTTCAGACAACGTAGTGGGATATTTGGCATCGTATGTCGGGTAAACAGAATGGCCTGTCATAATCGCCATACATCCGGCATCTATTGCAGACTTGAACGGAACCAGGTCCACATCTTGCATTCTCTTTTTGCTGAGCTTGAGTATTTCGAGAACGTCGTGTGCATCGGTGCCCGAAGAGCCGCGTCCCGGATAATGTTTACCAGTAGCGGCGATGTTAGCGTCCTGATACCCTTTAACGGTCGCAGCCACGTGAGCAGCACAGACTTCGGGATCGTCGCTGAACGACCTGACGCCGATTTCCGGATTTTTCGGGTTCGTGTTGCAGTCGCAAACCGGATGGTAAAACTGAGTCACGCCCATATTACTGCATATCTTGGCGAGGGTGTTGGCGACTTTGTACGTCAGCTTAAGGTCGCCTATAGCGGCCAGGCCCATTGGCGGGGGAAACTGCCTGATACCGCCGGACATATAATCGTTCTTGAAATCTCCTTCCATATCAATGGTCATATGAAGTGGAATTCCTGACGGCCTGCTCACAGCAATTTTTTGCATTTTATTCAAGGCCGCGGTGTAATCGCCCGGTGTGATGCTGATTCCAAAAGTTTTACCGGCAAAATAGGTGTTCGCTATAGTGAAATAATCTTTCGGCTTCTTGAATGTCTTATCTAACTGGGAATTGCCCCAGTATAGGTTTTTACAGGTCTCCAGTGCGTATGGTTCCAGGCAAAGACCGCCGCATTGCAATTTCGTGATTTGCTCTATTCCGCTCGGAGTCGGCATTGTGCCGCGCCAGGTGAAAGTTAAAAGCTGGCCGACTTTTTCTTCCAAACTCATTTTTGCTAATTTTTTGCTGACAAATGCATCTCTTGCTTTTATACTTGCTTTTGCTTTTGACATCTTTATCTCCTGTATTATGCCTTTTTATGATTCCCATTCACCATGATTATCAGGTCCCACCCAGAAATCACGTTCATATTTCCATCCGTTCTCGTCGATTTTTAAATCCTTTGTCTTCCATCCCGATTCAATACGTTTTGTTAAATCTTCAAATCCCTTGTTCCATGTAAGCCCATCCGGAACAGTAACATTCATACTCCCGGCGGCGTTCGCATATCTCAGGCAGGATTCAATGGTATGTCCCCATACATATGCGGACAGAAAACCCGCAATCGCCGAATCGCCGGAGCCAAGTGCCCCTACAAATTTTTCCTCTTCATACACGGGGAACCAAAGTTCACGATTTGCCCAGTTTTCAAGATCAGAACATCCCGCCGCACCTAATTTTTTGAGCCGGTCCCGACCGGCCGTCCGAACGTATAATCCTCTGTGGCCGCACTTGACCATCGCTATTGCAGTACCCATTTCTATCAAATCACTTCCCAACGTGGAAATATCTTCGACCGTCATGTGGTCGAGCACGCTGTCTTTGGGGCCGAGATTTGCCTTTATATCGAGGAATTTGTCCTTATAAAGGAAGAAAAATACTTCTTCAGCGCTTGGCACCATAATATCTGTTAGCGGGACCCAGTCGTTAAGAATTGCTTTCCAGTCCACCTGACCGGCAGGGCTGTTTACATCGGGGATAGAAAGATCAAGAGCCGTTGTTGTGCCTAATTCCTTTGTCTTTTTAAGAATTTTTGTTAACTGTGCGCCTGTGTTGTCATAGAGTTTCTTCATCCAGGGCGGATAACCAAAAAGCATCAGCTTGGAGCGTTCCACAAGGTCAAAATCCATATCGTCATAACCGAAAGTATCATTCGCTCCGCAGTGATGAAGGTAAAACCGGTCGATATCTGGAATGCAAATAGCAATGGTATATGACGTTGATTCGCCTTCAACCATTTTAATCCCCTTAAAATGGCCCTCATGCTCTTCATACCAGCGAAGAATCTGTTTGCCGAAGTCGTCATCGCCTATCTTGCCGATCAATTCGGTTTTCACACCAAGCCGGCGGATAGAAACTCCGGCGTTTGTAACCGGCCCGCCGCCGACAACGACACACTGGCCCATATTAATCATTTTGCCAGGCACGAGGACATCGGTCATCTTGTCAACTTTTCCTTCAATTGTAAAAGCCGGAATCAAGTCAAGGCACGTATGGCCCGCTGCGACAATTTCGATATCTTTCTTGTTCTTCATTTAAGCTCCTTATAAATAAATTCTGCGGAATCATACCTTATAATAATCCTATTTTCAAGTCCGAATTATAAAAGATTAAGGCCCGGCTAAAACGCCGTTTTAAGTATTAAAAAAAGTTTCTCTCTGAAAAAAAAAGCAAAGATGAAAAGTAAACACTGATTCTGCAGATGATTCGGACTTATGTCATCATGTTTATTCTTCAAATCGTATATCATATTCTTCTTTTTTTGTAATCAACTCATTACGCAAATGATAGAAGCCTGTCATGAGCGTAACCTAAGGCACAGAAGACGGAGGGTAGAAGACAGGAGACCACAAATCCGATCACTGAGATAGACAAAGCCGTTATCTTATGGGCTAAATCGAATTGTCTATATTATGCTCGAATGGTGCGAAATGTCGTATCTTACATGCTTTGAGCTATTTTCACGACGGCATCAAAGGCCGGCTTAGGTTTACATTGACGGTCGAACAACATAGGATAGTCGGCCCTCCCTGTTATGGGCATGTAGCTGCGCCATGACTGGCCATCATGGACCGCCCAAAATGTCACTCGGCTGACCCCCCCTTTACGGGGGGCAAGCTTGTCCCCGCGAAAGCGGGGATCACGGTGCTTATGAAAAAGCGAAAACAATTCGGCATATCGATTTGCCAGGTCTTTTTGAATAGAGTCCGGCAGGGCGTCCGGGTAAGGATTGTACTTCTTTTGCGTTTCAGGATCAAAAGAAGTCAGATCGACCAATTTGGAATCGACAGGATAAAAAGGAAGCACGCCTATGTCCATCTCCGTTACCATTAACTTGACACCCAGTTCGGAAAGAGCCATGATAGAGCTCTCAATCTCATCGAGAGGCGGATAATCCAGAAACCAGTGTCCCTGAATGCCGAGGCCGTCTATGCGTACACCTTTTGACTGCAAATCCCGTATCAGGCGTATGACACCTTCACACTTGGCTGGTTTCACGAGATCATATTCATTATAGTAAAGCTGAGCATCCGGGTCGGCTTGGCGGGCATATTCGAAGGCTTTAAGTACGTAGTCCGGGCCGATAATGTCCAGCCATTTGCATTTTCTAAAGCCGCCGTCGGCGGCAATTGCTTCATTAACAACGTCCCAGCCGTGTACGAGGCCTTTGTAACGGCCCATCACGGTAAAGATGTGCTCTTTCATTCGGCTAAGCAAAGCATCGCGGTCCAGGGGCTTGCCCGATTCGTCATGGAACACCCATTCTGGCGTTTGATAAAACCAGACGAGAGTGTGACCGACTACATGCATCTTATTCTTCTGACCTAAAGCCGCATAACGGTCTGCCGGCTCGAAATTATATTTGTCCGGTTCAGGATGTATCTCTTCCCATTTAAGAATATTTTCCGGTGTTATACTGTTGAAGTGTTTTTCCACAAGAGCGATGGCGTTTGGCTCATTGCCGGAAATCTGATTCAGGCTGAGGGCGGCGCCAATATAAAAGTCGTCTTTGAATATATCTTTCAAGGTTGGTTGGTCTTGTGTATCGTTATTATTCATCAAAGGTTTTTGCTCCTTATTATTTATTATTTGAATATTCAAACCAGTCGAAATCCGCCGGGTTCGTGCACTTTTTGCCGTTACCTGTAGCGTACATTCCAAAATACACGCCGGTAAAGCACATCCCGTCGTCAAAACCTATCTCTTCAACGGATAGATCCTTCGTCAATGCCGTGCCTAATACTTTTCGGGTGCCGTCCCCAGACTGGCAGGAAAACTCATAAAACAGCGGCATTGCCTTGACCGTTAGTATAACCGGTCCGGGCTGAACGTCAACATATTGAATGGGTTCGATTATTTTGCCTTTGATAACTTTTCTGAACATAACCTGGCGTTTGCTCCCTCGCAGAGTCACACCGATTTCATAATGGTATTTATCATTTTGTCGAGCCACAAGACCGGCTTCCTCATTTTCATTTTCAGGGTCGAACTCGAGCAGAGTGGAAGCAACGCAATTGAAATCGGTTTGCCTTTGTCCCACGAATGCGGGCGAATCCTTGTCACTCAGATTTACAGTGGAGCCGTTCAGGCGCAGAAACCCGTGACGCTCGGTCAGGGAATAATCTGTGTCGTAAGGATTCCGCAGAAAGTTCCATTGCATAGCCAATTTGTCCGTGTCGAAATCATCTCTGGGGGGCGGTTCTTTGAATGTATGCTTAGGCAGTTTCGGTGCTGGCATTGTTAACTCAAGTGTGCCGTTTACATTAACAACCGGCCAGCCGTCTTCGAAGGCAACAGGCGCAAGGAAGGTTTCCCGACCGATATGATGAAAGTTGCCGCCCTTAGGTCGGATGGCCAGACATACCAGCCACCAGCCGTCGGGAGTTTCAACAAGGTCTGCGTGCCCGACAGCGCGGATTGGGTTACCGTCGAGTTCACGATGCGTAAGGATGGGGTTGTTCGGATTCGATTCGAACGGTCCCCACGGCGAATCGCTGCGGGCGACGGTGACGCTGTGGCCGTAGCTTGTCCCGCCCTCTGAAATCATCAGGTAATATTTACCGTTTATTTTATAAAGGTGTGGTCCTTCCGGCCAGATGCCGCCGGTGCCGCGCCATATTTCCTTCAGTTCTCCTTCGAGTTTGCCCGTTTTGAGATTGATAGTTGATTGAGCGGTGCAGCCGTGGCGTCCGCCTTGTTGCCGGTGATAATAAACCGTTCCGTCGTCATCGAAAAAGAGCGATGGGTCGATGCCGCCGCCGTCTTTTATCCAAATCGGCTCCGACCAGGGCCCTGCAGGATCTTTTGCGGTAACGTAAAAGTTGCCGCCCCCGTCGACGTTGGTGGTTATCATATAAAAGGTGCCGTCGTGATAACGAATTGTCGGGGCATAGATGCCGCCGGAAGGTCTCATTTTTTCAAGCGGCAATTGACTTTTACGAGTAAGGCAATAACCGATTTGTTTCCAGTGTACGAGGTCTTTGCTGTGCATAACCGGAACGCCGGGGAAATACTCGAAGGTGCTATGCACCGTGTAGTAATCATCCCCAACACGACAGATACTGGGATCGGGATAAAAACCGGAGATAATTGGATTGCTAAATGTTCGGTCGTCCTGTACTGAGCAACCGGTACCCAAAGTCAGAAACAAACACAATATCGTTACTAATTTAATCACAAACTGACACATAAATCATATCCTTTCTCTTAAACATGGGCATAATTGAATGCCCGATAGAAATAGAGATTACCTATCATTTTGCACAACTTTTATAACGGCGTCGAAGGCCGGCTTGTGCTGATAGTTTCTATCAAACAAGAGAGGAGAACCTCCAATCCATGATGTTCTATCATAAACGCCCCAGAAGGTGACGCGGGAGATGTCCTTCCTGTGTTTTACGAAAACCGAGAAAAGCTCAGCATATTTGTCAGCCAGTTTCTGTTGTATCTCTTCGGAGACGGCATCGGCGTCTGCCGTATCCTGCCTGTTGACCCTTCTGATATCCGCTCCCCGATATCCACGGGTCTGCGTCCTGATATCCAGCTCGGTCATCATGACCTTAACACCCGTTGCCGCCAAAGAAGAGATACAATACTCAAGGGATTCCTTGCTGGGATAATCCAAACCGGCGTGTAACTGTATCCCTACACCATCTATACAGATGCCTTTCGATTTGAGGTATTTCACGATTTCTACCGCACCGTCGCATTTTTCCTTCTTGGTATCAAGGCTGTAATCGTTGTAGTACAATTCCGCGTTGGGATCGGCCTGGTGGGCATATTCGAAGGCTTTTGCGATGAAATCATACTGCTTTTCCTCTGAACCTTCGCCAATAATCCGCAGCCATCGGCTGTTGCGTAATGTGCCGTCGTCATTAAGGGCTTCGTTCACAACATCCCAGCCCTTAACACGGCCTTTGTAGCGACCGACAACGGAGTTGATATGGTCCTTCATTCTGGCAAGCAGCGCTTCACGGGTTAATAGATTTCTATCTTCGTCACGGTATGTCCAGCCTGGGACCTGAGCATGCCAGATAAGACAGTGTCCGATAGGAGCCATGTTGTTCTTTTCGGCGAAATCTACGAATCGATCAGCGGGCTCCCAGTTATATTTATCGGGCTGAGGATGGATTAGTGACCACTTCATGTCATTTTCCGATGTCGCCGTATTGAAGTGCTTTATAGCGATGGCAGCCGCATTAGGATCTTTACCCGAAACCAGACTGCGGTTAAAGGCACCACCGATCAGGAAATAATCTTCATAAACGTCTTTGAGTACGGATTTATCAGAGGCTTGGGTGCTTGTTGCACCAGACCATGATACCGTTAAAAACAACAAGATAATAATTAATAAATTTTTAGTTTTCATAATCATTCCTTAATCTATCTGCGAATCGCTTTCAGCTTGCTTACGGCGTTCGACCAGCTCAGTCTCAACCTGTGCCATCAACTGTTTTTTTAATGGATAGAAGAACATAAGAACCATGCCTATTATGGCGAAAATAGCGGGGTAAACGCTCATAACCATACGTATGCCTAACAATCCTTTTACAGTTTGCTCCATATTAGCCTGATAACCATACGCTGCCAGTATCCATGCATTAGCTGCAGCTCCCAGGGCGATTCCAAGCTTCAGCGCGAACAATGAGGCAGACATCACAAGACCAGTAGCCCGACGTCCCTTTTTCCACTCCGAATAATCGGCCGTATCCGCATAAATGGCCCATTGCAGTACAGACACGGGTCCGACCGCAAACGATGTAACAAAATTTAGAACAAACAAAAGAACGATACTTTGTGGGCCTAAGAGAATAACGAGCGCTGAAGTTATACCGGCAATACCCAAAGAGACTGCATAAGTTGATGATTTACCAAAGGCTTTACTGATACGTTTCGTTAGAACAACCCCGAGAATTGTAAAGGCAG
>CAZMZR010000090.1:0-11657 GCA_964570855.1 uncultured Pirellulales bacterium
AAAAAACGGGCTGAGGCAAGGAGGAAAGGAGAGTTGAAAACCCCAGCCCGAAATCAATTATTAAATATTACGTTCAAGTCATATAAAAAGTTCATACACTTTTCCGTCAACAAATCCTATCCCTGATCGCATTAATATACCAATACCGATACATAATTACCGGAAACCAGAAATTTACTATCGGGAAAAAGCAAATGGCTTGCAACAAAAGAGGAATATGCTTGTTTTAACAAATAAAAAAAGGGCTGAGGTTAGGAGGAGGGTAGTGAAGTATAAGAACCCCAGCCCGTGGCTATTTTTTAATACGAATTTAATCCTGTTGAAGTTCGCCGATATGAAAAAACAACGGTATAAATTTTTTCAACTCTTCGAATTACCTTAGGCTATGCAGTTGTTCTATAAATTCGTTGAATCGGGCCAAGTTGCCTTACAGTTAGAAATTAACTGTCAAACCGGCATAGAGCGTCGCTCCCGGACCATAGGGGAATGAGTTTGGTGAGCCGGTATATGCAAAAGTTGGCACATAGATCTCTTCATTTAAGAGATTCTCCACCCGCAAGGTCAGGATAGATCGTTTCGCCTTAAAACCCATCCATTTTGATACATCCATACGAACGTTCATGGACACCAGGCTAAGTTCTTCCGGTTCCGGATTGACCACAAGAGTAGTCCCAGAGATGTTAATGAGAGGTGGCGTTGCGAAATAACTGTAAAAGATAGATGCACTACCTTCACTCCATGTGTAAGCCAAGCCCAGCTTGGCCATCTTATCAGGTACAACACTGGGATTAAGGCCTGTATCAGCCTTATTATTCTGGTACATGAACGAGCCAAGTACATGCCAGTGTGACGAAAGAAAGCGTTTGCCTTCGAACTCAATACCATCGTACTTATGCTCACCCCCATTCATATACGTAAATGGGAGAATACTCGTATCGTAAATAATGAGATCCTTGATCGTGCTATCAAAATAAGTAACTGCTGCATACGTTTTGGTGTCATTATAAAAAAGCTGCACATCATAGGTCGTTATTTCCTCAGGCTCAAGATTCTTGTTTCCAACAAGACCCGGAGGTGGGGATGGATCATAAAGATCCGATTCCAATGTGACAGGGGCCCGGAATGCCTCACCTCGCAGGAGTTTCAGGCCCCAGTGCTCAACAGGCGTCAAAATAATACCGTATCTGGAAACCAGATCAGAGCCGCCTAGCGGGGATTCATTCCATTGGGTTCCCGCAATCAGCTTGACGCACTCGCCAATTGTATAGTCACCTTGGGCATAGGCACCCATGGGTTCATAATCATAAGAGGGAATGGATTGAAACAGATCGCTGTCTGCCGTGTAGTTCTTCCGGGATTCCTGCAGGAATCCAAAGACGAAATTTGTGTTGTCCGTAGGATTGGCAAAAAGGGTCACTTCACCAAGCCAATCCTCCGTAAAGGTCCCGATCATCATAGGCCTTGGACTGGACAGCATGTTTTCTTGTCGATTGTACGTCAGGTTGAATTCCAGGGTCATTCTGTCTTGGAGGGGTGCTCGATAACCCGCATTCATAAATAGTTTCTTATTCCGAATGATTTGATGAGAATTAGACCAGAACGGGAAAACCCCCATAGTAAACGCATCTATATCGGATCCAAAAACATCAAGTGTGAAATCCTTATAATCCAGATGTGCGGTTCCTGAGAAGCTCTTGTCGCCCTTATTATCCGTCCCATATACGCCTGCCTGATCGATCAATCGATATCTATATCCCTGCTGATCGGAGACTCGAGCAGCACCGATAAATCCAAGGTCACCGGACCTGCCTCCGGCTGAGACGGTTGTGTCGTAATACCCGTAACTACCTGCCATAGACGAGATAGATAACTCAGTATGCTCCGGGGCGGCACGGGTTTTTAGATTAACAACACCTGTAAATGCATTACTGCCATAGAGTACCGAGCCGGGTCCTCGTATTAACTCGACACTCTCCAAGGCCACCAGTGGAAATGCCATATACATGTTAACATTGTGCCCCTGGGCGCTTTCCCGAATTGGTCGTCCATTAAAGAGGATCAACGTATGCATTTCCGCATGTGTTGACATGTCACCTCGAAAGCCTGCTAAATTATCGTAATACACAAATGAACTTCGTGTGTAAACACTGGGCTGGCGTTGCAGTAGTTGATGGAGATTCCTGTCTCCGTAAATCTCGAACTCACTTCGGGGGACGACTGCGACGATTCCAGGTGCCTCAGATATCGATTCCTGCTTCTTGGAGGCCACAGAAATATCGACTTCAAGGAGTTCCTCAATATCCATTTCATACAAATCATCTACAGGAACAGCATCTTGAGCCGGGACGGGTGACTGTAATATCACAACCAAGCACCAGGCAATCACGTGAACTTTCAGGCAAATTGATATTAGCTTCATAGCAACTCAATCCTTTCATTTTGAAATTTAAGCCCCCAATTTATCCTGTAAAAAAAACGAAACGACTTCACCAAATATATTATCGGTCAATGAATATTCGTACTTAAAATAAAACAATTTTAATACTTAGATTTATCGGACGTATTTTTGTTTTTTGACTTCACATTTCCTGTATCAGATGGAAAAAACGGCCTGTAAATAACAACGGCGGTAATAATAAAACCCAAAAGCGCAATGATACAAGAGACAAAATACTAAAAGCAATGAACGGTCATTCTTAGCCGCTCATCGGTCTGGAAAAATACATTTGTGACGTCTAATACCATTCAAAGTCCGGTTATATACAACTCGACTTTTAGTGTCATGGCCGACATAAAGCCACAAATCTCTCTATTGTTTAGGGAAGATTAGACCCTCCAGATTGCGATAGGCTAATGTTAAATATAAAAAGCGGTTATTGACGAGACAAAACTTTTCGGCTATGCTGTTCTGCTGTTATCTTGCGCATAAGCGCAAGCATGAGTTATAATTACACTATAGAGAGACTTTGTAATGCTAAAAAGAACGCACAGTTGCGGTCGGCTTCGGATCGAAGATGTCGGTCAAAAGGTCGTCTTAGCCGGCTGGGTTCATTCATATCGCGACCACGGAAACCTGGTATTCATCGATGTTCGAGACAGAGAAGGCCTGACCCAGATAGTTTTCGATCCGGAAACTCAACCCGATGCCCATAAATTAGCCAGAACATTCCGCTGCGAATGGGTAATAGCGGCCGAAGGCATCGTCCAGCCGAGAAGCGAGGGTATGCACAACCCGAAACTGGCAACCGGCGAAATTGAAGTCGCCGTGCAGAAAATTGAAATCCTAAATACCTCGAAAACACCACCCTTCGAAATGGATAATGCCGAGAAGACCGGCGAGGAGCTGCGACTTACAAATCGATACATCGACCTTCGCAGACCGGCGATGCAGAATAAGCTTCGAATCCGGCACAAAGTTACTGTGATTACACGGGATTATTTCGACAAACTGGGCTTCTGGGAGATTGAAACTCCTATGCTGGCCAAGAGCACGCCGGAAGGAGCAAGAGATTTTCTTGTACCCAGCAGGCTGGTTCAAAATAGCTTCTACGCCCTGCCGCAATCGCCACAGCTTTTCAAGCAAATCCTGATGGTCAGCGGCGTTGATAAATATTTCCAGATAGTGCGGTGCTTCCGGGATGAAGACCCACGCGCCGACAGGCAGGCTGAATTTACCCAAATCGATGTAGAAATGAGCTTCGTCGATACGGACGATGTTATCAACGTACATCAAAATCTCGTGGCGAGAATCTGGAAGGAGATTTTAGATATAGATGTGGCTCTTCCGATGCGACGGATGCCATATAATCAGGCTATGGCTGATTACGGCACTGACAGGCCTGATTTGCGTTTCGATATGAAGCTCAAAGACATTTCCGAGCTGGCCAGACAAAGTACATTTAAGGTTTTCACCTCAACCATCGAAAAAGGCGGAGTTGTAAAGGGACTTTGTGCACCCGGCGGTGAAAAATATTCAAGAAGCGACATCGAAAAAACACTGACCGGCTTTGTCGGTGATTACGGAGCCAAAGGCCTGGCATGGGCCAGGGTCAAGCCTGAAGACGGAAAACTAACGCTGTTTGGCGGCTCAGCTAAATTCTTCAGCCCGGAACAACAGCAGCAGCTTATCGAACTCTTCGAAGCTAAGGCCGACGATTTGCTTCTGTTTGTCGCAGACACGCAGGATGCAGCAAACAAGGCTTTGGCGCCTCTGCGCTGTAAACTGGCCCGTGAATTGAAGCTTTATGAGCCCGGCCGATTTGAATTCGTATGGGTAGTGGACTTCCCGCTGTTCGAATGGAACGAAGATGAAAATCGATACGATTCACTGCACCATCCGTTCACCTGTCCCGTCGAAGAAGATTTAGGCAAACTCGAAACCGATCCGGCCAACATCTGCTCTCAGGCATACGATATTGTTGTGAACGGTTCTGAAATTGGCGGCGGAAGCATTCGTATCCATAATCCGAAAATCCAGCAAAAAGTTTTTGACCTGCTCAATATTTCGCGAAAACAGGCACAGCAGCGATTCGGCTTTTTCTTAAAGGCTCTGGAATACGGCGCCCCCCCGCACGGCGGAATAGCCTTCGGTCTCGACAGGCTCGTTATGCTGCTGACCGGTACAGACAATATTCGAGATGTCATTGCATTTCCAAAGACCCAGAGGGGCCAGTGTCTCTTAACCGAAGCGCCGAGTGAAGTAGATGCTAAACAGCTTAACGAGTTGAATCTGCGAGTGCAAAAACACTCTCAAATAATCGACGAAAACTCCGCAGAACAACAGCAGTAAACTCTAAAGCGGCAATATACGCAGAACTCGAAAATTAACCGTTTATTCGGAGGGTTAATTATGTTGGAACTCATACAAAACTGGAAATTAACTCTCTGGCTGGTGGGTGTGCCGTTGCTCCTCGGATTCATCGGACATTTTCTGTTCTATAAAATGATCCGAAAAATCACAAAAAGCTCCAAAAACTCATTCGATGATTCCCTTGCCCGACATTGCTACAGACCGTTTCAATGGATTATTGTATTCCTGTTGATTCGTGTCTTTATTGTAGCCTCCTCGCTCAAGGAAGCGGCGGAGAAATTAAATCACATCCTTGGTCTGTTGATTATCGCTTCAATCGCCTGGCTGCTGATAAAAGCTGCATATGTACTGGAAGATTACATTGTCGGACGATTCGAGGTTAACGTAAAAGACAACCTGAAAGCCCGCAAGATTCATACTCAGTTCAGGGTGCTCAAGCGATTGGTAATTATTACTGTATGTATTATCGCATTCGCCACTATCCTTATGACCTTTCCGAAAATCAAGCAACTGGGTACAACAATACTGGCTTCGGCAGGAATTATCGGGATTGTTATAGGACTGGCCGCTCAAAAAACTATCGGTACATTTATCGCCGGTCTGCAAATCGCCTTCACTCAGCCTATTCGAGTTGATGATGTTGTGATTGTGGAAAATGAATGGGGCCGAATCGAAGAAATCACTTTGACTTATGTAGTTGTCAGGATTTGGGACCAAAGACGACTAATCGTACCGATTACTTACTTTATCGAGAAACCTTTCCAGAACTGGACGCGTGTCACTGCGGATATTCTTGGCTCCGTGTTTCTTTATGTCGATTATACGGTTCCGTTCGACTCAATCAGAGAAGAGCTTCATCGCATCCTGAAAAAATCAAAGCTGTGGGACGGCAAGGTTTGTGTGCTGCAGGTTACCAATACTACCGAACGCACGGTCGAATTAAGGGCGCTAATGAGCGCTCCGGACGCCTCGACCGCATGGACCATGCGATGTGAAGTACGAGAAAAGCTGATTGATTTTATCCGGAACAAATACCCAAAAGCTCTGCCGAGATTAAGAGCGGAAATGGAACCGCTCAAACCGGTAAGGAAATCCGTAAAAAAGAAAAAAGCCTGAAAGCTTCTCAGGCGAAATCCGGGACCTAAACTAAAATTAATACCGGCGGGAAAACTTCTCTAACGTTGGAGCTTAGCCTTGTCTATCAAGCGATATAAGATCAGTCGAATCTGGAAGAGGATGCTGAAATTCCTTAAGCTCTCACCCTTATCACTGGCGGCGAAATGTCAGTTGATGTTTGGACTGGCAGTTGTCCTGACCCTGATAATTGCGCTTATTTTACCCTATATATGGATGAGACAGCTTGTAAAAAAAGACTATCTCGATACCGAACGGGCCAGAAGTGAAATGTTATTATATCGACAACACTTCCAGTTGAAAGGCACCGGTCAGACCGCCCTGGCCCCATTAGATAATACCGGACAGATACTCGATCCTAACAACACACAAATACGCTGGATACGCTTTGCTAAGGAAAACGAACTACAGCAAAAAGAGATTGAGCAGTTGGCCGACGACCAACAAGAGATAATCGAAACATTAATAGCTGAAAACAGCAGAAACGACACCATCAGCTTTAACAAAATCAATGGTATGTCACACAGCAATTATATAAGAGTCTTTCGGGCAAACGATAACTGTATAAGCTGTCACAATTCCCAGGGCTCGGCCGGTGCTTTTACCCCGAATGAATTGATAGGTGCAATAATTGTTCAAAGCCCGGCGGCCGAAATCGGAAAGACCAAACTGTTAAACTGGGTTTGGGTCAGCTTCGCCGGACTCATTGCCGGCACAGGTGCTATTATTGCATTTTACTGGATTACGCAGAGAGTCATTCTCAGACCGATACGGCATCTGCGGGCTATGGCCAATAACGTCGCCGAAGGAAACCTCGATATAAGAAGCTCAATAAAAACCGGTGATGAATATGAGAACCTGGCCAGCGCTTTCAATAAGATGCTCGACAGTCTGCAGGAAACACAGGAAAAACTTCGACTGGCGAACAAACAACTTGACGGTAAAATCGCCGAACTCTCGGATCGCAATATCGAACTTTTCAAGGCCAATAAATTAAAAAGCGAGTTTTTAGCCAATATTTCCCACGAGTTCAGAACCCCTTTGAATTCTATTCTCGGTTTCGCTCAGGTATTGCGGGAAAAACAGGCTTTATCCAAGGACAAGGTCCTAAGATACACAGAGAATATTATAATGGGCGGTAACAGGCTATTGAATATGATTAACGATTTGCTGGACCTGGCAAAGACAAAAGCGGGCAAAATCGAATTACACATCGAAGAAACATCGGTGCCACAATTGATTAAATCCGCCGTTTCGGCGTTTTCACTGGAAACCAGGAAAAAGAAAATCAAAGTAAAAGTCCTTATCGAGCCCAAGCTGCCGCTTCTTATGACAGATGCCGGTAAGGTTCAGCAGATAGTCTATAATTTTCTAAGCAACGCAGTAAAATTCACACCCGAACGCGGCAGCATTGAAATTCTTGCAAATCTCAAGAAGGATGAAAAAACACTCCGGATCGAGGTGACAGATACCGGCTGCGGCATTGCGGAGGGTGACAAGCAAAAGATATTCGAGAAATTCGGCACCGCCGACGGTTCCCTGACGCGTCAATCGACCGGCAGCGGGCTGGGACTGGCCATCAGTGCCGAGTTAGCCGCAATGCTTGCAGGCAGTATGGGAGTTGACAGTGAGCTTGGCAAAGGTTCGATCTTCTGGCTCGATATTCCCGTAACGCTTATAAAAGAAAAATCCAATACGAAGAAACAGAAAAAAACCACCCGAAAAAATCAGTGACCGTCTGAACTGCCGCATCCATGATTTCACACTTCTTACCGGTCTAATTCATACAGGATTAGCGCCGAAGCAACGACAGCGGCGGTTTCCGTTCGCAAAATGCGTTTACCAAGACTAAAGGACGCCGTCCCTTTACTACGAGACAGAGCGATTTCATCCTCTGTGAATCCTCCCTCCGGCCCTATAAACAGGGCTATCTCACTCGGCTCAGCATTACCGGTACGTATAATTTCACGCAGGCCGGATTCATTCGCTTCGAGGGACCCTATAAGGCGGCAGTCAAAACCATCAAGTCCGGATACGGCATCGGTGAAATTAACTGCATCTTCAAGCCGTGGGATCCGGCCTCGACCCGATTGCTCGGCCGCTTCGGTAATGATACTTCGCCAGCGTGACATTTTTTTTGGAGTGACAGTATCAGCTCGGCGAATAATACAACGCTGCGTTACGACAGGCACAAAGCATACCACGCCGATCTCGGTACATTTTTGCAATACTAATTCAAATTTTTCACGAGCCAAAAGACTTTGGTACAGGGTAATTCGTGCTTTGGGTTCGGCTTCGCATTTTCGCCTGCTAATCACCTGCCCTGCAACTTCCTGTCGAACAACCTTACCTAACACAACCGTGCATTCATAACCCGTATTATCCAGTACGATAATCTTCTCGCCGGGCTTCATACGCAAGACATCGCATATTTGATGTGCCTGAGGACCTGTGAGAATTACATGTTTCTCGTGTAAGTTATCAGTAGTAACGAAAAAACGATGCATTAGCGACAATCCTTATAATTGAAGACTGTGACTGTTAAATATTTTTACTCTAAAAGCAACTATCATATTAACCGAAAATCTCTTTTTCTCAACCTATGAATTGTCAGAGCGCAGATTTACTATTACAATGTGGCAAAACAATCGAAAATTCTAAATGACTAAGGAGAGATTTAATGTACAGGAAAATATTAATACTATCGATTCTTTTTATTATAAACGCTCCGGGCGTCTCTTCCGAAGATTCAAATCAGAGCCACCCGTTCTCCATTCACGACATGCTGGCAATGGATCGTATTTCCGAGCTGAAAGTTTCGCCGGACGGCAAGTGGATTGTTTTTGTTTTAAGAAAAACCGACCTCGAAGAAAATAAAGGCAGGATCAACCTCTGGCTGGTCGGAACAGATGGTACCGGACTTCACCAATTAACTACACACCCCGAGGCAGATTCCAATCCCTGCTGGGCGCCCGACGGCAAATCAGTGTATTTCATTTCCACTCGCTTAAGCTCGTCACAGGTCTGGCAGATTCGAATCGACGGCGGAGAAGCACAGCAGATCACAAACGAACCGCTCGATGCAGGAAATCTAATCATCAGCCCGGATGGGAAATACATCGCTTTTACAATGGAAATGTTCCCAGACTGCAATAGCCCTGACGAAACCCAAAAAAGGCTCGATGAAATCGAGCAGAAAAAAGCCGGCGGTCGAATCTATGATAAAATTTTCGTTCGGCACTGGGACACATGGAAAGACGGCCGACGTTCGCACCTTTTCGTGGCCCCCGCCGACGGAGGCAAAGCTCTCGATGTTATGCAGGGTATGGATGCAGATACACCATCCAAGCCGTTCGGCGGCTCGGAGGAAATCACTTTCACCCCCGATTGCAAAAGCGTGATTTTTACCGCCCGAGACGTTGGGCCGGAAGAACCGTGGTCAACAGACTTTGATCTTTACCTGGCCCCCATCGATTGTTCAGAGCCGCCAATGTGCCTGACAGAATACAATAAGGCATGGGACACAAATCCGGTCTTTTCACCCGACGGCAAAACACTGGCTTATCTGGCAATGAAAAGGCCCGGATATGAATCCGACCGCTTTCGAGTGGTCGTCCGTCCCTGGCCCAAAGGAAAGCCGAAGATTTTAACGGAAAAATGGGACCGCAGCCCATCTTCTTTGTGCTTTTCCGCCGATGGTAAAACCCTGTACGCAACAGCAATAAACATAGGCCAATATTCTCTTTTTGCAATCGATTTGAAAACCGCCGACGTAAAAACCTTAGTTGAGCAGGGAACCATCAGCTCGCCAGGTGTCGCCGGCGATACAATCATTTACAGCATGAACAACTTAAAGTCACCCACAGAATTATATTCGGTCAAACCGGAGGGTAGTGACGCCAGGCAAATCACCGATATAAACAAGGATAAAATCGCCGCAGCTCGAATGGGTGAATATGAACAGTTTACATTCAAAGGCTGGAACAACGAGGCAGTTTATTGCTATGTAGTTAAACCGGTGGATTTCGACCCGGATAAAAAATACCCGGTGGCTTTTCTAATCCACGGCGGGCCGCAGGGTTCTTTCGGCAATATGTTCCACTACCGCTGGAATCCCCAGGCCTACGCGGGAGCAGGCTATGTCGCTGTTATGGTCGATTTCCACGGCTCGACCGGATACGGGCAGGATTTCACCGATTCCATCCGCGGCGACTGGGGCGGTAAACCTCTGGAAGATTTACAAAAAGGTCTCGCCGCCGCCCTTGAGCGTTATCCCTGGGCCGACGGTGATAGAGTCGGGGCATTAGGAGCTTCCTTTGGCGGATATATGATCAACTGGATTGCGGGCAACTGGCCCGACCGTTTTCGTTGTCTGGTCAATCATGATGGTAACCTCGACGAGCGGATGGCTTACTTCGATACCGAAGAGCTATGGTTTCCCGAATGGGACCATATCGGTACACCCTGGGAAAATCCGGAAGGCTATGAAAAGCATAATCCTGTAAACTTTGTCAATAACTGGAAAACTCCCATGCTGGTGATTCACGGAGCTTCGGATTTCCGGGTTGCCGAAACTCAGGGTCTGGGTACGTTTAATGCTTTGCAAAGACGTGGGATTCCCGGCAAACTTCTCTATTTCCCGGATGAAACTCACTGGGTACTAAAGCCGCACAATTCCATCCTCTGGCATGAAACCGTTATCGGCTGGCTCGATATGTGGCTAAAGGAGTAAATCGAAATATAACAACTTATTGCGTTGGATCCCTTTTGTAAGGCCAACTGAATTTTTCGTATGTACCGTATTCCATTTCCGATTTATCGGATGGATCTTCATCGCGAAGAGCCGAAATTACAGGCTCTACGTGTGCATCCACAAAGACGGCGTTAACGCTACCGGAGTCAAGATCTCCGCTCTTGGTATTGTGAAACGTACCGAACCAGTCACGCCCGTCGCCACATAATGCATTATCGTTAAGAACAAACGAGCAACCGGTCCTTAACCACATGTTCTCTTCTGAGAAGAAGAATATCTCCGAGAGAGTTCTGGTGAATTCCGAACGCTTCTTTTTACTGAGGAAGTAGTTCATACTGTAATTGTAATACGGAACAACTGGAATAGCCGGATCGTGAGACGGATGGTTCGCACCGTAAGTTCTGGCAAGAGAATTAAACAACGGGCAAAGATGTACCTTCTCCGCCGCGAGGTAAGGCCAGAATGGACCATCAGCCGGGTATCTCGGATCGTGCCATCGGCAATAACGCTGGTATCCGCTGACAGGTTCTTCAGTCATAACCAACGATGTCCATGCATCAGGATACTTAAAATCATAATCATCCAAATATATGTTATGCGCAATGCCATATTGACGCAGATTAGCCCGACAGGCCATCTCCTGCGCCTGTTTCTTGACCCGATGCAGCGCCGGCATTAATATGCCCATTAATAATGCAATGATAGCTATAACCACTAAAAGCTCTATCAATGTGAATCCTTTACGTTTGTTATTAATCATATTTGCCCTTCCGTACATAATTGTTTCAGAAAATCTTCCTTACATAATATGTTGATTCAGCGCATTATTCAAAAGAATATCTTTTGACTGATTGTTTCTGTTTATCGCCCTTATATAACAATACATTATAATTATCTCATAAAGATAAGAAAAGGGAAACTTCATTTCGTCTCAAAAAATCGTATTTATGTGCAGATGCC
>CAZMZR010000090.1:11757-12933 GCA_964570855.1 uncultured Pirellulales bacterium
TAAGAAAAGGGAAACTTCATTTCGTCTCAAAAAATCGTATTTATGTGCAGATGCCGGGGCTGAAACTTCTGGTGTTGTTTGGCTTACAACGCGGGAAAAAAGTCCGATTAAACTTGTTGGACGGGGCATGCCTGGTCAAAATCTCCAAATGCAATCCGCTAAACGCAAAATACTCGATAAAATCGGAACAGCCTGTTCTATTTGACAGCAGGCAAGTTTGGGATATAATAACCACCTGTTTTCTTAAAGGTGCCAAATGAGAAAAAAATATATTAGAGCGATTTTTCCAGGTTCGTTCGATCCGATTACAAACGGGCACCTCGATGTTGTCAGCCGGGGTATTAAGCTGTTCGATGAGCTTATAATCGCCGTCGGACGAAGTCCGATTAAAAACCAGCTTTTTACCCCCGAAGAACGCGTGGAGATGATAGCAGAACTGTTGGATAATGTGAAAATGCCGGGAGTCTCGGTCGAAAGTTTCGAAGGGCTAACGGTAGAATACGCTACAAAAAAGAAAGCGGACGTAATTTTACGGGGATTAAGAAGCCTTACCGATGTCCAATATGAATTCCAGCTTGCAATGACCAATCGAGCCGTAACCGGCATAGAAACCGTCTTTATAATGACTTCCGAACAGTACGGCTTCACCAGCTCGACCCTGATTCGTGAGATTGCTTCCCTGGGCGGGGATCTGTCTAATTTGATTCCCAAGAATATTCATGAACGTTTGAAAAAACGTCTTCAAAAAACAACCCCCGATAAATCATAGGGGATCAAACAGCTTTATGTTTACAATTAGCGTTGAAACACATTTCCAGGCGTCTCATCAATTGGTATTGCCCGATGGTTCGAAAGAATCCTCACACAGGCATAACTGGCTTGTTATCGCCAATGTCAGCAGTAACAAGCTCAATAATATGGGAATCGTAATGAACTTCCATAAACTCAGGGAGCTGCTCGATAACCTGGTGGCCGAGTTCGATAATACCGCGCTGGAAAGGTTAAAATACTTTCAACAGAACAATCCCACCGCGGAAAACGTAGCCAAATATATATACGATAAACTTGGACCAAAACTTCCAAAAGGGGTAAAATTACAAAACATCAAAGTTGTCGAAGAACCGGGATGTTCGGCTAAATTCGGCGATTAGAAAAATCAATCTGCAGCCGGACTCC
>CAZMZR010000091.1:0-12856 GCA_964570855.1 uncultured Pirellulales bacterium
TTTGTTTGTTGGTTCGTGGGTATTGCGTAATCCCTTGGGGATGCCTGACGGCAGTGATGGCTTACGCCGGTCGAAAGTAATTGGCCTAAATTCTATACCCTAAACGCTATCAATAGTATAATACAACCGCGGTATTGAAATGCATCTGGGAAAATGAATCATCATTTACTGTGTTGATTTTGTGGCAGTTTTTGTGGAACTTACGGCATTGTTTGTGGCTGAATATATAAAGAGACGCAATTCTTTCTCAGATAGTGGATATATAAAACTTCTAACTTGACTTAGAACTCTTTATAGGTGCCACCTTGTCATACAATTCCTCAGGAACCTGCAGATAATGCTTTGCTGAGATTTCGATATTATGTCCAATCCAAGCGTTATTCCCGTTCTGATCGCCAGGTCACGCCAGCAGACGGGAGGGTTCCGACTTTCGGCGTGGCCATTGTAACGGGCATTTCGACAGGTATTTTTTCGAGGCTTCGAACTACTTTTCCGAGTTTTTCTCGTGTGATTCTCACCGGCCGGATGATCAGTTCGGGGACACTGTAGGTCCAAAGACAAGAATCGTAAAAGGTCGGATCCTGCTGGGGCAAAGGTATGGGCTTGCTGGCCGTACCGTCCTCGTTCAGATAGGCAAGATATATCCGGGTAAATACGCCGTAATCCCGCTTGCTGCTGAACGCAATCCACCTGCTGTTGCTGGAAAAACTGTGCCATGACTCGCTTTTGTCACTGTTAATATCAAGTCTGTGATATTCGAATCGCCCCGTCTTTTCGGCATCTTCAAGGTCAATAATATACAGATCACTACTTGTCTGATAAACAGGGAAACAGCCGTAATTGCACATACAGAATAACAGCCATCTTCCATCAGGACTGACACGCGGCAAAAGGGCGCTCAGTCCTGTATCCTCAGCCGACAACACTGTCTCAAGCGGCCCCCACTCACCCCCGTCGATGTCATAATCTGTCCGGACAAGGTCATATTTTATCTGGTCATACTCTTCAGGAACTATTGTTCGATCTGTCCAGGTTATCGGTGCGCTGCAAAAATACAAATATCGTCCATCAGGCGACCATGTTGGATAAGTTTCCAGACAGTTGCTATTTGCAAGATCTGATGTCGTTTTCACAGTTCCCGAGTCAGTCAGATAGTAGGCCACTAAAGAATCAAAATCAATCACATCTCGAACTTCATTTGCCGCCGAATGCAGAAAAAGCTTGACATCATTCACAGAAAAAAAGGCTTGGCGGCCGCTTGGGTGCCAGGAGGAATATCCGAATTTCGTACCGATCTTTTTTACTTCGCCGTCTTCGATCAACAAAGCTGCACTTCCATAATCCGTACTTCGGATTCCGATCAGCATCTTGTCGGGCTTATTTTGCAGGAATGTGTGACAGTTCAGACATCCGTGCTTAAAATATCCATTGTCCAAAATAAGAGACTCATGAAAATTATTCAGATCACGCTGATATATACCCATCTCTCTCCAGGTCCGATGGCCCGGTCGAATCTTTCTGTACACAAGAAAGGCATCTATATCTTCTTTTGCAATTGTGTTGGTGATGGTTTTGAAGCGGGACCATTGTTTCTTTCCTGTGTCAGAAGCTCCCGCAGCACTCCCGGATTTGACAAAGATATCCATACTAAGCTGCCGGCCCCTGTTGAGATCAAGAAGGTTATGCCAGGGCTGCTCCGGAATCGTAATCTTGCCGGTTCTGCTGAATATTTTGATCGGTTTCCCTGTTTCCGAGTAAATTCTCACGAAGTACTCTGAGCCTTCCTGTTGTATGACAAAGTTCAATGGAGCTATATTCGGCGGGATGATGGTGTCATAGTATTCGGGTCGGATTTCTGCAGGACTATCGATATCATTATATTGCATAATTACCTGTTCGTTACTACGGATCGCGTAAAGTAATGCAAGAGCTAAAAACGCACAGCCTGTGAGTCCATAAACATACTTTGCCCTTTTAGTGTTATGTTTTTTAACTTTATCTGGTTCCTGCAATCCAGTCATTCTGTCGTTCCTGAAGTCCCATAGAGAAAATAGAAGAAATATGTGTTTCCGTACTTACTCGCCAGCTCGTTATATGCGGCTTGTTTGTTAGAGCCATAATTATGCAGTATTCGACCGAAATCATCGATTCGCTGCCTTAATGAATCGCTCGGCCGGTAACCGCTGATGCGTATCCGTTGCCCGGTGCCTGCTACATAAGTAAGACAGGCTTCTTCAAAGTGTGTGGGCACCTGGGAATAGCCAAAATCTTTGAGACGGTTAATGTTCTGAATAAGATTACCCAAATGTCTTTCCAACATGTAACAGGCCATTAAATACTCAAAAGCCATTCGATTCCGGCTGTTCTTCTCTAACAGCAGAGCCAGCATTGTATGTATTGGTATCGTCTGCGTGCAATAGTCTTTGTCGAGGGAAATTGATCTCAGGTGTTGAATGTACTTGTCTGTTGAACAATTTGGATCGGTTTCGAGCAGCTTTAAATATTTTCCGGCCCACTTACTGTAAAAGAGTGTTTTATCAAGTGTGTTAAGATAAACTCGCGCAGAGTCAAAATTAGCCTTTACAATATTAATCAGCACCAGCCTCTGTAAAATCATGGGACGGTCCCCAAGTCCTTCGAGACATTCGGTCAGGTCATTTTCCGCCATGTTGACCAGACCGATATCCAGATAGGCGTCGAAGTTCCGCCAGTAATGCCATCTGTATGCAGGATTTGATAGAAACAGATAATCCGGATCCTGCGGCCACGAGAACATCTCATAGCCAAGGCGACTAGTGTTATATAAAGCTTTGTTAACCGAATGGACTACAAGTGGGTTGGTAGGATCATTCCGAGCAGCCTCAATCAATTCCGGCCACATCCTGTGGTATGCATAGTAATCGACTTTCAGCAGGGTTCTGAGATTTTCCTTACGGGAAACGAAAACAGCAGTGCCTGTGACGATAAGCAAAAGCGATGTTTCTACTATCCATCTGAATTTTGATGACCGTCTATACCAGTTAAATATCCTCACTATTAGATTAAGCGATTTCACCTGACGGTTTTTATCTGTCTTTGTATTGCTCTGTTCTTTTAACCGACGTAGTCTTTTCAGGAGTAATTGCCAGAGACCAAGTATAAGAAGTATCGCGGGCGGGATTAGAAAGAGACAGTAGATAAATATAACTCCTCTCCTGCGAGTTTCGTAATATAGAATTTTCCAGGAAAAAGGCAACAGGTCGGAATAAGCATTGACAACACTGACACGGAATATGATAAGGCCCATAACGTACGGAAGAACAGCGGCGGTCAACAGGTAAAACAGGCCTGTTTTCCACCGATTTCTGAAAAGCAGTTCGTAAACCGTGCAAATAACCGCAAATAACAGAAATGCACCACCGGCAAGATAATACAAGCCTACAGACAGTAAAAGGAAAATACCTGTTTGTCCGGCGGGATTGATACGGGATAAACTCACCTTGAAATACAAAAATGCAAAAATCAACGCGGCCAGTAATGCCGTCGTTGTTGTGAAAAAGTAGGTATACCGTGTGTAGCTGATAAGCACAAAAAGCGGAAGAATATAACATATACCGCGAAGACGTGAGAAGTTTACAGTTTTCCGCAGATATGCCATACATGCGCCGAGCAGCCATGCTTGCACTGTGACAATGAAAGCTCCGGCCCATGAATAATAGAAGAACTGGGACAGGAATGCCGAGACATATTCGACGAGTCCGCCTGGATACGATAGAAACGTCTTGAAAAAAGGCAAGCCTTTATAAAAGACAGGAAAATTGGTAATAATACCTGCTCCGTGGTACAAGAATCGTAAATCTACATAAAACCGCAGATATATATAGAAAAGGGAGAAAAAGATCAAAGCTCGAAGTGAAATACCAATTCTTAAATAGGCGTGGTTCTTTACATGGGATTTATATCTTATACAGTTCTGCAGAATTTGAGGCCATCGCAAAATTTTTTTCCGGATTCCAAGCATTGCTCTAAATGTTCGATACGTCTTTATCTTTTAATATTGAAATAGTACATCTTAACATAAAGACAAAGCATATCAGGCTCATAAAATAATACAAACACAAACAACCCTCAGAGGTATAATTGTTAAAACCAACGAATCGGATTGTTCAGACATCATGTTTTCCTTGAAGCTTACTCATACTGATTTTACCAGATGAACGCTTATTGTCAAGAAAATGTGAGCATAACTCACGGGGCATCCGGTTGGAAATCCAGTGCAACCGTTCAGGCTATGAGGCGATTTCTATATCTTTCTGTGACTTGTGGGATAAGAACTGTATAGCAGCAATCCAATCCTTACAAATTGCACTTTCACCGGGAACATGGCACAGGACGGCGCCGGGATTTACAATTTGCGGAGCAGTCATTTAATCCTGACCAACTGTATATTCAGCACCAACTCAGCCGTAACTTCGGGCGGTGGAATTTATAATCATGGTAGTGATATTATTTCGACGAATTGTACATTCGCTCAAAACTCTGCACAAAACGGAAACGCTATCGCTTGCATCACAACATACTATCTTTCTCCAAATTATATTAGTCTTACTGGATGCATTCTTTGGGATAATGGTGAAGAAATATGGATTAAGGGTAATTATACCACAATGGAGATTACTTGCAGCGATATCCGGGGTGGATGGGATGGCCAAGGTAATATTGGTGTTGATCCATTGTTTTCTGATTCAAATAATGGTGATTATCATCTAAAATCTCAGGCGGGAAGATACGATCCAGTTAGCTAAAGCTGGGTAATTGACGATGTAACCAGCCCATGTATCGACGCCGGTGATCCAAATACGCCGGTTGGCGATGAACCAATGCCAAACGGCGGGATTATCAATATGGGCGCCTACGGCGGAACCGCCGAGGCTAGTAAGAGTCCTGTAAACTGAAAAATGGATTGAAAAAAGCTTACATTTTTCCCAGAAATTAGAAGACGATGGCGGCGTAGCCGACGCTGTCGGCGCTTGAGGTTCCCATTCTGGTGCGCATTACTTCATTACTGTTGGTATGAGCGAGCAGGAGGCCCTTTTTCGAGCCGAGCTTTTTGGCCGCTGCAATCGTCGCCGCCGAAGCGCCGGGGCCACAGGCGTTGCGATTCTCCGCGGCAGTGGCCAGCAGGGCCTGCGGCTCAAGCTTTAGAGCGGCATCGATAAATTTCTTATCGTTGACCGACACGGCCCATTGGAGGGCCTTGCTGTTGACTCCCATCGGCGTAAAACCGTATCGCGGGCCGTAATGGGTCAAATCCGTCGAGCCGATACAGACGATTTTCTTGTCTTTGCTGCGACTGATAATCTCGCCGACATTCTCACCCAGCGTTATTGCCTGCTCTGAGGGCGGAACCAGAATCGGCAGTATCTTGGCACCGGCAAAAAGATACTGAATGAACGGGACCTGCACTTCGATACTGTGTTCGTTTTGATGTGCACTGCGGTCGCTTCGGCCGGGACCGGCTTCGAGGACTTCGTCGGCCAGCTCCTCATCGACAGAGGCCTGGCCCAGCGGCGTTTCCCAGAATCCTCTGTCGTAAACTGCCGGTACGCCGCCGAAATAACTATGCGCCGCCCCGAATATGATAAAAGTATGGACCTTTTCATGCTGCTGCCTGATCGCCGTGAAGACCATCGCGGCCAGGCTGCCGCTAAATGTCCAGCCGGCGTGCGGAACGATACCCGCTACTATCGTCTCAGGCAATAACTCACTGGAAACTATCGCATCGATGAAAACATTGATTTCGTCTATGCAGGCATCGTGCTGACCGGGATAAAACTGGCCTGCAACTATTGATTTTCTCGTTTGCATCTTTGGCACCCCTTAGCTGATGCTCGATTACTAATTCAACTCAATCCCCGAATATAAAATTTCTTCTATTCTTCAGGCCTTCGCTATGCAAACTTGCGTTCGGAACACTTAGCCGTTATTATTACCGCATAATCTGGAACAATATTGTAACCTATAACAGAGAGAAAACAATGGTATCTGAAAAAAATACTACCGTAGCAGTAGTGATGGGTTCGGACAGCGATATGGACGTTATGCGAAGCTGCATCGAGCAGCTCGAGGATTTCGGAATCAAACCGACGGTGCGTATAATCTCGGCCCACCGCACGCCGGAAATCGCCGCCGAATTCGCCAAAAATGCAGCCGAAAAAGACATAAAAGTAATAATTGCCGCAGCCGGTATGGCGGCCCACCTGGCCGGCGCCCTGGCGGCGCATACGAGCTTGCCGATCATAGGTGTGCCATTAAGTTCCAGCTCCGGGCTTAATGGTATCGACGCCCTGCTTAGCACCGTTCAGATGCCTCCGGGCGTACCCGTGGCAACGATGGCCATTGGTAAAGCGGGCGCCAGGAACGCGGCCGTATTTACAGTGCAAATACTGGCACTATCCGACAAGAACCTCCGCGAAAAACTGATGGAGTTCAAAAAGGCACAGGAGAAAAAAGTCATTGATAAAGATTCGGGCGTCCGGTAAAATCGGTGATTTCTGCTCAATAACGGAAAAAAGTTGCCTTTTCTCTTGCAATTCTGCGATTATTTTCATATAAATATTATTGACGACCATCGCTGTCCTTCTTTTTTTTTGAGGTATCGAATCGCTAAAGCCTGATCACCGGCGAGCTTCTCGAGATCGGCAACCTTTTTTTGCAGATATTCGACGTGCCCGGAAGCTCTGCCGACCGGCCTGCCGATGCCATTTCTAAGTAACTCCATTGCCCTGTCTTTGAGCTTGTAGGCGTAGGTATTGCCGATATCCCATTTCCTGCAAATCTCCGCGACAGACATCTTTCCGCTCAGCATTTCCAAGGCCATTTCTAATCTCTGTTCATCTGTAAATTTTGATGCTCTGGCCATCCTTGAGACTCCTTTACGTGATCCGCCGACGTGTAACTCCAGCAACCCTACGGGTTACTTCCGTTACACGTCTTGGATTATAATCCATACCCTATTCGGTGTCTCATACTTTCACGGGGCCAGTATATCCCCTATACACACTCTACCTTTTCTATTTACGAATCATACATTATGCTTTTAATCCTGCCCGTGATATTTAAAAAAACAGCCTGATAATATGTATAACTTAAGCTTTTAGGGTAAATACTTATCTGCACATCAAAACGGCCCGCTTCCTCATGTTTTCTGAATATACCATTCTTGCCCTATTCCAAAAGGCAACGAATATCAATTTGCCTATACCATCGATATTAGCTATAACCTCTTGCCGGGCGAGTGACTCATTGTCTTTTTCACCCCTTTTAACCTTTCAAGACAAAATCTAACAGGTAATCGGTGTTTTCTTGCTATCGACATAAATACCATTTTTTTTGTATTAAACGGATAAAATTTTCTTAATTCCGATATTGAAATTTCACATAACCCTATACCATTAAAGATTTAACGATGCTTTTCACCTCGCCGTCAACCAACATATGTTAAACAGGAAAACCTCGGAAAGATACAACGACTAAAAAAAACTTTCCTTTCAGGATGTCCAGTCCGATAAAATAAGAGCCGTTATTATACCTTCAGCAACGCTTACCCAATTTATTCACGCGGAAAGTGTGCTGATAAGTGATTAGTAATTAAGACCGTAAAAATATTAAGGAAGGAGTAAAGGAACGTTTGTTCTCAAAGTAAAAGAAAAAGCAGCGCCCAACGGGAAATTAATGCATAGAAAGGAGGCGGCGGCAGTAAGAGCAAAGCAAAGCCTATTACTATAAACCAGGAGGGTGTTTTAGGGATGAATCTAAAAAAGAAAAGGATTTCAAATTAAGGAGAATGACCATGAAAAAGTTTAGTTTCATATTATCCGCAGTTTTTATGCTTACCTGTTGCCAATCTTTCCGCGTCTATGGCATCGTATGCAGCGACGGTACATCAACCGTAGCTTCTACAAATGAGGTTACCTCTATAAACAACCAAAACATGCAGGGCCAGGGCTATGCAACCGCCGAAGGCGGTGATGCGTCCGCTTCTGCTTACAGCGGCGACGCAAGTTCCGGCTCTATCTCTTCTATCAGCACCAACTCGATAAACAACTACAAGGGCCGTACCTCGCCGATTTCAACAATACTGCCGTATTTACCTTCATGGACGCACGGCGGCTGGGGCATTTTGCAGACGTATTTCCCAAACGGCCCAAGCAGTAATATGGCATACGAACGGGTAATCTATCCTAAAAATTCACAAGATATAAAGGAGCTAAAGGGCGTTCTTAAATCAATTCCTCACGATGGACCATTAGACTTCCTTGGCGGTGTTATAAACGACGTCGCCGCCGTATTCGGAGCACCGGACAACTTCCATCACGGCAGAGGATTTGAAATAGCCAGCTCTATTGAGCGTAAACGTCGTCCGGAAGGCAAACCGCTCCTGATATTTATCGATTCGAACATAGACAGGAACGTATTGAGAGATTTAGGCTTTGCTTATGTCGGCCGAGTTTCCCTGGAAGGTAAATCAGAACGTAACTGGGACCAGGTTTATAAGGCTGCTATCGCAGAGACCCTGCCCTGGGATGTCGATATGATAATTATGTCCGGCGGTATGAAAGGCGTTACCGTAGGCTCTAATTTCTCATTCCCCACCGCCGCCGGCGCCTACAGCCAGCTTAACTATTCTCTCTCTATGTTTGGAGGCGCTTCAAACGGAGTAACCGAAGGCAAGGGCGTGGCGATGGTCAGCGCAGAATGTTTCCGTTATTACCCGCGGGCCATTCAAAGAAGAGCCATACCCCAATCGTTCTATGACAAAATCCATGCAAGTGCTGCAGCCAGGCAAACTTCGGCTACCGAAAAACCCAAAGACAGAACTGAGGTAGCCAGGGAAATAACTTCACAGACTGCGCCGGTCTTACCTAAAGATGGGGATAAGACAACAAAACAGCGACCCGGAATTGAAATCAGTCGGGAGCTTTACGAGATGGCGGGATTTAACTCGCAGCAGCAGTTAGACTATATGGTTATTAAATAATCGTTAAGGAAAATGGAATTCTACAAAAATTTACTCTGGTTATTTAAGGACGAGGAGAAAGGAGGTAGTAATCAAGGACAAGACAACGGGGGGCAAATTCCGTGTGTTGATTGCCGACGATTCGCCGGTAGTCGCAAGTAAAAAAAATTAACAATAAAAAGGAGTTTATAAAATGTTAAAGAAAATTGCTATCTTTATGACAGTACTATTGATGGCCTCTCCCGTCACCCTGGCGGACTCGATACTTCCAGGATCAGTTCACCAGATGCAGACTTTTACCGTCGGCGACACGGGCAATACCGGCATGGGTATTGTTCTGACCCTTACTCACGGCGACGCAGGCGCCGGCGCCACCCAGAATTTGTATATCGACAATGAGCAAAGTTCCCCCTGCAATACAAATCCGTGCTGGGAACCCTGCTTCAATTTTAATAAGAGTTGTGGTTGTGACGATGATTGTGACGTTGAGGCCCTCCAGACTCAGGATGCCGACCTGGAACAGGATGCATCAGCCCATGGTAACTGCGGAATTATCAACGTCAACACCTTTATGGACGCAGGCGGTGATCAGGAGCAGTTTATCGGCTTCAGCACTGACACAAAATCACAGATTCAGTGTCTCGGAGTGGCGGCACAGCAGGTACTGGCAAGATCAGATGGTGCCGGCGGCGGTGACAGCACAAACGATGCAACTTTGTCGCAGACGCAGGCCGGTTCGAATGCAGCCGGCAGCGTTTATGAGTCTTCTACGATTGACGCTCTTCAAACCAGCGGCACAGGTGGCGCTGCCAATTCGACCACCGCACTGGCGACTTCACTGATTGCTACTACGACACAGGCTCAGATGGTTTATTAAAACTGACCGCTCGCTAAAGCGGAATCTGCGGGGAGCCCTCAAACTTGATATCCTGTTTAACCAGAGGGCAATTTTCGGGGCTCCCCTTTTTATCTGTGCATTTTGGCATTAGCGAGTCGGAAGTAACTTAATAAAATGAACCACTGTATTAAACAAAAGGAGTTAAACAAAATGTATAAAGGATTTGCACTTTCACTAGCGCTTCTCCTTCTGCTCTCTTCTGCAACCCTTGCGGATATCAACCAGGCACAGGTATTCAATATTGACTCATCCAGTGTCGGTGTTCTTACCGGAACATCTACAGGCTCAGTGGTAAGCTTTAACGCAACGCCTATAACCACTTTTCAGATGGTTAACGACGGTAACGGCGGTACCAAATATATGCAGGTTTCGAATTCTACGCTTGTACAGACTGCAGTTACCGCCGGTTTATATGGTGATTACGGGTTTTCACAAAACGCCATTGTTGCAGGCAATCAAACACAGTCTTCTCTGCCGGGTTACTTCTCGTTGGGGATACAAAGCCAGAGCCTTGGTGCGGTGTTTTCGCAGAATACGATTTCCAATGGTGCTTTTGGTTCCACGATTGCCATACAAAACTTCATCGGGTCAGGTGGGCAGATTATTACCTCTCCGTATGGAGTCAGTGCTAATTTCATAGCTGTCGGAGTTGATTCAATAGCAGGAGTTTTAGTTAACAGAAGTTTGACGATTAACCGTCTCGGATTATAAGGTACAGAGTCGTATTGAGGTCGCTTAGAAAAGATACTTCTGCTTTTTTTTGCCCTGAGAAGCACTAATGCGTATGAAAAACTCGAATAGAACGGTCACTTTTTCAAGGATGACGGTTTTTGACATTCAGGGAAGATTTGTAGAATTTCCGGCAAAACCAACCCCCGACGGGTTGGCGGCAATTTCTCAAAAACCGGTGGCCGTCTTCGTCGAGAACGAATACCTCAGCAACCAGCAATTGCATAACAGTGTCTTAATATTAGGGTCGGAGGAAAGATTTCCCAAGGCGAACCTCTTACCGGTTTTTATATTCAACAGAAGCCGGCAGGGCCGGTCCTGTATTAGTGTTTCACAAGCTAAGCAGGCAATAACTTTTAAGCACCGTGCGCCGACGATTGGCCGGGACAATTCACATTTCGGGAATAGTTAGAATGACATAAAGGATACAAGGCCACCTACAAAAAAGGACTTTTTTCATGGTCGTAGTCCTTGGGAGCTTTAAGGCGACCCTTTTATCGTAAAGGGTAAAATCGTACAGCTTTGGAGCTCCCTGTTTTTTTGTAAGTCTCCGCCGCCGTGTTATTTTGAGTCAACTGCAGGAAAACTACTCTACCTGCGTCTCCTGCATTATTTTATTTCCACGATCGAGTTATATTCACCGAACGGATTGAGTTCCGTCAGCTCGTTATACGGGTCCTGCTGCCACTGCCCGTCAACAACAAGCCTGTATCTGTATCGGCCTGCAGGCAATTTCAATTCCGTCTGCCAGACACCGCCGTCTCCCACCTTTTGCATAGGCGTTTCCTGCGGCTGCCAGTTATTGAAATCACCGGCTATCTGTACGTTCTGGGCACGCGGATAAAGCGTTACAAACACTATTGCATCATTTATCTGATCGACGCCGTAATAATCTGAGAGCTTGGCGGCGGTACTCTCTTCGGATATTTCCGCTATCGGGATGGGAAGCTTTTCCGGTTCTTCATCAGAATGTGTTTCGGGCTCTTTCACGCTCGCTTCGAGCTCCTCCCATGCGTTGGCTTCCACGGCTGCGAATTCTCCCTCATCTATATGAAGCTCAAGTTCTTCATCCTGCGGTTCCGGCTTAAGTTTCTCCTGGGATTTTGTCGCCTGTAACAACTCATCGGCGGTAGAGCTTATGGCTTCGAGCTGACCGGCCAGGGAGTTGACGTAGTCGTGTCGCTGCCGCTTCGCCTGCGAGCTTAAAATCTCAGAAGCCAATGAGCGAAAATCTTTCTGGCCTTTGCTGGCCGGATCATATTCGCTGATAGGCTGACCGAAACTGGAAGCTTCCTTGATCTTGGTATTGAAAGTAACGATCGTATCGAACATTTTATCGCCGAAATGGTTGCGTAATTCAGCTAATATTTCTCTGGCCATCTTCGTCCTTATATCATACATAGTAGCCAGTACGCTAACGTTTACTTCCTGGTTTGTCCGTTTGCAGAGCACGCTAAGTGTTTCAAGCTGCTTGCTGAGTCCATGGAGTGCAAAATAACCGGTTTCAACCGGTACGACAATATCCGTGGCCGCCCTTAATGCATTGAATGTCAGCAAACTCACGGCGGGCGGGCAATCAATCACTGCATAATCATAATCATCCTTTATCTGGTCCAATGCCTCCTTCAGGCAGCATTCACGCTCCGCGATACCAGTCATTTGCTGCTCAAACGCCGACAAATCTATACTGGCCGGCGCCAGCTCCAGTCCGTCGGAAATCTGCCAGAGTATCTCAGTCAGTTTTACAATCTCATTTCTGCTCCTGCTGATAAGCACATCATAGATGCTCTGCTCGACTTGATCCTCCGGTACGGCAAGGCCGACCGCGCAATGCGACTGGGGGTCCATATCGACCAGCAGAATTCTTTGGCCCAGTCCGGCGAGAGCACTCGCGAGATTTATAGCTACCGTTGTCTTACCACAACCACCTTTTTGATTCACAATCGCAATGGTTTTCATAGTTTCTCTCCAGCCTCTGAGACTTCCATTTTCCCAGTTACACGACGAAACAGGACAACTTCAAAAAAATACACTAAAAGCCTGTTTTTCACTACTGAAAAACACAATTTTCACATAAAAAATACTACTTAATGCCCTATAAACTATATTCGGCAAAAAATTATGAAAAACTTTATCCTTTTATGGGACCAGCCGATAAAAAAGCTAAGTAATAATATAAAGCAACGGACTTTCGCCTCCATCGAGTGTGCTAAAAGAGAATAAAAACATAA
>CAZMZR010000092.1:0-12692 GCA_964570855.1 uncultured Pirellulales bacterium
CTATGGCGAGTCGTTCGGCGGCGGTTTTATTTGCAGGTTTGAAAAGGCCATAGGATTGAGTTTCACCGCCGTTGATTTGCAATATTGTCTCGGCAAGCTCGGCCCATTCGTCAAACCCCACGCAGATGGATTTCGGTTTTTCCACTGTTTCGAGCATTCTGATATTTGCCTGGGCACGTAATCGCAGTTCAGAGACTCTGCCTGTATAGTAATTCTCTATCGCCTGCCTGCGCACGGAAATATATTTCTCTGTTTCGGGAGATTGCCGGGTTGCGGCATGAATGGAAGCGGTTAAGGATAAGAATGTTAGGATAAGAATTGGTATTTTCATTTTGACATCCTCCAAGTCCTTCTGTATTCCAACGGCACATTTCTACACTTTTTCAGGTTCTAAGTCAAGCGAAAATACGATAGCTGTTTGATATTAATTTATTTGGCGACTATAATATTCACATGAAAGCATTAATATATGGCGGTGGGGCGGTAGGACTTGGACTTGCGAGCTGTCTGCTCAAATCGAAAGCCCCGGTCGATATTATCGCTCGAAAAGACACGGTCACGGCTTTGCGTAAAAACGGCCTTATCAGGACGGGGATTTTTGGTGATTATCATGCAGACCCGTCGGCATTCGGAAGCTACGCATCACTTGGCCGAATCGAGAGCAAAACCTATGATTACATCCTTGTATGCACGAAATCCTTCGATTCGCGTAAAGCTGCGAAAGACCTTTACGAGCACAAGTCTCTGTTTGGCCGAAATATAAAGATAGTTCTCTTTCAAAATGGTTGGGGTAACGCGGAGGAATTTACGTCTTTTTTCGACCAACAGATTGTTTACACGGCACGCGTCATCACCGGTTTTCAGAGACAAAAACCCAATGAAGTGGTCATAACGGTACATGCCGACTCCATTCATATTGGCAGTCTGTTCGGTGCCGATGTATCGAACGTCAGTGATTTGAGCGATTTGATAAATTCCGGAGACATTCCCTGCCGGACAACCGACCGGATCGACAAAGATATTTGGGCCAAAATGCTGTACAACTGCGCCCTCAATCCTCTCGGTGCCATTCTCGATGTCCCTTATGGGAAATTAGCCGAGCGGGAATTCACACGTTCTATTATGAACGGTATTGTTGAGGAGGTGTTTACTGTGATGAATTTAGCCGGCTACCAGACTCACCGGCAAACTGCGAAGGATTTTCTCGAAGTTTTTTACGCCAAACTTGTGCCCGATACCGCCGAGCACAAATCATCGACTTTGCAGGATATTGCCGCGAAAAAGCCAACTGAAATTGAAGCCCTCAACGGCGCCGTAATCAAATTGGCCGAAAAGTTCGCGGTGGATGTCCCATACAATTTAGTTGTGTACAATATTATAAAGTTCATCGAGGCAAAAGGCTCTCAGGCAATCGATAGCAGCGAGCACTGAATATTAATGTAATCAGTCTTTTGTAATTTCGATGTGTTCGGGTTGGAGGCGTTTTAGGTCGGGCAATTGATTTCTGCCGAGCCGTGCCTCGATGAGGACGAAGCTTTCATTGTATTGCTCGCTTAAGATTCGTCCGTATGCACGCAGGAAGCTCTGGATTTTACCGTTTGACAAATTGCTTGTCACTCGAATCAGAAGCTCGGCACCTTTATACTTCGCCGTGACGACTTCACTCAAACCATCCAGACCGAAGCCGGTTCTGGCCGATATACATACCGCATCAGGGTAAAGGGTTTGAAGCATATCGAAATCGGCGATGTTTTTAACGACATCGACTTTGTTAAATATCTCTAAAACAGGTTTTTCACTGCAGCCGATTTCCTTCAATGCGTAATTGACCGATCCAATTTGATTCAGTGCATCAGGATTGGAGACATCTACGATATGCAGCAGCAAATCGGCGTTGACGGCTTCTTCGAGCGTTGCTTTGAAAGAGGCAACCAACTGGTGGGGCAGACTTTTCACAAAACCGACGGTATCGCTCAACAGAACTTCCACTCCTTTAGCGGGTGACCATCTTCTTGTTCGCGTATCCAGCGTTGCGAAGAGTCTGTCCTCTACGAACACGTCCGCATTGGTAAGTTTGTTCAACAACGTACTTTTTCCGGCATTGGTATAGCCTACCAGGCAGATTTTAAATAGTCCCCTTCGTCCGTCGATCTCGCGAATTCTGCGCTTGTCGATATTTGTAAGTTCGTGTTTTAATTCCGTGATGCGTTTACTGACTAATCGGCGGTCGATTTCCAACTGTTGCTCACCCGGACCTCTTGTGCCTATGCCACCTACCGTACCGGCGGCGGTTGCACCACCTGCGCCTGCAACGCTGTCGAGGTGCGACCACATCCGCGTCAATCGTGGATATGTATATTCCAACTGGGCCAGTTCGACCTGGAGCTTGGCTTGTTTTGTCTTTGCTCTGGTGGCGAATATGTCCAGAATCAGTTCGCTGCGGTCGAGAACTTTAACCTCGACAATCTTCTCAAGCTCGCGAATCTGCCCAGGCGAAAGGTCGTTATCGAAGATGATTACATCCGCTTTGAATCGCTTTGTTCGTGTTCTTAGCTGCTCGACTTTGCCCTTACCTATGTATGTGGAGGGATTTATTTTGCGGATTTTCTGCTGAAACCTGTCCACAACTACCGCCCCGGCACTTTCAGCCAGGGCAGTAAGCTCGGATAATCCGTTCGCCCTATCAGGTTTATGAACAATAGCGGCAACTAAAACGGCCCGCTCTTTTTTCACTTTTAGCGTCTGGCGAAATTTCTCCAACTAAAAAACCTCCAAAATCGCTTTGCTATTTTAACATATTTGGCAATACTATACAAAATAATCTAAAAATAAGGAAAATTTACTCTTTTTTAGTCCGATATTAGTCTTTTTCTGATAATAGCACCATTTTAAGCTAAAAACTACCTGAGAACAGTATTTTTGGCTTGATATAGCATAAGTTATGCTTTAGATTAATCAACTTAATGTTTTTTTGACGAATTTATTATATAAGGTTGATTTTAGTAGCTCGAAATGTCGGGAGCTTAATAAGGATTCTTTTTTTATGTTGAAAGTTAAATCGCGGGCAGGTGAATCGGTTCAGCAAATGATAAGGCGCTTTAAGAAACTGTGCGAGAAAGAGGGTCTGATCAGGGATATGAAGCGCGTTGCATACTATGAGAAGCCATCGGAGAAGAACCGTCGCCGTATGCGCAGGGCCCAGCGAAACGTAGTAAACAACTAATACATATTTATTAAAAGAATCCCGGCATATGTTTTCCATTTCTGGTATCTCACCGAATTTATTAATAGTCTGATGTTTCAATCGCAGTGATTAGTTCAATCTCTCGGCGAATTTCGGGTCGGTGTTACATTCGTTTGTAGCGTGGTCCGCCGCCGCCTTCCGGCACCGTCCATCTTATATTATCGAACGGGCATTTCCTCTGGCATGTTTTACAGTGCAGGCAGTTGGATGGGTTGGCCGGCTTTACCTGGTCGTGTATGGTTTCATACACACCGGCCGGACAAAACGTAATGCACGGACTGTTAAATTCCGGCGCACATTTGGTCCTGCAAACCTCGGCATCCAGTATAGTCAGGTGTGACGGCTCTTCCTCGCGGTGCTCGGTTGCAGCCACTGCTGTAAATGTGTCCTTATCGAAATTCTGGTTGGGCTTTAAGCGATACCGGGCGATTGTCATCGCCTCGTAGTCTTTTTCAACATCGAATTTCGGTAAAAGTCCGCCGAGGATTGATAACGGCATGCCCTGGAGTGGCCCGAATTTAGCAACCATTTGCCGGAAGTTTTTCGCCGATTTCATTTCCCTGCCGATATTCGACTTTTCCACCAATCCGCTATAGACAGAAGCTGCTGTTTTAGGATTACCGAGCGTTTGTTCGATTGCTTTTGCCGCCTGAATGCCTGAATCGATTGCGTTATGCAGGCCCTTTATTTTGTGCATGTTCACGAAGCCGGCGCTGTCACCGAGAATCATTACGTTGGCTTTGCCGATATCTCCGGTTTCAGGGTCTCTCGGTATGGCGTAGTACCCGCCTTCGGGGATCATCTTGGCCCCGGCCTCTACTACCGTGCCGCCTTCGATGAATTGCTTAACGAATCGATGATTTTTAAAATTAGTCAGCGCATCCTGCGGATTGAAGTTGCAGTATTTCCAGTCGGCCCCGACAATCATACCAACGGAGAGATGCTCCTGAACACCGGCATAAATAATCCCGCCGCCGAACATTCCCGGGCCGACAAACGGCGTCCATATCGGGTAGCCCATGGCATGAACGACACGGCTTGAAGAGAACTTATTGTATTGTTCGGGACTTACCTTTATCAATTCCTTGACGCCAACGGAGTACAGTTGAGGACTTTGTCTTTGAAGGTTTGCCTTTTCTATGAACTTCTCCGTTAAGAGTCCGTCGCATCCTTCGGCAAGCACAACGAAATCGGCCGATATAAATTCGCCTTCTACGAAATTGGGCTGTTTATTGCCTTCTTTATCAAAGCCCTGGTCAACGAGTTTTACACCAGTAACGGTGCCGGAGTTTTCATCGAGTATGATATCCCGGGCTGCAAATCCGGTCAGCACTTCGGCTCCGAGGTCTTTGGCAATCTGCCCCAGCCATTTTGTCAGCTTGCTTATCGATACCGAATAATCACCCTTATGGATCATTTGGCCGAAGCCGAGTCTGAAGATTTTGGCAAGATTGACTGCAAAAAAGATGTTGAAGGACAGTTTTTTCCCCAACATGAACATAATATCGTCTTCGTCGATTTTATTTGCGAGCACTTCATTGGCCGATTCCGTGTCACGCCATCCGGGGGTCGCCGAGTCCAGCAGAGTGTGCAGAGGTTCAGGTTCCAGGACGGCACCGGAGAGATTGTGATTACCCAGATCGGCGGATTTTTCAACGACACAAACGTCGATATCCTGTTTCAGGATTTTTAGTTGTATCGCGGCTGCCAGACCCGCCGGCCCCGCTCCGACAATTAAAACCGATACTCTGTTGTAGTCTTTGTTGTTTAGCACTTTTTATTCCATCTATATAACTTAGGGTTTCGAACCTGCTTGTTTTTAATTTCTGGTTTTATGTTTGTTCCAATGCCTGGGCCAATTGTGGTATTGTCTCTTCCGCGGTTCCAACGATGTAGTAATCGCATTGCTTAAAAATCGGCGCATTTGGGTCGCTGTTGACGGCTACAATAGTCTCGGTATTGGCGACTCCTATCATGTGTTGAATGGCGCCGGAAATCCCCAGAGCAATATAAAGTTTCGGTCCGATGGAAGTACCCGTCTGGCCGACCTGATGAATCCTTTCGACAAAGCCTTGTTCCACGGCCGCACGGGATGCGCCTCTTTCGATCTGTGTGTTTAACTTTTTCCTGAGGCTCTCGCATAGTATGCTGAGCAGTCGGTCGTAGTTATCGCGGTTCTGCATACCTTTGCCGCCGCTGACAATTACTTCGGCGCCAAAGTTCACATCACCGGCGCCTAATTCCGTCTTGATAATTTCGAGGCTTATATCATCATGGCTGAATTCGACTTTATGTTTGATGACGTTGCCTTTTCTTGAAGTATCCGGAGGTAGTCTCTTCATGACGCCCGGTCTTGCCGTGGCCATCTGTGACTTTGAGTTTTTTGTTCGGATGGTGGCCATCACATTACCACCGAGGGCGGGGCGGGTCTGTAACAGTAGGGCGATATCGCCTTTTCTTGAACTATCGCGGATGTCTAATCCGGTGCAGTCGGCGGTCAGGCCGCATTCGACTCTGTATGAGACCATCGGTGCCAGCATTCGACCTTGTGGAGTTGCTGCATAAAGAACGATTTGTGGCCAGTATTTGGCAATCGCATCTGCAACCGCTTTGCGATGTGACGTCGGATCGAAAACGCTCAGAAGCTTGTCTTCGATGACATAGATATTGTCCGCTCCTGCAGCAATTAGTTCTTTTGCCATCGACTCGACCTGATACCCGGCTAAGCATACGCCTACTTTGGTTTCGAGTGAATCGGCGAGTTCGCGGGCTTTACCGATAAGCTCGAACGTGGCCGGGTGTGTTACGCCTTCGTTGTGCTCGGCGACGACCCAAATCTCGCCCTTAAAAGCCGGTTTTGTCAGTTTCAGGCCGTTTATCATATCATCCAGCGCTCTGTCATGGAAATTTTCACCTGCGGCCGTCAGGATTTTCGCTTTGGCTTGGTCATCTATTTGGTTGGTTTCTTTTATTCCGAGCTCCTTTAGTTTTTCGCTCAGGATTGCATAATCTTCCTGTTCTTTCTTGGTCCCTTCGAAGCTTCTGTCAAGAAGACTCGCTCGTTTATCAGGCAGGACATAACCGTTTATTTGTTCGCCGCCGGCCGTTCCGGTTTCTCCATTGCCGCTCTTGAAGCTGTCGATAATTACTTTGGCAAGTGAATTTGCATCGTTGAGTTGCCGGCATTTTCTTGTACTCTTTCCCGGCGGAAATACACGAATTACCGCCGTTCTGGAACCTTTGACTCCGATGTGAGTGGCTTTGATGTCTTCGCTGTCCCAGGTGGTTACCTTGGTTTGGTTTGCCCATCGGGTTTTCGAGAATGTGGCATAAAGAGGGAATTCGTACCTGGCGACGGTTATTACCGCCGGCGGTTTTTTGGCGGCTACTACCTGGCTGCCGCCGCTGATAATGCGTGTGAATTCGAAACGGTCGTTTTTAAATTCGGCCTCGGTGACGTAGGCTATGCACGGTAGTCTCAGCTCCTCGGCCATCTGTGGCGGTACCTGGGCGGTATCGCCGTCCACCGACTGCATGCCGGAGATAACAAAATAGTCATCCTCGTTTTTCAGGAGTTCTTTGACTATTTTTCTGACTGCAAATGCCAGCGGATTTGCAGTCGCCACAGTGTCCGCGCCGCCGAGCGCTCTGTCGGTCAGCAGAACCGCCTGATCGGCGCACCTGCTCAGGCCGTATCTAAGGACCTCCTCGGCCATTGGCGGCCCCATAGTTAAAGCAATGATTTTGCCCTGCCTGTCACCGCTGATTTCTTTCATATAATTTGCAAGAGCGAGAGCCTGGGTATCCAGTTCATTGATTACACTGGCTAATCGGGTTCGAATGAGCGTGCCGGTCTCGGGATTGAATGCGTTATCAGTGATTTGGGATACGTCAGGGACCTGTTTTACCAGGACTATGTAGTTACTCATGTTTTATCTCGTTTTTTGTATAGCGTATGAAGTTTTATCCTGATTTAGAGCAAAAAATTACTAAACCATAGCTTTAATAAGCTGTTTACTAAAGCAACCCGTATATAGTAAACAGTTGCAAAACGATAAAAGCGATTATATCAGGCTCTGGTTTTTTTTCAAATAATATAAGTATGCATTTTCGGCTTGAACTTTGGCGTTTTTTTATTATAAAACGGCTTTTATCGCTAAAAAATCCGATTTAGTGCTTGTACTGGATTGTCAAATAATATTTAATGCTGGGTCGGTTAAAAAGTTAATAATAAGTCGTAAAATAGCTTTATTGAGGTGAATGGCAATGGCGGATTTGAAAGTATTGTCTGATGCAATTATAAATGGAGACCAAAACACGGCGGTCGAAATTACCAGGGAGGCTCTTTCGGAGGGCATGCCGGCTAAAAGTGTTCTTGATGACGGACTTATTGCAGGCATGGAGATTATAGGTGCTCGCTTCAAGAAGAATGAGGTTTATATTCCCGAGGTTCTTATCGCCGCACGTGCAATGAAAATGGCAATGGAAGTGCTTGAGCCCGAACTTGTGAAGGCCGGCGTGGAGCCGGTTGGAAAACTGGCAATAGGGACTGTTCAGGGCGATTTACATGATATCGGCAAGAATTTAGTGGCAATGATGCTCAAGGGAGCGGGTTTTGAAGTAGTTGACCTCGGCGTGGATGTCAAGCCTGATAAATTTGTCGAGCTGGCCAAAACCAACGGCATACAGTTGATTGGTATGAGCGCGCTTTTGACCACAACTATGCCTGGTATGGAAAAGACTCTAAAGGCTATCAGGGACGCTGGCCTTTCGACCAAGGTTATCATAGGCGGTGCTCCTGTGACACAGGATTACGCCGACAAAATCGGGGCCGACGGCTATGCCGCCGATGCCGCTTCGGCCGTCGATATGGCGAAAAGCCTTGTCGCATAAGCAAAAGTGCCGGAGCGCAAGGCGGGATTTGTTGTAAATTTTGCAACACAGCATTATGTTGTGTTATAGATATCAGGAACATAATCTGAAAAACAGCCGTTTATACGGCTGTTTTTTTTCCTCCGGATTTTGTAAAATAGACACTCGGTTATGCGAAAGATAAGCAGTCCAAGTCTGGCCCAATTATTGTTGCAGCTTCGATACACGCCGCAAAAGAAGCGCCGAAAACAGCTCAATGCCGCGGAGAAGCTTTTTACGATAATAGAAAAAGAAAAGGAGTATCCTTTCGAGTTTGTGTGTTTTCGTATCACGGGTTTTCACCTTAAAAGCCCGACCGAGGGCGAGATAATAAAAGGTGACGAGCTGTTGGAGGATTTGCGTATATTCATATCCAAGCTCAGCGGCCGGCTTGCGGAACCCGTCTCGGAGCAAAAAGAAAAGATTCTGACGATTGAGGAACTTGCAAAAAGCCAGGGAGTATCGACGAAAACAGTATATCGCTGGCGGAAACGCGGCCTTATAGCGGAAAAGTTCATTTTTGATGACGGTATAAAACGCTTTGCATTTTTGCAGTCCTCGGTTGATCAATTCTTTAAGGATAATCCGGAACTGACCGGTAAGGCCAAGAAATTCGGGCGACTTACAAACGAACAGAAGAGCCGGATTATCAAGAAGGCCGCGAAGCTTGCCGAGACGACAGACCTTTCCCGCTCCCGGATTATAAAGAAAATAAGTGCCGAGTTCGGCAAGTGTAATGAAACTATTCGGTATATACTTCTCAGGTACGATAGAGCAAATCCCGATAAGACGGTTTTTAAAAAATCCCCCGGCGTTATCGAGCCTTCGCAGGCTGCGGAGATGTACAAACTTTTCAAACAGGGTTGTGACATCAGGGAGCTGATGAAGCGATTTGACAGGAATAAGAGTTCGATATACCGGATTATCAACAGAAGAAGGGCCAAAGCTCTTCTGGTGAAAAAGATAGAGTTCATTGCCAGTGACGAGTTTCTCGACGAAGATGTGACCCGTAAGATTCTGGCCGGGCCGGTTGATAATATACAACCCACGACTTACAAGGATGTTGAGCCGTTGAAACTGGTCGATAGCTCGCTGCCGGAATATCTGCAGGTATTGAAGAATGTCCCTTTGCTCAACAGGGAAGAGGAAATCGAGCTGTTTCGTCGATACAATTACCTGAAATACCTGGCTTGCCAGGAGCGTGTCGGTATAAAACCGGCCCGTGTTTACGGCACGAGACTCAAACGTATTGAATGTTATTTGGCCGATGCCGAAGCGATAAAACGTAGGATTATCGAAGCTAACCTGCGGCTTGTTGTGGGCATTGCCCGCAAACACACCTCCGCAGGGACGAGTTTGCTCGACCTTATCAGCGAGGGAAATATTTCGCTGATGCGCGTGGTCGAGAAATTCGATTATACCAGAGGCTTTCGTTTTAGCACCTTCGCTTCCTGGGCGATAGCAAAAGATTACGCCCGCAAAATTCCAACCCAGGCTCCCCGGCTCGATAAGAAGACGGCGGCTTCTCTGGCGGATATCCATCGCGATTTGAAAACTAAAGACGCGGTCGATTTCGCCGCCATCGAGCGGGCACACCAGAGCCTCGCGCGTGTTATCAAAGATAATCTTACTGAACGTGAGCAGTACATCATATTGAATCGATATGGTTTGATTGGCTCGCCGATTAAAAAGAAGACCAAAACTTTGGTGCAAATCGGCGAAGAGCTCGGCCTCAGCAAGGAAAGGGTCCGCCAGGTTGAGTTGATTGCCCTGCAGAAGTTAAGGCAGTCGCTCAGCGTCGAGGAATTCGAGCTGCTCACCGGTTAACTTACCGCTGGCGGCACTTCGTTTTTTAGTTCGGTTATCTGGAGCTGTAACTGTTTCATTTCTTTCAGGACGCTTAGTTTCGTATCGATTACCCAATACCAGAGTTTCATCAGGATTGTCGAGTTGAAGCCGATCATAAAAAAGAGTACCCACGAGAGCATCCCTACGGTGTTATCGGCGGTCCGTAATCCGATGTACCCTCCGATCATCATGCCGATACTGCAAAGGTAAAATATCCAGAAGATTATTTTCGTTTTTCGTAGATTCTTGCTATACCACATTTGTACAATCTCCTTCCTCAGCGTTTCGCTCTTGTCGATATCGAAATCGCCGTTCTTTTTTAATGCTTTTTTCAGTTCCTGTTCAAGGTTATCCATTTTGTGAGCGCTCGACTATTTCTCTTAATTGATTCAGTGTTCGATGGAGTCTCGATTTCACCGTTCCCGGAGGTACTGCGATTATTTCTGCAATCTGTTCTATTTCGAAATCCTCGTTATATCGTAATATCAATAACGCCCGACGGTCCGGCGGAAGTTTTAGAACGGCTTTTTGAAGAACTTCGCTTTTATCATCGCTGTTTGTCTTGTCGTCGGATTCGCTTTGTATATTTTTTGTAAGTTCGTCATTGAGTTTATACTGTACCTGTTGCCTGCGCAGCCAGTCGGTGCATTTATTATTGGCGATTCTAAAGGCCCATCGTGGAAAAGCTGCAACATCATCGAGCTTTCTAATGCCCTTGATAATCCCATGCCAGGTTTCCTGGACAATGTCCCACGCCGCCGACTCGGAGCCGGTGACTTTGAAGGCGTAGTTCCAGAGGCGTTTTTGCCATCTGCCGACAAGCTCGTTAAACGCCTCTTTGTCAGCCTGCCGGCATTTTATGACCAGCAGTTCGTTATAAATTTGGTCCCGGCTCTTTGCCATATTTCTATATTATAGGTCGGTTCGGCTTTGTTAAACGTTCCATTTTTCGTTTCTTCCAGCCAATAAACTTGTGCTCTGGACAGAGGACAGAGAACCGAGGACAGATGACCGAACAATGTGTCTGCCTTCTGTCGTCCGTATTCTGTCTTCTGACGCTACAAATTGGCTTTGTTTTTACTAAGTGTCCAATTGCTCATTTCTGCGATAATCCCTTGTCAATAATATACTTATTACGATTTGACTTTTTTGAAATTGGCTTTGTTTTCCATTTTTTCTTCTGTCTTCTGCCTTCAGTTTTCTGTCTTCCGTCTTAATATTGGGTTTGTTTTTTCATTTTACTTTTGGATCCATGAGTTTAGAATTTCGGGTTTAGATTTTCGAGTTTCCAGCCGAAGGCCGGCGAATTGGCTTTGTTTTTTCAAATTAACCACGGATAACGCGGATTAAGAGGATTAGCGATTGTTTGTGAATTTTGGATTTCGTACATTTGAAAATTGTTTAGAGCTTAGAAATTAGTGCTTAGAATTTATTTCTGACTTGTATTATTCCCTCCGCTATTTTGGGCCATTCCATTGGCTAATTATATATTGTACTTGCGCTTTGTAAAAATACAACCAAAATCCCCATTTTTGAATTAAAAATGACGTTTACTTATGACTCATATTGAGTTCGTCGTTCATGGTTCATTGTTCGTAGATCGTATTATGCCGAGTACAAAAAGCATCTGGTTTCACTACCTCTGTCATGTTGTCCTTGTGGGCTTGGCCATCCCTTACGGGAGGACTCCTTACGGAGAGCGGAGCCGAGACATCCTGCCGGCGAATTAAAATCCTGTTAGCAGTGTTCCACAGTTCCATAGCCGTTGATTGCTTAACGCACATTATTACTCGATGCTGAATTTTCTCGGTGCGTAGCCCTCCACTTCGACCAATACGAATTTGAGATCGAAGGTATCCTCTGATATAGGCCTGGAATCCTGCTTAAATTCGCGAAGGGGTAGTTGGGCGAAACCTTTCGGGTTTATCGTCTTAAACGGCTTTTGAATCCCCAGGGACCGTTCATTTAGAAATACTACTCCGCCGGTCCATGGTTGCGAGCCTCTATTCCAGAGGTAAACGCTTTCGTTTAATATTTTTACCTCAGCTTCTAATTCTGGCTCCTTTCGCGAGCCGCAGGACAATATCATTCCGCCTGCACAAACCAGCAGGCACATCATAATCGACCGCTTCAACAATGAGTTCCTCATTTTAAAATACCTCCTTTTTGATAAAAACTAATTGTATTTTAAGAGCGTTCCGACAGGATACTATAAGAAATTTGACAACGAGGGGGAAATCTTTTATTGCCCAGCCTCAGAGACATTGGATGAACTACAATCTATCGACACTCCACGCTGTTTTAGCCAAATGTTCTTGTACTGCGATGAGATATGGTTTATAATCTGAACTATAAACCTTGAGCGAGCATTGAAAGGGAAGTACAGATGAGAGTTTTTCTGGCGGTTAATAAGTTTTGTTAAAAAGATGTACCGGAGACCTTTAACTTCTCAATTAATAAATTAGAAAAGCATTATGTAATGAAGGTGAAAAAATGGATAAGGATCAACTAATAATACACAGTATCGTGAATAATAATATCGGTGGTAGTTTCAATGAATTGATTGAAATAAAATTTAAATATCAACTTAATGTTCAAGATATTATCGAAAGGAGAATCCAAAAATTAGTGCCACACGATTCTATAAATAATGAGTACTTGTCAGTACCGATTCGAATAATAGCACTAG
>CAZMZR010000093.1:0-12342 GCA_964570855.1 uncultured Pirellulales bacterium
TTAGTTGTATAAACAGTTGTAGATTTCTCATAAGAAAATCCAATCCTATATTCATAACAAATTGCAGGACATCATCTTATGAGTATTATAAGAAATGAGAGGAGAAAGGTCATTTGATTCTATTTTTTTCATAATATTTTGAAAAAGCTATGCCATTGTGTCAAAAAATGGGGTGTTAGCGTTATCTATTACAAAGAATTTTAACTATTGGAGTCATTTTAGAGACAGGGGGAAAAACGCAGCTTTAACAGTTCGCTTAGTCTTGAAGAAGTTGCAGCCGAACAACTGGCTGAAGAAAAGGGTGTATCATGGATTCGTAAAGACTAACCTAAAAAACACTTGAATGACCTTTTAGAAAAGAAAAGTACACGCTTGCTGATACAAACGAGTTCAATGAGCATTTAAAAATGTATGATTTGAGCAAGCCGTACCTCGAAAAACCCTACCCGGTGACGTGATTGCGATGAATACCTATGACGAAGTGACGATCGAAGCCTGGTACATTCCGACCGAAAGAGCCAACACCAGCTGAGTAGGATATTGAGACCTTTGAAAACAGGAGCTTGCTTGACGGGGAGCTGATTGTCATGAGGTGATCTGAAGAACCTTGTTGCAGCTCATCAAGACAAGACCAAAAAGAAGGCTTCTTGAAGGGTTTATATATTTGCTACATGTTATAGAGTTCTTCGTCGCCCAGAATGCTAAAACCCGCTTCAGTGGCAATTTTTTCCGCCATTGCTAACTGCTGACGCTCCAATTCTATACAGCATACGCCGGTCTTATGGGGTTGCAGGACAAATCCATAAGCATCAGCCACATTGACATTGTTTTGGGCCAGTGCAGAAGTGAGTTTATGGAAATTACCAGGTTTATCAGGGATCGAGATTGCCAAAATATCTTTCAATGCGCACGCACAGCCGAGATCGGCAAGGGCCAGATAGGCCTGCTCAGGTTTATCAACGATCAGCTTCAGCAAACCATAGTCTCCTCTGTCCTGGATTGCAAAGGCTCTAATATCGATATTGCTTTTGCATAAACTCTCAGCGATCGAGTCTATTCTGCCGGGTTTATTTTCGACGAAGATATTCAACTGTTTTGACATTGTTACTTCCTCAATCTTTCGGTCTCTCATCCAGAACCCGCTTTGCTTTACCTTCGGAAACAGGCAGTGAGCCGGGTTCATGTAATTCAACAACCGGATTAATAACGATTGACGACTTGAGTTCTTCCTTTATTTTTACTCTAAGGGCTTCCAAATTGGATACATCACCCAGAAAGAGTTTGGGATAGATTTCTACCCGAACGGTCAGCCGGTCCAGTTGTCCTTTCTTATCAACGTAGATTTGATAGTTGGTGGCAACCTCAGGAATTTTCATTATCTTTTCTTCGATCTGTGACGGGAATACATTTACACCGTTGATAATCAGCATATCGTCGGTTCGACCAAGTATGCGGGATAATCTTCGATGCGTCCTGCCGCATTCACATCCTTCCGGGTGCAGGAATGCGAGATCACGAGTGCGATATCTTAGAATCGGTGTTCCACGACGAATCAGGTTTGTGAGTACGACTTCGCCCTGTTCGCCTTCTTCCTTGAGTTCGCCCGTCACCGGATCGATGATCTCGACAATGTATCCATCCTCCCAGACATGCATGTCCTTCCTGTACACACATTCAAAAGCCACGCCCGGACCGTTTAGCTCGCTCAATCCATATGAATTGTACGCATGAATATTCAGCAGTTCTTCAATCTTAAGACGGGTATTCTCCGAATGAGGTTCCGCACCTAAAAAACCCTTTCTAAGAGACAAATCGCTCAGGCTGACACCTTCCTGCTCAAGCTTAGAGTGAATATGAAGCATATAGCTTGGCGTGATGTGCAGCGTTGTCGTCTGGAAGTCCTTCATGACCTGGATCTGGCGTTTGGTGTTCCCTCCGCCAATTGGGATGACCATCATTCCCACTCGTTCGGCTCCGTAGTGCAAACCCAAACCGCCTGTGAACAGACCATAGGTCATCATATTCTGAAAAATGTCCTCGGAAGTTGCACCTGTTGCTACAATGCTTCGTGCCAAAAGATCGGTCCAATTCTCGATGTCATCACCTGTGAAATATATGACAGTGGGGATGCCCGTTGTGCCGCTTGAGGAATGAACCCTGATAATGTCTTTCATATCCACGGCCAGCAGGCCCCTGGGAAAGTTTTTTCGGAGGTCATCTTTTGTAGTGAACGCCAGCCGAGTGAGATCTTCAATGTCTTTGATGTCATTTTCGGAATGAATCCCGGCCTGGTTCAGACGCTTGTTATACAAGGGTGTCTTGAGGGCCCACGAGATAATTTGTTTGAGTCTCTCGGTTTGTATTCCGCGAAGCCGAGCTCGATCTAAGGTCTCAATCTCTTTATTCCAAAACGGCACTTCCATCTGTTTGCTCTTTCAAAAAAAACATAGGTGATCGCCATGAGCAAAATGTTGCTTCGTTGAAAAATATGAGGCGACAAGTAATTATGACAAGGCTTTAGAGTCCTTCGATTTCAGACTGTGTGACAATCTTGATCTCATTTTGTGCAAGTATATTTCCTGCACGCTCTGTGTCTTCGAATCGAAAGACCAGCAGCGCTTGATCACTGAATTTCTCAACAAAGCCGTACATATACTCAATGTTCACATCGTTGTCGGCAAACACTTGTAGAACTGCTGCAAGTCCGCCGGGCTTGTCGCTAACTTCCACGGCTATGACATCGGTGAAATTAGCGACGAAACCATTCTTATGCAGGAGCTTCACTGCTATGTCCGGCTTGTCAACGACGATGCGTAATACACCAAAGCTCTCGGTCTCGGCAATGGTTAAGGCCCTGATATTGATTTCGTTGCTGCCTAAAAGAGAGCACACCTCGAAGAGTCTTCCTTTACGGTTCTCAAGGAAGACCGATATCTGTGTTATCTTCATTTCTGAACCTCTAAATCGTTCGTTTGTCGACTATTCTCTTTGATTTACCCATACTTCTTTCGATTGTCTTGGGTTCTACGAGTGTCACCTTTGCACTGATAGAAAGAACGGATGCAATATCCTTCCTGATCTTCTGCTGCAGCTCATTCAGTTTCTTGATCTCATCGGAGAAAAATCGCCCATCCACTTCCACGAGAACCTCGACTTCATCCAGTTTATGTGCCTTTCTGTCTACAATAATCTGATAATGAGGCTGGGTTCCCTCTATCCCGATGAGAACATGCTCAATTTGTGACGGAAAGACGTTGATACCGCGTACAACGATCATGTCATCGGTTCTGCCCTTAATTTTGCTGATTCTTGGGCTTGTACGACCGCAGCGGCACTTTTCACAGTTCATGCTAACAATGTCACGGGTGCGATAACGAATCAAAGGTATGCCCTGTTTTGTCAGAGTGGTGATCACGAGTTCGCCGTCGTCACCTTCCGGAACAACTTCGTCATTCTGTGGATTTATGATTTCCGGATAAAAGACATCGCTGAATATGTGCAGGCCGTCCTTATAGGTACACTCCTGTGCGACACCGGGCCCAATGATTTCGGACAGACCGTACACATCGGTGGCGAGCATGTTCCATGCGGCCTCGATTTCCTGCCTCATGGATTCACTCCACGGCTCGGCACCAAATATCCCGATTTTCCAGCTTCCCTCGGTCGGTTCAATTCCCATTTCCTTGGCTTCCTCGGCCATATAAAGTGCATAGCTGGGCGTGCAAGCGATCAGTCGCGGCTTGAAATCCTGCATGATCTTCAACTGGCGAGCGGTTTGGCCGGCAGAAGTAGGTATGATTCTCAGGCCCATCTCCAGGGCGCCGTAATGAAAACCGAGTCCGCCTGTAAATAATCCATATCCGTAAGCAATTTGTATCGTATCGCCCGGCTCGGCCCCGGCACAGCAAATGCTTCGGGCCATAACATCCGACCAAAGCTTGAGGTCATCTTTCGTATAACCCACCAATGTTGGATTGCCCGTTGTGCCGCTGGAAACATGAATTTCATTTATTTCGCTTTGCCCTGTAGAGAACAAGCCAAACGGGTAATTATCCCGCATGTCCTCTTTGGTGGTAAACGGCAGTTCTGTGATCTGTTCGATGGATTGGATATTGTCCGGCGATATACCTGCTGCATCAAGTTTCTGCCTGTAAACGGGACAGCGTTGGTAGATGTATGCAACGAGCTTTTGCAAACGATCGGACTGCAGTTTCTTGAGTTGAGCGGAATCAGCGCATTCAACATCTTGCTTCCAAATCATGATTGCACCATCTTTCTTCCATTAAGGAATACCTTTTTGTTTATTGCAACAACCTTCTTCTTAAAAACGGTTTCAATCGCTTTGATCCAACAATCCTGCTTGATCGGCAGCTTAGTCGAGAGTACACCGACCAGGCAGGTATTCAGGCATCTCGGATCGTCAATCACGTCTTTGGTCTTGTCGAGATATTCAATCAGGTCCCCCTCTTCGTTCGCAAGGAAGCTTTTGAGCCGCTCGTGCTCGTCATGATGAAAACAGACCAGGAAATCGGCCCCGCCAACAGAGATCAACGGTGACGAAACGTTTCTGCCAAAACGCACATGCGATTCCACGGAACCGCCTCGTTGTGCCATTCCGTGAACTTCGGATTTTTTCACATGGAAACCGGCGTACAGGGCGGCCCATGCACAGATTTCGGAAGCCTTCAGAATTCCCTGTCCCCCGATGCCTCCGAACGTGATGCTGTAAACTTTTTTCTTCATGAATCGACTCAGTCCCTATCGTTTGAGCAACTTACACGGGTGCCTGGAAATAATGACGGACAAGGCATCTTCGCCAACCCGCTTTTTCACCAGCTCTGTAAATTCCGCCAGATTTTTCGGGTCGATGACATCAACATTATCCGCTCCGCAACTCCGGCAAAGATCTTCGAGGATGAGCTTCTTTGTCGGCTCGTTTCGAATGGTCAATCCTGTGGCGGGATGTTGCTGCCCCCCTGTCATCGCCGTCGTCGAATTGTCCAGTATCAGGATGACTCCCTTCGCCTTGTTGTATGCGGAGTTTATCAGGCCGGTAATACCCGAATGAACGAAAGTAGAATCTCCTATAACACCGACGATTTTCTTCCTGGGAGCACCTTTATGCCATCCTTCATTGAAAGTCACACCGGCTCCCATACAGAGACAGGAATGCAGAGAAGACATTGGAGGCAGACACGCTAAGGTATAACATCCAATATCACCCGCCACATAGAGGTCCAGCTTCTTCAGGGCAGCAAAGGTGGACCAGTGAGGGCAGCCCGGACAAAGCCTCGGTTTGCGTGTTGCCATTTTCTTCTCACGCTTTGCCTTACCCTTAATAACTGCAGATATACAGGTTGAATCCAGTTCTCCTGTCCTAAAAGACGGATCCTTTGCAGTTGCTTTGATACCGAGCGTTTTTACATGTTCTTCCAGGAATGGATCAAGCTCTTCAATGACGTATAACTTGCCGACGGATTTTGCGAACTTCCTGATCTTTTCATCACAAAACGGGTAAGTCATTCCGAGTTTGAGATAAGAAGCATCGGGATAGACTTCCCTGACATATTGATAGGCCACACTCGATGTGATGAATCCGAGTTTTTTACTGCCGGATTCGATTTTGTTGAGTCTGGTCCGCTCCGCGAGTGCCTTGAGCTTTTCGAGCCTTTTTTCGACAAAGACATGCCGTACGCGGGCGTTGCCGGGGACCATCACATACTTTGGTATGTTCCTCTGAAACGGGGGCTGTTTCGGTACTTCTCTCCGGCCCAGAGCCATATCTTCTTTAGTGTGTGAAACCCTTGTTGTCATCCTGAAAAGTACCGGGGTATCGAACTTCTCGCTGATCTTAAAGGCCTCTTTGATGAAATCCTTTGCTTCGGCAGGGCTTGATGGTTCGAGCATAGGCAGCTTCGAATAGATACTGACCCAGCGTGTGTCCTGCTCGTTCTGAGAAGAGTGCATACCCGGGTCGTCGCAGACAACAATGACAAAACCCGCCGAAATCCCCGTATAGGAGGAAGTCATTAACGGATCCATTGCCACGTTAAGCCCGACATGTTTACACGCAAACAGGCTTCGCTTACCTGAAATAGCCGCAGCGACCGCAACCTCAAAGGCAACTTTTTCATTGACCGACCACTGGGCATCGATTTGAGAAAACCGGGCCAGTGTTTCAAGTATCTCGGTAGATGGCGTGCCGGGATAGGCACAAGCCACACTTAATCCGGCTTCATATGCTCCATAAGCTATCGCTTCGTTTCCTGAGAGTAACACCTTCTTTGTTGGAGTTTTTTTTACCATAGAATCCCTTATTGTAATAATCAAGCATTCTTATTCAAGAAAAAAGGGATTTTTATCGGAGTTTTTTATACACAGATCGAAGATTCCTTTCAGAATTTGTATTCCAGATTGAATCGCAGGAAAAATGCAGCGTCCCTGTTACTCTGGCCGTAGTAGGTGCCCGGTACGAAATACTCCCCAAGCAGATGTCCCGTTAGCTGCGCGCTCATCTTGTATTTGGCCCAGCAGGTGAACAACTGACCGCGGAACTTGCTGGTGTCAGAAAAACTAAGTGCTGTACTGCTGGTATTCTCATCGGCCCAGAGCAGATGATAATCCGTGCAGATTTGCCATTTTTTATTTGGATTGAACTTATGTCCCAAATTGAACCGATGGACATTTGTCGATTCGGCAATCATGGTCTCTTTTGAGTAGGTGTAAATGTACAGCTCACTCCATCTCGGCCACTCGGCCCACAACGGGTCAAACTGTTCGTTGTCATCCGTGGTTGGATCATCTCCTGATTCATACTCATAACCAACGTGAACACTGCTGTCGGAGCTGTCGTGGAACAGGTACTCGAGATTCGTTAGAATACCGCATGCTTCCAAATCCCGCGATATGCTTGAGCTGTCGTCCTTTTCGCCGGTTTGTATCGCGCCCTCGACACGGTAGTTCCAGTTTTCGTTGACCTTCTTGGAGACAGCACCGCCAAACGTAAATATTTCCGCTTTCTTACTCCACGAGATAGGAAAATTATCAATAGCAACGTCAACGGGATTGTCGTTCTTATACATGAAATAGGCTTCCACCTTCGTTTTCTCAAGCGATTGATTGGTCAAGTATAAGATTGCACCGTATTCATCCTGTTCGGTGAGAGCATTGTCACGATCATTGATGGGTTTCAGCCATCTGTCGGATGCCGCAGCGTGATCGATATAGACTAAATCGATTTTCGTGTCTTTTTCCTTCCAGTCGTAGGTAAAACGTGCCGCATCGGTGAAGATGGTTCTTGAACCATCCAGCGGTGTTCCATCAAGCACCAACCAGCCGACGCCAAAAATCAAATCCTGACGACCGATGACGGCTGTCACCGGCATATCAAACAGGTTCCGTACGGTGAAATTGAACCTGTCGAATATCATTTCATCGAAATCTGTGCTCTGGGGCTTTCTATTGGGCTCATCCCATGTTCTGAATTCCCAAACCAGACGAGCGTTGAAATCAACATTCTCATTAATGAGCCACTTGGTCCACCATCTAAAACGATATCGCTGGTAATTCCACTTATTTTGTGTCGCATCCGTATCTAACGTATCAATATTCCTTGCTGTGATTGTTCTGAACCGGTGGTCTAATCCCATCTCAAGATAATCCGTGGGGTTATGGAAATCGTTCCACCACTGATCCCATGAACTGAGCTTTTCCGAGTTCCCGGCATTCCCATCCTGGGCTATGACCAGCGACCCGGTGACTATGAGAATTGCACCGATCAACATGATTAAAGGTGTTTTGTGTTGCCCATCATACATTTACATTCTCCTTTACTTTTTTTCCTTGTGACTCTTGAAAAGATGTATTTGCCATACACAACTTTAACGCTGTTTTATCCGAAACACTTGTCTATGTGTTTTTGAGACGGTGCTTTGGTCAATAAGGACACGACCAGAGCAACCAATATCGAAATTGGCAAAGCTACAACAATAGGATCGACTACATCCCAGTTGGGGTGGCCTGCAAAGATGCTCGTTTTGCCGCCGGTCACTTTTTGCACCAGCCCTATGGCACCCGCTTCTGCGGCTTTTACAAAAAGCAGCCAGAACGACGTGACGGCAAAGCCGGCTATCATAGACCAGATTGCAGCGGTCCTTGTCATTCTCTTCCAGAACAATCCACCGAAAAAGGCCGGCAGGAAGGCCGATGCGCACAAGCCGAAGAAAATCGCCGTCGCGCGGGCGATGATGTAACCGCCGCGGGCATAATAGCTCCAAAGCATAGCAACGATGATTCCAATGATAATGCCAATACGGTTGATCCCTATACTCCTGCCATGCCTGCCGGTAAGTTGCTCGTAAACATCGCGTCCGATACTTGTCCCGACAGTATGAAACTGGCTGGAAAGGGTGCTCATAGCGGCCGCTAAGAGGGTCAGCAGAAACAGCAGGCCAAACCATTTTGGCAGGGCCGAGGTGATGTATCTCGGAATAATCTGATCCGAACTGCCGCCTGCATAAACCACTGAAATGCTCCGACCCGTCACGACTCCGGCGTCAACCGCGGATTGCTCCAGCTCCGACTCGCACAGTACCACAGGAGCCAGCTTGCCTTCGACATCTACCCACTTGCCTGATTCGTCCTTGCTGGCAATCTGAAGAACGACATAGCCCTTCTCCTGGTCAATGGTCTTGGCAACGCGTCCCTTCAGGGGCGGGCCGTATTTAGCAAAGTATACGTTGGAAAGGCTGCCGACCGTGAAGGCCACGCCCGTCATTATGAGGATAAAGACCCCACCGATCATGGTGGCCCGGTTCAGCTCTCGCCTGCTTTTGACAGTCATAAACCGTACAATTAACTGCGGCTGAGCCAACACGCCGATGCCGACACCCAGCGTAATCGTCGAGATGACAATCCACCACAAGTTATACTTCAACTCGCCAAAGCCGAACGGGGGCATGGCCGTCCAGCCTCTGTGGCCGATCGCCTGGAGCTTGCCGGGAACAAGCGGCGCCAGGTCGGTCAACGCCTGGTGGGCTTTAGTTATCCCCCCAAGCTTGCCGTACGTAAATATAAGCAGTGTCAACATGCCGACGAACATTATAGTCCCCTGCAGTGCATCGCCGTACATCACGCCTTTAAGCCCGCCCATCACTACGTAGGCCGCTATAATGATACTGAAGACAAGCAGTGCGACATTGTAAGGAATTCCGAACTGAGTTGAAATGAATTCACATCCGCCGATAAGCACCGCCGCGGCATACAGGGGAATGAACAGGAAAATCACAAGCCCCGCGAACACCTGAATGAATTTACTCTCGAAACGCCTTGCCAGCAGTTCGGGAAAGGTGTGCGCATCGAGTAGACGGCCCATCCGCCGAGCGGGTGGGCCGAGAAAAACGAAAGCGATAAATATACCCACAAATATATTCAGAAATGTCAACCACAATACGCTCATTCCGAATAGACCCGCCACGCCGCCGAAACCGACGATGGCGCTTGTCGAAATGAATGTAGCCCCGTAACTCATCGCCATGACATACGGATGGACTTTGCGTCCGGCAATGAGATAGTCCGTTGCCGTTTTGGTGCGACTGTAACCCAACCAGCCAAGGTATACAACAACCAACAAATACACGAGAACAACTAAGATTTCGATAAGTCCAACTCCCTGCGCCAACATTTTGATGTCCTTCCAATTAACAATTTATAGAATCATTAACTTAGCCTTCTATGCGGATTTACCGCCAGAAGGTAAACAGCAATATGTACTTGTTTGTTGCTTATTCAGGAGAAGCATTTATCCAGGTGTTCATGTTCCAACTGTTTTGTGAACAAACTGACAACAACAATCACAATGATCGATATTGGCAAAGCGGCTATAATATGGATCGACCGCAGGCCAATTGGGTTGGGATAATCCGTCAGGATGCTGGATTTGCCCCCGGTCAAATGCTTCACCAGACCGATAGCTTCGGCTTCCCCGGCCTTTACAAAAACGAGCCATAAGAAGGAAGTTGCCGTAAATCCTGCGATCAGATAATCTGCTGCTGTTTTTGTCTGGGTGTATCCGAGCCAACCCAGATAGACAACAACAAACAGATAAATCAGAACGACAAATATCTCTGCAATTCCAACTGCTTCGGCAAGCACTTGTTTCAATCCTTGATCATTGCTGGGTAGAAAATCATTAACTCAACGGGTTGTCATTGAACTCGATAGAAGACTGATTAAAGTTCTTCCTCTACCTTTTTCTCTTCCTGAGCCCAGTGAACGTCTTCTTCTCGGGTTTGACTTTCGCCGCGGTTCCACATTAACGCGCCGTAAATAATACACAATGCCGAACTCCCGATGCATAAAAGATATGCCATTGATACATATTTGTCTTCGAGGCCAAACATAGCCAATCCTTCCTTTTCTCTTTTTAAACTAAGATGTGCTAAGTTATAATAAAAGCCTTGTCACTCTTACGCTATTACTAACCTCACTACAAACTGTTTTATCGGCCAATAATAATAAAAAACTAAAAGAAAATCCAACTCTTTATTGTTTATTCACTACGACAGATGACAAAATATTTCACTTTTAAGCAATCCCAGCTCTTTTCCTGCCGTATTAACAACGCACGTATCGTGAGATACGTCACTAATATGTCGTAATGAAACAAGGATTCTGTCGCAGAGTGACATTAGGCAATATCGAGAAGCATGGCGGCGTTAATATAGAGTATATGCTCGAGCTTATCTTTCGGCAATATAAGCTTTTCTAATAAGAGCAGCGTTTGTGCCTGGTCTGTCCAGGGTGAATCCGTACCAAAAAGCAGATAATTCTTAGGATGGTTCAGCATCATCTCGCGGGCTTGTTCTAATGCCAGGTAATCCAGTGCGAAGGATATCTCGATATAAATGTCACGGCCTATCAGGATATCTCTGACTTCATCCCATTGCTGCCACGCTCCGAGGTGCGTTGTAATGAATTTGAGATTGGGAATCATCTCTTGAATTCGAAGTATCATCTGAGGATCGGCCCTGCGTATCCTCGGAAACGCAATATCGAAACCTGTGTGCATAAGAACAAACATATCTAACCGGCACAGCTTCTCATAAATTGCCAGCAGACGGTCTTCATCGGCATAGAAGTCCTGATAAAACGGATGCAGCTTGATTCCTTTGAAGCCCTCGGCTTTGATGCGGTCTAATTGTTCCAGGCAATGACTGTCATCGGGGTGGACAGAAGGTAAAAAATCCAATTTGTCCGAACGGCTTTCCACACACCAGCGAAAAATTGATTCGAACTGCTCGGGCCTGGTGACTATACAACTGACCAGGCTTTTTTCAATGCCGCACTTCCGCATTGATACAAGCAGATCCCCTGTCGTTCCATCCAGATATGCCTTGACATCCGGCGCTTCTTCCAGGAGCGTCTTCATCGCACGTGGGGCCAAAGCATCGGGAAATGCATGCGTATGGAAATCTATGATTCTTTTTTGCATCGTTTATGAAAACCTTGTCAGAGATATTTCGCCGCTTTGGCCTCGACCAATTTTAAAATCTTTGTTTTGAGAGAACGTTCAATGTTTCATTTTATTCGAATCCATTGATTTGTCCAGTCACAGCCGATTATTTTTAAAAACTATTTATGCAATAATTTGAATTGATGTACTCGAGCATATAATATAGTATTCAATGGAATATATTTGTTTGTGAAGTAGAAGACAGACGATACGAAATCAGGAGGTGCTCAAATGGAACAGATGCGTAGCTTTCTCAGCAAGGATCAATTTGCCAGGCATAATGGAATCGAGTTGCTTGATTGTTCGAAGGGGACGGCCAGGGCAAAGATGGAGATTAAAGACTATCACTTAAACGGTGTTGGAACCGTACATGGTGGTGCAATTTTTGCGCTTGCTGATTTTGTATTCGCCGCCGCGTCAAACTCTCATGGAACGATAGCTGTTGCCATTAACGCAAGCATCTGGTATGTCAAGGCTGCGTTCGAGGGAACCTTGTTCGCCGAAGCCAAAGAAGTGTCCCTACAGCCGAAGCTGGCGATATATTCGATCGATATCACAAACGAAGACAGTGAAACTATCGCCAGTTTTCAAGGCATGGTTTACCGAAAAAGGAGCTAACCGCCTGCTCTTCATAGAAGTGCCCTGCCATCGGCAATTCAATTTTTATTCCTGGTCTTTTCATGAAGGAGATTGCCTTATCATAATCGTGGCTGTCTTAGCGAACCTCTCTTTTGGATATGCACTGCCTAAGACGGCAGAAATTCAGATCTGTTTTCGTTATTCCATCGTGTCCGGAGGGGGCTCTGATCCCATTGACCCGAGGTCTCAAG
>CAZMZR010000094.1:0-12115 GCA_964570855.1 uncultured Pirellulales bacterium
TAAAATGACCAAAACTACTGAAACTATATGAGGTAATCCGACAGACTCCTAGCCGCCGATGCACGCATACGCGCTTCGGATGGTGACTACAGAGGGGCGCTTGAGCGGTCTCTGTTGATGGGAACGCTTTCCCGCCATATCGGCGATGATACAATCATTTCATATCTTGTTACTTTATCGGTACGAACGCTCGGGTACAAGTGCATGCAGGACATAGTCGGTCAAATCGGCCGGGATGAAGAATTGCTTCAATGGTTTAAGCATGAGCTTGTGACATCCAATCAGGTGGATATTTCTCCCGTCAGGCCGCTCAAGATAGAAATGGAGATTGTAACGGACCTTATGCGAATGGAAAATGCCGAGAAGATGGCCCGGATTCTTACCGATTCCAGTATCGGGATCATTACCGATTCCAAAGAGAAGAAAATCAGTGAAATTGTCAAGGCGATTGACGAGAAGACCCTGGAGCGGGCCAGGCGGATTTATTCGGAGCGTATGAATTCGGTCCTTGTAGTGTTAAGTACGCCTATGCCGTATGAATTAGCTGATGCACAGTTGAAGCAGTTGTCAGATAACTTTGACCCGAACGATCCGGCACAAGCGCTGGCCGGAGCATTCATACCGGCATTCCCTAAGATATATTCTCAGGATACTATGCGCAGAACATCCTTAAACGCAGTTCTTGCAGCCGTTGAAATTTGTCTGGGCCGGATTAAAACCGGTAAATTGCCGGATGAACTACCCGTTGGTTTGCCGAAGGACTTATTCAGCGGCGAGGATTTCGAGTACGAGAAAAACGACGATGGTTTTGTCCTTCGCTGCCGGGGCAAGGATTCGGATGTCTATAGATTTAAATTCAAAATTAAACAATAGTGTGAGGATAATATCCGCTGAAATCGGCCGGGCTTAACCGCTCGGCCTTTTTTGTGCGCAAAAGAATCGGAAAAATATAAATTCCGTCCTGTTAACGGCTCGCAATTAGATTCTCTAATTACGCATGGCTGTAACTTTCAAATATGGAACGAAAATGCAATCCACAAATAGCAAGCGTAACGGCTAAGTGAAAATGTTGCGGTCTTCTGATGGTCCAGAAAATGAGTTTCCAATATGATAGCCGGCCTTTATCTATAATTCCGAGGTGCCAGACGGATTTAATAAATGCCTTGATATCGTAGTATCTATATTTTGCCTTGTTATTTTTGCCGGGCTTATAATCCTTCAAGAATGTCAGGATTCTTTCGTAGTAGTTCCTGGGCGAATATATCGTGCTTACAACTTTTTTATACCCTTTGAGAAGATCTTCAACTCCCATTTTAGGGATAAAATTTATCGAGAAATCCGTGTTATCACCCGTGATCTCTTCCGAGAGCCTGTTCTCGTTCATAAGCCTGTGATATAGTTTCGTTCCCCTGGGAGCGTTGAGCAGTCCAACCATAGCTGTAACTACCCCGCTTTTTTGAATAAACTGGATCAGGCTATCGAAAATCGTTTGTTTATCGCTGTCGAAGCCAAGAATAAATCCCGCCTGAACCTGCATTCCGAATCGCTGAATCTTTTTGACACAGGCAACTAAATCCCGGCCTTTGTTCTGAACTTTATTGCACTCGCTCAGGCTTTCCTCATTGGGGCTTTCAATACCGACGAAAACACAATCGAAACCGGCCTGCACCATCAACTCCATTAATTCTTCATCATCTGCGAGATTGATGGACGCCTGAGTATTGAACGTAAAGGGATATTTTCTTTTTTTCATCCATTCTATAACGGCGGGAAGTAATTCTGTTTTGAGGAGTTTTTTGTTTCCAATAAAGTTATCATCTACAAAAAACACTTCGTCTCGCCAGCCCATAGCATAAATACTTTCCAGCTCCTCCAATACCTGCCCTTTTGTCTTTGTGCGAATCTTGTGTCCGAACAGTGTTGTGACATCGCAGAAATCACAATCGAAAGGGCATCCCCGCGAATATTGGACGCACATCATGGCGTACTTATTCATCTTGACCAGATTCCAAAGGGGAATCGGGGTTTGATGCAAATCCGGCTTCTCGTGCGTGTTGTACACTTTTCCGGGACAGCCGTTTTGAAGGTCTTGAACGAACAGCGGCAAAGTGATTTCGGCTTCTTTGAGCACCAGGTGATCTACATGTGTGTACTGCTCAGGAAGACTGATAAAAAGAGGACCGCCCGCCACGACTTTTGCTCCGATCTTCCGGCATCGCTCGATCACCTGATCGGCGGATTTTCGCTGGATGAGCATGGCCGTAATAAATACGTAGTCGGCCCACTGAATATCTCGGTCTCGTAATTTCGCTGTGGTCATGTCAACCAACTTTGTTTCCCACTCTCGGGGCAGCAATGCGGCAACCGTCAATAATCCAAGAGGAGGCACAACGGCTTTTCTTGATATGAACTTCAAGGCGTTTTTGAAGCTCCAGAAAGTAAGCGGTATGTCCGGATTGATAAGAAGAATCTTCATAATAAAGCTCCTGTATTTATATACCTGTCAAGATAGAGCTGGGCTAAAGGGGGGCTTGTTGCGATATAGCTAAATCAACAGGAGATCAATGATGCGTTCAGAGAAGCTAATCTTGGTTGATGTAAGACTGATAAGGGTTTTAACAGATAAAAATCTCATATCGGAATGAATAACTTTTCGCATCTAACTGCTTTTTTAAATTCGCTTAAACCGGCCTAAATATCCTTACTCAAGCATTCTAAAATAGAATAGCCAATAATTTTTCATCGGCACTTATGCCAGGCATTGTACACAAAATGTGTGTGATTAAAACAGAAAAAAGACTGATTATTCCGGAATTTTATGGATACGATTTTGGCAGATTAAGTAAGAACGTGTGGTTTTTCAAAAATATTTAACAGTTACAAAGCAATCTTTTCCGCGCAACCTCTACCACGCAACTTCTTCCAAGCAAAGGTAATACGACTGTTTATATGAGCAGGCATTAATGGGGCCAAAACGTGGTTTTGAGTTTATAAGGATAAACGGCGAAAGAAACAATTAATATGTTGACAAAGCCCGGTAATGAGGTATTATAATGGACAAAAATTAATACAATACAAAAGATTAGAAAATCTTTAAGCCGCAAAGGAAGACAACTAACCTTTGTGGTTTTTTTTGCTTAAAGGACTAAGAATGAAAAAGCCGCTAAAAACTTCGCCTGATGGCAGAAAATGCATTTTTCCGGGCTGTAATTGTATCTTGAGTATCTATAACCATGATGCGTTCTGTCGCGTACATTGTGACAAAGTGCTTCAAGGAGCAAAACCGAAGATTTTAACTTATCTCGAAACATCGACCAAATAATGCGGATGGTGCCAATATCTGCTTTTAGTAAAAGGCGAACTTTATTTATTTTTTAATTGATTCATTTCGGTTATTATGCTATTATATTGTTTTAAGTGGTGTATATTCTTTCATCTCTCAGGAGTATCCCCATAAACTAAAAAATGAGAGATATATTATTTAGTTGGCCAACATACCGGCCAAGGAGAAGTACAAGTGAGTATAGGTACAGTAAAATGGTTCAATTCGAGTAAGGGATTTGGTTTTATTAATCCGGACGATGGCGGTGAAGATTTATTCGTCCACCATTCGGAGATTAAAACCAGTGGTTACGCATCGCTTGATGAAGGCCAAAAGGTCGAGTTTGAAGTTGGACAGGGCAAAAAGGGCCCGTGTGCAACTAATGTGGTCCCCTGCTAACCAGGGACGCAGCTTGAAAACCAAATGGGCCGGGCTTAGCTCGGCCTTTTTTTATGCGCAAAAAAATAGCGATCTCGGTGGTATGGGAGGCGGTATGGGCGGTTATGCCGAGACCGGCGTACTGCCGGTCACAGTCCTGACCATCCGTGTGAAGAAGGAGGATGTAGATGCGTTCTCAAAAGGCGATATTGACTTCGAGCAATTCCTCCGAAAAGTGCAGATTTTAATGTACTGATTGCCTGACCAAAGGAGTAAACACCGACTGGCAAGATTGCGCCGACAGGATTGCTCGATTGATCTCGCAATGGAACTCTAAACGACGGACTAAGATAACGATAGCCGGATTCAATAATCCCAGCTTTAATTATCGTAAAAGAACTTAAGCCGGTTATTGATTAATTTGGGTCAGATGTAAGCCAGGGATCAAAATCGACTGTACCGGCAAGGCGAGCCGGATTGGGGGGAGTTAGTCCCCACCAGTTATTTTCTGCCTTGATGCTTATATCCGTATCATTATCAATATCAGAACCTGAGGTATTGGCAAAGATTGAATTAAGGCCGGCAGAGTTAAATGTTCCGCCGCCCAGATCACAATCGAAAATTCCTCCATTGACATTATCTAATTCAAGACCATCATTTACGTTCATTTTAACCGTGTTATTTTCAAACATAGCATTTAGTGTTCCGGTATCATTGCTAAGCCATACACCTCTTACGGCATTTTCGGTTATCGTATTATTGGAAAAATCGACGGTAAAAATACCGGTGGTTTGATTAACTATGTAAACGCCGTCAAGTCCATTATTTATGATTGAGTTACCAATAAGTGATGCATCGTATGTCCCGTCAGCATTATCAAGCCATACGCCTCTATAACCATTACCTTCAAAAACGTTATTACTCAATGTTAATGCGAGCGTGCTGTTTGGATCGGTATCCTGGTCAATGGAAATACCGAAGTCATTTGTAGTTGCCCCGCCGATGTTGTTGCTGATTGTGTTATTTTCGATTGTTAGAGTTGTTGCCCCGGCGTCGGTATCATAATCGATGCCTCCGGCCTGATTACCGGTTATGATATTATTCTGAATAGTCAGCGAATAACTACTGCCTGTGTTATTCAGATACAATCCTTGATCGATATTTCCGGTGATTCTATTGCCTGTTATATTTGCCGATAATACGGCGCCGTCCGAGATGTTGGAAATACGTGCTCCTGCGTCTATAGTGCTGTTGACAATGTCATTACTATTAAGGGTCAGGTTTAAGGTGCTTGCGTTATTGTAGCAGTATATATTATCGTCCTGGCTTTCTGAAATCAGATTATTGCGAACCGTAGCTGTCACAATACTGCCGGTATAATTATATATGCGCAGCCCTTCGTTTGTATTTCCCGTAATCTGGTTGTTGTAGATATCAATATTTCCCGTGCTGCTATTCGAGGTGTTTAAGTATAAACCTTGAGCACCGTTCCCGGAAATAGTGTTATTGTAAAAATTGCCCGTAAGACTACTCGTATCCGTAGTCAGGCCATAAATACCGATGCCGTGATTGTTAGAGATGTCATTATCAGAGACATCAACCGTGGCCACGCCGCTGCTCGAGGTGTATAAGTATATACCTTGAGTACTGTTCCCGGAAATTGTATTATTTTGAAAAGTACCCGTGAGGGTACTGGCATTCGTATTCAGGCTGTAGAGACCGATGCCGAGATTATCAGAGATGTCATTATCAGATATAGAGGCGGTAACGCTGCCTCCTGCCGTATTGCTTAGATAAATTCCATTCGAAATATTATTTTGTATTACACTTTCCGAAATCGTTATGGTCCCCGAGCTGTTGGCAAGATTGATTGCATTGCTCCCGGTGTTCTGGATAGTAACATCTCTGATGGTCGGATTAATAACATTCAATCCGTAAACGCCATTATTTCCGCCCGTGATATTTATGCCGTCGATAGTATTATTCCAGAGCATATTAACCACATCGGCCCCACTAAGACGGGTCAGGCTCGGTCGTCCTGCCGCGGAATCAACATTGAGTGTAAGATTATTCAGCAACAACACATCCCTGCTTGTATTGTCCCCGATACCGAGAAGCTGCTGATTTGGTTTTAGGGTGAGAGTTCCACTGGAGATGGTATTGACATCTATTTCGCCCGCGTCATTTAAGAGAAAAATTACATCGCTTGCACTGGAAGTATTTTCTGCCTGTACGATAGTCATGGGATTTTCCTGTGTGCCCGTACCGGCAGCACTGCCATCGGCATCCACAAAATACATATCGACCTGCTCCCCGGTAGCATCATCTATTAATGGAGCCTCGGTATCGGAGACAATTTCCGGCCCTCCCGGAGCTCCGGGAGGTTTACTAATGTCATCAGCATGTGTGATTACATCTATATCACGTATAATAGGTCGCATCATGCGACTTTCGATATTGCGTTCTTTTCTGAGTCCCTCCCAAAGGTCACGAGGTGCACCAAAAGGTATCGATAAAGAAATACAGGCAAAAGTTTCATTTTTCCTGACCTTATCATGTTGAAATTCAACACCGATGGAAAGATTGCTCTCGGGCATTCCAAAGACGTCGTTCAACTCGCTGTGCAGACGTAAACGAGGGCCGCCAATTTCAGGAGCATCGCTGTGATTAAAGTTGAAATATCCGGCATGGATCCATAGCTTGTCTTTTTGCCCCATATCAAAGCCATAGCCGATTTCGGCATCGAATCCCGGCAGCGCTCGCTCAAGTGCCACAAGTGATTGAGTGCGTTCCATTACCGTTGTGCCGCTTAAGCTGACGCTTCCAACCGTCTTTTGTCCTACAACGTAACTTTTATTCTCAGGAAAATAAACGTTCCCTCGCAACTCGAAATTAGTCTTGAGTAGTTCGGCGCCAAATGTACCCTGGTTGAATTGATTGTTTTCCGAGCTTTTTAATCTGTCGAAAAATCCATAAACACCCCATATCCAATCATCATTACGAGTGCCCGGCACAATGCGGCGAAATCCCAGCCCTATATTGCTCTCGATGCTGTCGTCATTATCAAAAGTGGATCGGATATCAGAGAAAATCATCGAGTCCGGGGATTGCCATACCGGGTACATAAAGACAAACCTTCCAATTTGGCGGTCGCTGCCGGCTTTAGTAGTCAGATGTATATAAGAGGGCCACTTCGGAGCTATTATCTATCGATTGTTATTTAAAGTTAGTATTTCCTGAATATAATTTGTTGTTCCTGTTTCTTGACGGTAGGTTGTAGTTTTTGTCTCTTCACTTTTATTTAAAAAATATTCTTGCAGTTCATCCGCAGGATAGGCAATAGTTGGTTGCACTATTAAAAGCACCAAAAGCATTGTAAGCAAGACCACAAGAAGGACAGCCCGCTTACTTGAGCCAAGGAGCATGTAGATACTTCCATTCATATAAATCCTTAAAAAGCACCAGGAGTTTTTTGCCCAGAGATAAGTCTTTCTTGTTCTCAGGGAAGGTAATAGTCACTTTGTAGTCTCTCCTCCCCAAAACTTATATGACTATTTTTTTCCTATGTTATAGGATATACTAAAGTTGTATTTCGACATAATCCTGACGCCTCGTTACGTAAATTCCTGAGAAGTAAGGTTTGAAATCCTGATTTCTGAGTAAATGCTCGGCTATCAATGGCCTAATCTTCCAGCTCAACTCAGATACGAATGGGACTTAGGACCTTTTTTTCACGTGAATGCAATTATATTGCCGATCAAACAGTTTTATTCTAATTCGGTCATGAGACTAAGTTTTATAAGACCCTCTTTCATTATGGGAATCATCGCAGAAAAATAGCGATCTCGGGGGTAATTCTTTATTCGCAGTTTTTCTCCATTATGGGCTAAATCTTCCTGATTTCTAAAAAATCATTCAATATCGATGACAATCATCCATAGTAAGTTCTTAATTAGCATGTAGTTAACTAACCTATCGGCAACAGAAAAGCGGTTCGCTCAAACCACCTGTGAGCCGAACATTTGTTAAAAAGAAGTTGACGACTATTAACGGAGCCGTTACAATCCCCCGGATTTTTTTTGTGTATATATAAATTCTCACAGGAGGTAATAGTTCCAGATGTGTAATACGAGCGAATTACTAAAAGAAAAATTAACGAAAGAACACTACAACAGATTAACGGCTTTGAACAACTCGAAGATGCACGAGTTTATCGTCGATGCCATTGAGCTTACCGGAGCGGATTCAGTTTATGTCTGTACCGATTCCGACGCAGATAGAGATTATATCCGTCGGAAGGCGATAGAGCTTGGTGAGGAAATAGCGCTGGATATCACTGGGCATACGTGCCATTTCGACGGATACAATGACCAGGCGCGTGACAAGGCGGGAACAAAATATCTGCTGCCGGCCGGCTCGGATCTCGGCGCGAGCCTGAATTCCATCGAAAGGCAGGCCGGTGTCGAAGAAGTTCGTGACTTTCTTAAGGACTCGATGGTCGGTCGGGAAATGCTCGTTCTATTTTTCTGCTTAGGTCCGCTCGATTCCGACTTCTCCATACCATGCGTTCAGATAACCGATTCTCCGTACGTTGCACACAGTGAGGGCATTCTTTACAGGTCCGGCTACGAACAATTTAAGAAAATCGGAGATTCTCCCGACTTCTTCAGATTTCTTCATTCCGAAGGTGAGCTTGAAAATGCAGTCAGTAAAAATATAGATAAGCGCAGGGTCTATATCGACCTTGAAGAAGACCTGGTTTACAGCGTCAACACCCAGTACGGCGGCAACACGATCGGCCTGAAGAAGCTGGCACTCAGATTGGCAATCAATAAAGCATCGGAACAGGGTTGGCTCGCCGAGCACATGTTCGTTCTCGGTGCCCATGGGCCGGGTGGACGTGTAACCTACTTTACTGGTGCGTTTCCTTCTGCATGTGGAAAGACCTCGACCTCGATGCTGCCCGGACAAACCATTATTGGTGACGACATAGCATATTTTCGAAAGAAGGACGGCCGGGTGAAAAGTGTCAATGTCGAAAAGGGTATCTTTGGTATCATCCGAGATGTGAATCCCAAGGATGATGCCATTATTTATAATGCCCTGACGAATCCCGGTGAAGTGATCTTTTCAAACGTCCTGATCGATGGCAGGAAAAAACCGCATTGGCTCGGTATGGGCGCCGAACTGCCCAAAGAAGGGATTAACCATTCGGGAAAATGGCACAAAGAAAAAACCGACGATAAAGGCAAGCAGATTACCGCTTCGCATAAAAACGCCCGATACTGCCTGAATATTGCAGATTTGAATAACCGCGATCCTTTGATTGACAACCCTGACGGTGTTCTTGTCGGCGGCATAATTTACGGCGGCCGGGACAGTGACACCTGGGTCCCTGTCGAGCAGGCTTTCAATTGGGAAGAAGGTATTATATTAAAAGGCGCCTGTCTCGAATCTGAAACCACCGCAGCAACGCTCGGCCAGGAAGGTGTCAGAACATTTAATCTGATGAGCAATCTCGATTTTCTTTCGATACCGCTCGGTCGATACATTCAGAACAATCTTGATTTCGCCGCCGGCATTGAAAAACCGCCGCTGGTTTTCTCAGTCAATTACTTCCTAAAGAACAAAAAAACCGGTAAATACCTCAACGGAATGGCGGACAAGCTGGTCTGGATTTTATGGGCCGAGCTTCGTGTCAATGGCGATGTTGACGGCATCGAAACACCGACCGGCGTGATACCTATGTACGAAGATTTGGCCGGACTGTTTAAAAAACACCTCGATATGAGCTACACGAAAGAAAATTATGTTGAGCAGTTTACGATTCGCATACCTGAGAATCTCGCAAAGCTGGAACGCGTCGAGAAGATATACACGGAGAAGGTTTTTGATACACCTCAGATTGTTTTCGATACTTTCGATGAGGCTCGAAATCGCCTGCAGGAAGCCGCTAAAAAGTACGGCGATTCTATTTCGCCCTTCGATTTGGAATAAAAAAACCGCCGGAAGTTACGATCCGGCTTTACGTTCAAAAAAAAGCACAGTTTTTTAACTGTGCTTTTTTTTAGTGTATGGAAAAAGCTGCGTCTAAAATTTATAAATCATACTCAAACCCACTGCCGGTGTACGTGAGCGGAAACCGCCTGAACCGACAACATCCATGTAGTTACGCTTGTTCAAATCCTTATTGAAGACACCAAGCAGGTTATAGCCGACGATACCGAAAGTGAGGTTGTCCTGCGGTTTATATTGTAAGCCGAGGTTCAGGTAATAGTTGCCACGATAAGCCCTCTCCCATCCATCTTCGATAATTCGACTATCAGAAGCAGCAGCTCCATCCCCGGAGTATGGAAAATACTGGTCGTAATCCTTCCTGTCGGGGAATCCCCACCTTCGCTGGCTTCACCTGTTGTCACCTCAACATCTAAAACTACTCCGAATTTGTCATCTACAACGGTGTGTTGCTTAAAAGAAGATGGCTCCATGCGGCTATTATGGCTTGATGTCGTTAATGTCGCATCAGGATCGGTAGTGCTGCGTTTCTTGGGTTTACCTGTTCTGCTGATACGTTCGTTACCGTTATCATCAAGACGGTTTTCACTGAGAGTCTTGTCTACATATTCTGTCGTCAAACTTTCCCAGCTTACATCCGCCCTTATCAGGGTCGATGCCTGGTCTGCCCATAGTTTCACTATAGCAATCCGATACTTCTGTTCGAAGCCATGATAAATCAAGTATCTTGTCTACTTGCTTGAGGATATGGTCGTCTGGAATAAGACTTGATAACGGTCCTGCAACGTATAAATCTTCCTGCCAACGTTCTTGATTACCTATCACAATTAAGCCTCCATGCCATTGATGGATTTTATTTTTGAATTCCTTGCTTGCTCCATATACATTATCTTATCGAATATACGGGACTTTTTCAACAGCCCCACTGTCCCCGGTTTTACCGGGGGCAGAATCAGCCCTGGCCTTTGGTGCGATCGCTGCCATAAGCAAGACCAAAGCTAAAATCACCAAGTTGTAAGCTTTAATTCTCACTTTTGTACTTGCTAACTTTTTGTATTACCTGCAGTTATATCCTAATGTATATTTCAGAATGCGTAAGCCAGTGACACTCCGATAGCCGGGGCGTGGTCGCGGAAGGTGCCGCCGCCGCCCGTTTCGTTGTAGTTGCGCTTGTTGAGATCCTTGTCGAAGATACCAAGTAAGTTATAGCCGTAAATACCGACTGTGAGGTCTTTGCTCGGTTTATATTGCAAACCGAGGTTCAGGTAATAGTTGCCACGATAAGCCTTCTCCCATCCTTCCTCGATGATTGGATAGTTTGTAAAAGGATCGTAAGTACGGTTCTTTGCAGCTCCGCCGTACGGCCAGTAATCGTCATAATCCTTCATCCCCGGGAAGCCCCAATAGACCCGCAGAGATCCGTCGACCATCCATTGATCGTTCAGCTTGTACTGGGCCGTGATTTTGGTGATGTGGTTGGCCCAGTTAACCAGGTCGTCTTCGTAGCCGTAGGGCGTGGCCGAGATACCCTGGCTGGGGGGGTCGGGATAATACGTCATTCGGTCCGGCTCAAGGTCGAAGTCATAGAGCTTGGTATATCCGTGGGAGACCACGAAGCGGGCCTTCTCGGTATGGTAGCCGGCCTCGAGCTCGATGCCGTATTCCCTTTGGGTCCCGGCGAGGTCGGTCTTGAGCAGGCTCTGATTCCATCCAATCACTTCCAGGTTGTAGTGGACGAAAAGCGATGCCGCGAAATCAAGGTTCTTGCTGTGCTGTCTCTCATAGCGTAATTCCACGCTGTCCAGGACCTCGGGCTCGCTGATCTTACTCGCGCCGGCGGTCATGGCCTGGTTTCTCATGTTTTCTTCGAAATTTGCGCGGAGCGAACGTGACCACATCAGTTTTAACGTGTCTCTGTCAGTTGGCGTGTGGACTATAGCCGCACGAGGAGAGAACATCATCTCGGTGTAGGTATGGTCGTCAAGCCGGGCGCCGATGAAGGTCGTCCACCGGTCGTTGATCATCCATTGATGTTCGCCCAACAGCGACTGCGCCGACTTTAACCACTTCAATGCCAGCCACCTTCTAAAAGATACTGGCATTAGATGGCAAGGAGATACTCTATGCTATCACTCGGCTTTTACTATGGTTTACGGCCGCAAGGCAGTCAATTTCAGTAACGAGGGCTATATCTAAGCAGAGTATCCATCAGGCCTGGAAATCCGGCGTGTGGATCAGTGGCTGGCAAGGATGTCGATTTGACAAATACAGATATTGACAGAAAGTTGAAAGTTTAGGTCAGGCCCTCCAATATTGTCTCCAATATTGGCCAATGGCCATCATAGCCCTTTGGTCGTGTTTGTCTTCGAGTTATCTAATAGATCGCTAGTATTGGTAGGT
>CAZMZR010000095.1:0-11903 GCA_964570855.1 uncultured Pirellulales bacterium
AGCCGGCTTTGATATACCAGACGATTTCATTGTCTTTACTTTAACCAAACAATAAATAGTTGATAGTTCACCCCGTGAGATAGGCCAGAGGCCGCCATCTCACGGGGTAAATCCCTATCCCCGAAAACCGTCTTTTTATTTTGTTTGCAGATTCCCCAGGTACGAAGATAATATCAAGTATCAATCTTGAGTGGGCAATTGGAATTCTATAAAGCGGGTTTTTAAGATAGCTGATAGGTTCAATGAAGAAGTACAGAATATTTTTATTTCTTCTTATTATTACCGCCTCTTCTATTGGTTCCACAACCGATCCGAAAGACCTTGCCGATAGTACGGAAATTGCAGTTGTTATATACTATGAGATCTTCCCTGCTGAGAAATCTTTACCCGGCTCCGAATCTGCCGCAGGTCGGCAAATCAAACTTACTGTTAATCTGCCTCAGACAATCGAAGGTAAGCAGGAAGTGACAAAAATTGCTTTCGAACCGCTACCGTCAAAGACCTTCATAGAAAACGGCAATAGGTATGCCGAATATGATGTCCCCGTGCCCAAAGAAAAAACGGTGATAAAAATCCGGATTGAAGCGAAGGCTTTGAGATATGACCTCGCCACAGCTAAGAAAGAGAAAAACCGGGGTTCTTTAAGTACCTCCTACCTTGGACATTTTCTTAAGCATGAAAGAATGATTGAAAAGAACGATCCCGCCGTTCTAAGGATGTCACGAAAAATAAAAGGCGGCGGAGACCTCGAGATTGTTAAAAATATCTATAAATATGTGATTCTAAATCTCACTAACGACCCTTCAAAGCTCAAAGGTGTCGGTGCGGCCGAAACTGCGAAGACAAAGAAGGGAATGTGCATAGATTACTGCGATCTGTTCGTTGCCCTTTGCAGGGCTAAGAATATACCCGCAAGAGTGACAGCGGGCTACAGGACAAATTTTAATATAAGCCCGAAACATTCCTGGGTGGAGGTCTATTTGAAAAAATATGGATGGGTACCGTTCGACGTATCTGCACGAAGTGACATATCGGAAGAAATGTTGGATTGGCGATTTTACAATCTTTCGGCGCGATGGTTATATTTCACGAGCCTGCGAAGCGATCCCGTCCTTCATAATAACTACTTTTATTGTTACCCATACTGGGACGGGAACTTAAGAAAAATAATACGGCCGATAGTCGAGAGAATCGAATTTGAAAAACCTTTGCGCGAGAAACACGACTCTCTGAAAGACATTGAAAGGGCACGAAAGGCCGCCGCTTCACGTTAGGTTTGCCCGGTATATTTCTTCAATGCTGCAATGACCTTGAAAGGATCGAACGATATGACCGGGGAGCCGTAGAGTTCCATTCCGCCCATGTCTGCTGTTTTGCTTTTTCCCGGAGGAGGTGGTGACGGATCGCCTCGATCTACGCATCGAATGATAAGTGGCAGGCGATAATCCACGGCGTCGAATGGCGGCAGGTAGATGCCAACATTAAAGCTCAAGACGCCCAAACTGTCGATGAAGGTGCGAAGAACATCTGTAAGGGCATCTGTGGCCTCATCGCTTACGTCCATACCCATGGACTTGTGGTCAAGAATCACGACTTCTTTTTCCTTAACGGGGGTGATTGCGGCAACAATCATAATGTTGCCTGATGGGACCGCCAGGCCGACTTGATTATGGACTGCGCTCCAGTCTCGCCAGTAGTCCTTATCCTTCTTGCCGTTTCGATACTTATTTGTCACATCGACAAGAAGTGACTGTCGAGCGTAGAAACCAAAGGGATTGGCAAGCATGTGTAAGTGACCATGTACGAGTGACGCCCCGGCACTACCCAGCCAGTTCCACACGATGAACGGATATTTCAGATTTGGATTTTCTTTATGTGTCCTGTGCAACCACGAAAGGGCGGTCCTGACGTAATCACGGATTTGTTGCCTGCCGAAGTGGTGTGGATGGTGCTCCCTGAAGATGACCATGCCGTGATTGGCATCGTACTTGGCAGCGTTCGCAGCAGTGATACTATAGGTACCGTTAATCCGCCCCCAGATATCGGCACAAGTCATATTGGTCGGGTCACAAAAGTCGCAATCATCCCTGGCGGACTCTATTAAAGAAGCGAGCGAGGTAGTATCGAGTGCCTGCACGGGGCGCTCTGCCCTTCGTTCATTGAACTGCGCACCTTCGAATGTGTATCTGTTAAATGTCCTGACGACTCGCTGCTCTGATGCTCGACAGATAGCGGCGATGGAGTCTATGTCTTTGGGCCGTTTGTACCATTTGGCCACTTTGGTTGTCAGTGGTACCGGGACCTCAAGGCATCCGGACAATGATTCAGCCTGGAAAATGTCCTGGTCGATTTCCTTCAGTAATTCAGGCAAGTCTAAGATTGTCTTGTCCATAGTGCCTCCTCTTAAACCAGTAAATAATTCCCTCTTTCTGATTAGTATTCTTGTTTTATTATCGACCGACACGCCATTTTTGGCAACTTTAAAATCGACAGGCTTTTATGTGAACCGGAAGGGTGAATCCTAAACCCTTGCCTTGAAAAACAACAAAAATAAAGCAATCCAATATTTTTTTAATCAATAAACAGTATTCCACAAACGCCTTATATTTAGTGGATAGTCGTTAGCTGTTAGCCCGCAGCATAGCTGCGGGTTCCGGCTTTACCCCATTAGATAGGTTTAAGACCGTAATCTCACAGAGTTAAAATACGTAGTTACCGCAATATCAATGAACGCACGAAACTTGTATGATTGTTGAATAATGGCTTTGATAGAATATGATGCGTGTACTCAATTATTGGTGAGTTCGGGTACATACATTGCCTGGAATTAAGTATGGTGTCCCCGGAATTAGACTTTTGAGGGCTCTGAAATGGATGATAGACTATGGGCACAAACAAAACAAAGGTTTGCATCAGAAATTCTTTGGCACTTCGTAGGACGAAAGACAAAAGACAATCCAGAAAGTTCGTACACGACATTGATTAGCATACTAAAAGAGGGTCTCAAAATTAGCAAAGAGCCTAGTGAATTTCGTTATAAAGATCCTAACACGAATGACCAAGTCACACGCTGGGGCTATCCGACATCTTGCCTCTCCGATATACCTTTTAAAGACTTGATTATTCACGCAGAGCGATACGGAACTTTAGCAATCGGCTTTCACAAGGAAAGGGCTATAGATAATGGCTTTAATCCTGTCTTGTACGTTAACACGTATAGTTCTTTGTTTGCACGGTTCATGAGCAACATAAAGGAATTAGAAGATCATCTTCTGCAAAGTGACAAAGAAAAGTTTGATAAATTCCAAGAGATGCTTTTAATGCTGGGCGCGGTTGCCAAATCCGGTGATTTGAAAGCAAACCCAATCGACAATAGACAGTTGGATGAGTTTCAGTTGAACAATTTTTATTACGAAAGAGAATGGCGTTCGCTTTACGATTGGCAGTTCGAGCCTAATGATGTTGCCTTGATTATAGTTCATGATGATGAAATGGTTGAAGAATTTAGAGAAGACATCGAAAAAGAAAAATTAAGGGCAAACAAGAAGACAGCGATTTTACCATTCAGAATGGTTTACAGATTATAATTTACTCTCTCAAGATAAAACTATAAAACTAGGGACAGCGGCTGGGCTATATTACTGCGGAGCTTTGGGACGCAGACATCGGCTGGAAATTAAGTATGTCCCTATAATTACTTAAACAAAGTGAGGTGAAACATGATCGGAAGATGTGAAGAATGCAACTATTGGAAGCCATTCGCGGACAACACGGGGGAATGCTACTGTAAGGCTCCATTGCCATATATTCACAATCCCGAAGAAAAAACTCTGCATAAGGTGACCCGATGGCCGCTCACGAAGAAAGACCAGCGCTGCGGTGAGTTTGCGCCAAAGGAATAGCTTGGAAACTAGGGACAGCCACCGGAGGGAGAAGGATGGACGAGAGGCGATGGACGACAGACGACAGCGAATTATTAACGGCGGCTGTCCCTAATAAATCAATAAATCATATGAGGGAGAAATTAGATGGATAAAATAAAAACATACAAGCAACAATCTATCAGATATTTAATATCGTTCTACCTAATGGTAATTTTGCTGTTGTATACGTTCTATTCGACTAATAAAATAAAACCGGTTGAACAACAAATAGTGCCGGCCCTTCTAATAGCCTTCTGTCTGATGATGTATATTAATTATGTCAATCTGAAAACGAAAGCCGAAATCCTGAAAGAGTTGGAAAAAGCAAACAGAAATGAAGACCAGGGAAAGCCATAAATGGTGAGGGATGAGGGAGGATGGACGACAGATGACTGAGGGCTGAGGACGGACAACAGAAGACAGACGACGGAAGACAGACGAGGGAAGCGGACATCGGCTGGAATTAATGGAATTATCAATGGACTTTGGGCAAAGGGGTGTTATACTGACACTAAGTGAGGTCTGAAGTTTTATACGGAAACCATATAATAACTTGTTAGAGGGGTATTAAATTTATATTTCATTGTCAAATTGCAATGGTAATAGAGGATGTTCCTCGCTTATAATCTTTTAGAAGCAAAAATGGGCAGAAGATATGGCCCTGATGATATTTTCATTTAAATCTAAATATGAAGGAGTTAAAAATGGCAGAAGCAAAAGGATTGAGTAAACCGGTAAAGTTGCAAAATGATCTGGCAGAGTTTTTGGGAGCAACAGAACTTCCCAGGACAGAGATCACCAAAAAACTATGGGACTATATTAAAGCGAATAAACTTCAGACAAAAACTGAAAATGGCAAGCCGGAGAACGCAGGCAAGTTCATTGTTGCTGATGCTAAATTGCTCCCGATATTCAAAAACACAAAATCCAAAAGCAAATCAGGTAAGGTCACTGACCTTACAAAGCTGAAAGAAGGCCAGACGATTAACATGATGCAGATGGCCGCTATTGTCGGCGCAAATATAGAATAAGCTTAAAGAGTCGTGCCTGCATATGAAAGCAATTGTATATCAAAAATATGGGGGAATTAAAGGTGTCCGCCTGCCCCATAGGGGGTACTTTTTCTGGGCGGATAGCGGATTCACCCCGTGAGATAGTGAACAGCGACATCTCACGGGGTAAATTGGATTATAAACAAGATAGGGGGATAGAAAGGAGTCTTATTATGCTTTTAATGAGTACTATGAGTTGGATAATTATTGGTGTGGTTGTTGTGATTTTGGCTGTGGTTATTGGAAAGAAAATAAAAGATACATATTATTAGAGAGGAAACTCGAGAAAACTAAGGACAGCCGGCTTACGATTGACGACAGAAGACGGGTGGCAGAGCGGCTTTATGAAAAATACTTGATCTTTCAGTACAGATGTGATAAACTCATATCAAGTTGAAGCCTAAGGTGTATATGAAAATCTGAGCTTTGAAGAAAGGGTGTATATTATGTACTTTTTAAAGAGTCACAAGGACAAACGAAAAGGATTCACATTAATAGAACTGTTGGTGGTGATTGCTATTATTGCGCTTCTAATGGGGATATTAATGCCCGCCTTGCAGAGGGTTAAAGAACAGGCAAAAGAAATAGGCTGCCGTTCCAACCTCCGCCAGTACGGCATAGCCCAGGCTATGTACCTCGACGATTTCGACGGCCGTTATCCATCGGCGTGGAGATCTCTTGTTGCAACGGAAACACCTGTCTCCGGATACGAGCGTTATTGCCGATGGCACGACCCAACGTATCCGCCGGACGGCCCTTTCTGGCCTTACCTGAAGAATGCCGGTGTTCATCTGTGTCCTTCATTCAAGGTCCTGGCAAAATCCCTGGGTGAGGGGCATCCGAATCACGATTCTTCCATACCGGTGATTCCTCAATACAGCTATAGCATGAATGCCTGGCTCGGCGGCAGGTCGGGCTATCCGGGCTGGAATGGCCCCAGTTCCCTCGGAGGAGGTGCTGTCAAGCTTAGCGAAGTCACAAGGAGCCACGCTGAGGTCTTTTTCTTTGGCGAGGAGAATATGTGGACAAGGCCGGGTAATACTCAGGTGCTCAACGACAATGCATTGTGTGGAATGGGCTACGATTGGCTTGGGACTTTTCATGGCTCGAAAGGCAGTGGTCTCAACAGTGGTACAAGCAACGCTGTTTTTGTCGATGCCCACGTCGATGCGGTCAAATCCGCCTTGGATGAAGACGGCAATTTAGTAGATGCGGAATTCGGCAGCTACGAGAAATACGCATGGCCGCACAAGGATAAAGAGCCGACAGGTTAGTTTCGTAGGGTGCAATGGTTCGTTTTCCTACGATATTCCCAGTAAAAGTCTGTAGCGTGTTTTTTGGGCATATTCTACGTAGCCGGGCAAATCTTTATGCAGGATACGGTCTTCGAATACGGTCCGAACGATTAGGACGACAAAAATAACGGCGGTTTTTTTAATATTATCAACGTGTTAAAATTTCTTTGAGTGACTGGGCGGTCGAGATATTTGTGACTTTTGTTTTTCGGGATATTCTTTTCATCAGACTGGTCAGGACCCTGCCGGGGCCAATCTCGTAAAAATCCTCGACGCCGTCGCCTAACAATCGTTCTATACATTTCTGCCAGAGAATCGGATTAGTCAATTGCTTTATCAGGCCTTCTTTGATTTTTTCGCCGCCGGAATAGTATTCTGCGTTGATATTGGCGATAATCTTGGTTTGGGACGGCTCCGCAATCCGGCTTTGTGAGAGGGCCTGACTGAGTGCCTGGGCTGCTGCGGCCATCATTCGAGTATGAAATGCACCGGCGACGTCCAGTCGCACGGCTTTTACGGCCCCGTATTTTCCCGCAAGCTCCTTTGCCTGCTTGCAGGCCGTCTTCGTGCCGCTTATTACTATCTGGCCCGGGCAGTTGAAATTCACCGGCTCCAGAAGTTCATCTTCGTCCCCGTTTTCGAGAATCTCGGCACAGAGGTCACGGACCTTTTCTTCGTCGAGGCCGATTATACTGACCATCGAGCCGCCTTCGGACTCGGCCGCTTCCTGCATTGCCCGGCCGCGCTTCTGGACAAGGACAAGTCCTTCCTCGAAGCTTAGTACCCCGGCGGCGTACAGCGCGGTATATTCGCCCAGGCTCAGACCCGCGGTGACGTCGGCCTGCAGTGAGCTTGTTTTCGATTCAGTTTTGAGCACTTCCAGAATCGCCGCGGAAGTGGTAAAGATTGCCGGCTGCGAGAGGGCCGTGCTGTTAAGCTCTTCGGCGGGGCCTTCGAAACAGATGCCGGACAAATCGAATCCGACTATTTCGTTCGCCTGTTTGAAAATTTCCGCCGCCTTATCGAATGAATGAACGATGTCGGCACCCATCCCCACGACCTGGGCGCCCTGTCCTGGAAACAAAAACGCTGTCTTCATTGTTCGTATCTCTTCCGGTACTTAAAAAACAATCGTGACAATTAAAACTCAACAACATTTGCCCCCCAGGTAAGTCCTGCTCCGAAAGCGACTAAAATCACAATGTCACCTCGTTTGATTTGGCCCTTTCTGACACAATCGTCGAAAGCGATAGGTACCGAGGCGGCTGAGGTATTGCCGTATTCATTGATATTGATAAAAACTTTTTCATCCGGCAGATTCAGCCGCTTGGCCGCCGATTCGATAATCCTCGCGTTCATCTGGTGCGAAATAAACATCTTGATGTCATCCATAGTCAATCCGCAGTGGTCCAGAGATTCCGTCACCGTTTCCACGATTCGGCGAATGGCCTGTTGATATACTTCCCGGCCTTTGATTTGCATGCAGATTTTCTTCGGGTCGTCCAGTTTTTTGCTCGACGGGTGGCGTGAGCCGTACGCCTGGCAGTTCAGCGCTTCCCAGCGGTCGCCGTCCGAGTGCATCGTGCTGTATAAGATTCCCTTACGCCCGTCTTTTGCTCTTTCGAGCACTACCGCGCCGGCTCCGTCACCGAATAGGATGCAGCTTGTCCTGTCGGTCCAGTCGGTAATCTTTGTTAACGTCTCTGCCCCGATGACCAGTGCGTTTCGGAGTCGGCCGCTTTCTATAAACTGCTGCACAATTGACAGGCTATACACGAAACCGCTGCATGCGGCGGCCAGATCGAAGACCCATGCCTTTCTTGCTTTGAGCGCACGCTGTACGAAGCTGGCGGTCGAAGGGAAAACCATCTCCGGCGTAATCGTCGCCACGATGATCAGTTCGAGGTCCGCCGGGTCGAGATTCGCCACTTCCAGCGCTCTTTTGGCCGCCTGCGTTGAAAGAAGTGCCGTGCTTTCTTTGTCCGTGGTGATATGTCTGACCTTGATACCGGTCCGGGTCGTTATCCATTTGTCCGTGGTATCCACCATCTTTGCGAGGTCGTCGTTCGTGAGTAATTTGGCCGGCGCGAAAGAGCCGTGACCGGTAATGACTGCTCGGTAAGCAGGAAGGTGACCGTTAGCTGGGTTATTCATCCGTGGTCCTTATGTAAGTACACGAGGATTCGCATTTTGCAACGAGGTGCAAAGCGGACTCCTCGAAAGATAATCGATAATCTTGTCGTTTATTTTTTCCGTATAAAATCTTTTCGAAGCAATGATTGCGTTTTTTATTGTTCTGCTCTGGCTCGAGCCGTGACAGATCACCGCCGTGCCGTTGATTCCAAGCAGGAGTGCTCCGCCGTATTCGTTATAGTCGTACTTGTTGTAGATTCTCATCATCACCGGCTTGAACTTCATGGCCAGCCTGAGCTTTTCTTCCATAAGCTCGTGCTTGATCGCTTTGAACAGGCCATCGACGAGGCCTTCGGTCAGTTTCAAAATTACGTTGCCGACGAAACCTTCGCAAACGGCGACGTCGCAGACACCGCCGAAGATGTCCCTTCCTTCGATATTGCCGATGAAGTTCATTTTGGGATCGGATTTGTAAAGCTCGCGGGCCTTTTTAACAATCTCGTTGCCCTTGGCTTCTTCGGAGCCGATGCTCATAATCCCGACTCGCGGATTTTCTATTTTGAGCAGGTGCTTCGAATATACTCGTGCCATCGCCCCATACTGATAAAGGTGTATCGGCTTGCAGGCGATATTCGCACCCACATCGCATATTGTCACCGGTCCTCCGGGTGTGGGGAATACCACCGCTATTCCGGGCCGGTTGACGCCGGGCAGGTTCCTGATTCTCATCTGGAAGGCCGCAACGCAGGCCCCGGTATTGCCCGCCGAGATGACTGCATCGGCCTGGTCTCTTTTTGCTAATTTGGCGATAACGGCGATTGAACTTTTCGGTTTCTTACGAAGGCTTTCAATGGGTACCTCGCCCATTGCGATGACGTCCGGCGCATGGACTATGGTAATCTTGCCTTTTTTGGGTTTGGATGAAGGTAATTGTGCCTTGATTACCTCTTCGGGGCCGACGAGTATAAGCTCATCGTCCCCGGCAAGCAGCTCCATCGATTCGATCGCACCGTTGATAATTTCTTCCGGTGCATTGTCGCCTCCCATTGCATCGATTGCAATTCGCATATTTCAGCCGCCCTTATTCGGTCTCCTTGCCGAGTTTCAACGTGATTTTCGGATTAACGTAACCACAATTGTTGCACGCCGCGTGAGGCAGCTTGGCCTGGTCGCATTTCTTGCAGACCGAATAATTCGTCGCCTTGAGCCGATGATGGCTCCGACGTGAACGGGTCCTGGTCTTGCTGGTTTTCTTTACCGGTAACATTCTAAAATACTCCACTAACTCTATGTTTCAAACAAAGCCTGCGTCTGAAATTCCGATCCCAGTGCGGCTAAGCAGCAATCTGCCTTCTTTAGATAAAATCGTTAAAAAATGCTTTAATAGTGAAATTAAAGCACTTTGTCAAGCCAAATTTCTCTTTTGTATCCGGTTTTCGAGAGTATATCTATTGCTTCATTTGCACAAATAATATAGATTTTATAGAAATCGCAGGCTTTGCATATAAGGTTTTGGATACATATTACAGGATAAATTTATTATCGGCAACCGAATAAAGGAGATAAAAACATGAAGGGATTAACAGGCAGATTATTAATTTTGGGCATTACTTTGGTTTTATTAACGATGTTTACCGGTTGCCGGGAGCTTTTCGGCCCTTCGGCGGCCGAGGAGAAGATAATACTCTGGAACGGCAAAGATTTCACCGGCTGGAAACTTTTTATACCCGATAAAGGCATCGACGTAAATGACATCTGGTCCGTCAGAAACGGCGTCATCTACTGCACGGGAAAGTCTAACGGGTATATGCGGACCGAAGCCAAATACGAGAATTACTATCTGCACCTGGAATGGCGCTGGCCGGGCACTCCGACCAACAGCGGCGTAATGCTGCACGCAAGCGGGCCGGATATAATCTGGCCGCGGTCCATCGAATGCCAGTTACAGGCGGACAACGCGGGGGATATCGTGCTGATAAACGGTACGGATATGGTTATTGACGGGAAGAATCAGAAAAATCCCGACCGGCAATTCACGATAATACTCAAGAAAGAAAAGAGCAGCGAGAAGCCCGCCGGCCAATGGAACACTTACGATATTTACTGCGAAGGCGATACGATTCGTTGTTACGTCAACGGTGTGCTGCAGAACGAGGGAACCGGCGTTTCGGATACCTCCGGATGGATCTGTCTGCAGAGTGAAGGAGGCCCCATCGAGTTCTGTAACATATACCAGATACCATATAAACTAATAAAAAAATAGTGACCCGGCGGCAGGTTCGTTTTTTGAGCAGGAAAGCAATATTTGTAGAATGCCGGTTCCTTTTTAAGAGGACTATATGAAAATTAATTCCTTATCGAAGGAAAATAAGATATAATATCTGCTGGTTAATTTATTATTCCAATATTGATTAGGAGCATATATGTCAGGTCATTCACACTGGGCCGGAATAAAGCATAAAAAGGCGGCCAACGATGCCAAACGCGGCAAAACATGGAGCAAGGTCGCTCGGATGATAATCGTGGCGGCCAAAAACGGCGGCGGTGACCCATCTGCGAATCTGTCTCTGCGTTATGCAATCGATAAGGCCAAAGCCGCCAATATGCCAAAAGATACAATCGAAAAAGCAATCAAAAAAGGAACGGGTGATCTTGCAGGTATCAGCTTCGAGGAAGTGCTGTACGAAGGTTACGGCCCAAGCGGCGTTGCCGTAATGGTCGAGGCACTGACGGACAACCGTAATCGGACGGGGCCGGAAATTAAGAAACTATTCGAGAAGCACGGCGGCTCGCTCGGGACAAGTGGATGCGTTAACTGGATGTTCAGTCAGAAGGGACTTATTACCGTAAATACCGCCAGCGTAGATGAGGAGCAGCTTTTGGAAATTGCACTCGGAGCCGGTGCAAGCGATATGCAGACTATGGGTGACGTTTACGAGATAACCTGCGAGCCGGGCGCTTATGAAGAGTTGAAAAAGGCCCTGCAGGATAAGGAAATTGCCACCGAGGTCGCCGAGATTTCAATGGTGCCGCAGACCACTATCGATATCAGCAATGAGCATACGGCCGGAAGAATTATCTCGCTCATGGAAGCTTTCGACGACCACGACGACGTCCAGAACGCTTATGCGAACTTCGATATCCCCGATGATATAATGAATAAGATTTCATAATGCATCTTGATTCTCGATTCTTGATGCTCATCCGTCTTCCATTTTCTGTCCACACGCAGAATTTTATAGGCTGTCCCGAATGGCGGGACTTTAAGCCGTATATATGTCATTTTTCGCAATTATTGGAGGTTTCATACTCTGATTGACGAAATTACTTATAAAGGTAGTTCTTGTTCACTTTTTGCGGCAAGAGCAGCAACTTCGAATTCATACGCGGCCTCTTGTCGAGGCGGAGGTTTTCTACGCGCGAATCCCTTAACATCCCGCCATTCGTGGCTGTGGGGCTGTTGAAAAAGCTGATGTTTTTTCTTTATCTGGCTTATTGGT
>CAZMZR010000096.1:0-2950 GCA_964570855.1 uncultured Pirellulales bacterium
GATAATCCTTTTTTTAATACGCAAGCCCGAAGTCAGGTCGTTGTGGCACACGGTAACGGCCCATATCAGAACACACTAACAGCCTTAAAATCTGTTCCTTTACAGGTTGTTCGTGGCAAGCGTGTGTTACTCAAGCCCAACGCCGGACGAATAGCACATTCGGGAGAGGGTATCACTACCCATGCGGAAGTTGTTGCAGCGGCTATAGATGCATTTCGCCGGGCCGGGGCAGAGGTGGCCATTGGAGAGAGCCCGATTACCGGTGTAAAGACTATGGAGGCCTTTGACGCCACGGGCATAGCGGCCGAAGCGACTAAACGGGACTGCCCGCTTATCGATATGGACCGGCGTCCGTATGTTGAAATGGACATACCCGACGGTCGCGTATTGTATCAGTTAAAGGTCTGTCCGGAGGTCTTGGAATTCGACTTGATTGTGTCCATACCCGTGATGAAAATGCATATGCATACGGCGGTAACCTTATCGATCAAGAACATGAAAGGCTGCTTGTGGCGGCGAAGCAAAGTGCAACTGCACATGCTCGCACCCATCCGGGGCAGTGACGTCAAGCCGATCGATGTAGCTATCGCAGATATGGCCTCGGTATTGCGTCCGCATCTGGCGATTATCGACGGCACGGTCGGTATGGAAGGATTAGGACCCAGTGCCGGAGAGCCTAAGACCCTGGACTGCGTGGTCGTCGGTACCGATGGATTTGCGGCGGATGCGGTGGCCTGCCGTTTAATGGGTACTCGTGCCGAGGATGTCCCTCACCTGCTCATTGGCGCCGAGCGTGGATTGGGTGTGATTGATCTGGATAAAATAGAAATCACACCTGAGTGCTGGCGGGACTGGATCAGCAACTTTGCCAGGCCGCCTCAGAATCTGTCCATCGAATTTCCGAATATTACCGTCAGGGACAACAATTCGTGCAGCGCGTGTCAGTCCACGCTGCTGTTGTTTCTCAAAGAATATGCGGACCGGATTTTTGATTATTTACCGGACCGTGATTCTTTGGAAATTGCTATCGGCAAGGGACATAAGGAGCTGCCGGAGAAGACACTCTGCATCGGGAATTGTACGGCCGGTTGCAGGAAGGGCGATTTTTTTGTGCCCGGCTGTCCGCCTGTGGCCAGTGAGATATTAAAGAAGCTGACCGGGAAGACCACGTTGGATCCTAAATGAAGAATCCTTTGGATCGATTGGATTTTACCCTTGTAGGAATGTGTCACTGTAGATAAATTGTAGCCATTTCGTGAGAATCATGTTCAACATTATCATCATGATGATTTTTTTGAAAATCTGCTATGTTTATAAATTTTCGTAACTTACAGCGAAGACTAACGGGGGGCTTGCCCTAAAAATTCCCAAGATAAGTACCTATTCATGTCGTAGCGACTCAATTGGGTCCATATTGGCGGCTCGGTAGGCCGGAAACATACCAAAGATTATCCCTACTGCTCCGCTGATTCCAAAGGCCAATAGCAGCGAGCTTCCAGTAATGATAGTGGGCATCCGACCGAAATGGGTAACTAACATCGGCAGAAGGGAACCTAAGACTATCCCCAGGAGACCCCCGGATAATGTCAAGATCAGAGTTTCTGAGAGGAATTGAACGATAATATCGCGTTTCTTGGCACCGAGCGCACGGCGAATGCCGATCTCACGCGTTCGCTCGCTGACGGTGGCCAGCATAATGTTCATAATTCCGATGCCGCCGACAATAAGTGAGATTGTCGCAATTGAGCCGAGGACAATACTGAAAATTCGCTGGGTCCGTTTCGCCTGGCGCAACAGCTCCAGTGGAACAACGATACGGTAGTCCTTCTTATCTTCATGGAGTCGCCTCAGGAGTGTATCGATCACATCGCGCATTGGCAGGACTTGATCAATGGAGGGAACCTTCACAGTGACTTTTTGCAGCTCGACTTTTTGAGCCGTATCAGTGCCTCCACTCGAGCTCCATTCCAACTCGGTGAACCGGGATTTGGCGGTTGTGATAGGCATATAGACATTACCTATTGCCTCGCTGTCCGAATCCGTGGCCATCCGCGTGATATCCTCAAAGTTACCGCTCTCATTCATCAGAGGTGCCGCCCCCACCACACCGACAACACGATAATAAGTATCCCGTATTCGAATATCTTTGCCGATGGGATAATCAAATCCAAAGAGACTTCCGACGACCTGCTCATCAACAACACACATATTCCGTTGCATATTGAGGTCAATACTACTCAAGAACCGTCCACGAATTATATGAAGGGGCGATGTTTGTGTGTACCACGGGATCGTCCCCACGATTTTTACAGTCGCCTTACGACTGAGATATCGCGCTTCGTAGTCTATCTCGCGTATTGGTACGATCACTTCAACATCATTGATTGTGTTACGAATTGATTCAGCATCTCGATAAGTCAGGCCGTAGAGATTCACGACCTGCTCCTCCGTATCGGCCCGCCCCTTAGGAGGCTCAACCGTTTCAATAATTAAATTTGTGCTCCCGAGTTGCGCAATGATTTCCTGCGCCGCCTGGCTGGCTCCTTCGCCGATTGCCAGCATAGCAATCACCGAACAAACCCCAAATATGATACCGAGCATCGTCAGCGCCGACCGTAGCCGGTGAAGCCAAAGGCTCTTTAGCCCTAATTTAATTGTCCTTCGAATACTATACCAACGCATTGTGAGAGTGACTCGTGCTTGTTATTATTCGCCTGCCATTACGTACGCCCATTAACAAAACTTGGGGGCCTTTTGAGCTTTTCGGTAAGACGAACATTATTTTGTTCCAAAAATCAACGTTCTGGCCCGCTTCAACAAATTATCAAGAATGTTCATAATTTCAGAACCGCTTTCCTAATCAGAATTGCTGAGCGGCTTGTCAACCAACGTAGCCGTCTCCGCCTGTTATTTCGACGGCTCTGGCTTAGTTTCCGTCTGTTCTTTAGCC
>CAZMZR010000096.1:3050-11881 GCA_964570855.1 uncultured Pirellulales bacterium
CCGTCTGTTCTTTAGCCGGCTCTGGCTTAGTTTCCGCCTGTTCTTTAGCCGGCTCCGGCTTAGTTTCCGTCTGTTCTTTAGCCGGCTCCGGGACAGCCCAGCGTGGCGGATTCAGCAAGACCTTCTCGCCCTCATTCAAACCACTTTTTATCTCAACAAAGTCGTCGTCAAACAATCCTGTCACAACTTCACGCTCCTCTAACTTTTTATTTGTCGATACATAGCATATAGTCTTTTCTTCCGTCGAGACGACCGATTGAATCGGTACATAGAGAACATCATTTAGATCGTCAATAGTCACTTCAACCTTCCCTGTCATACCTGTCTTGATAAAGTCATGCGTTCCATCAATGCTCACTTCGGTCGTGTAAACTTTGACGTCCGGCTCCCAAGAACCCTTTTGGTCTGCTAATGGTGCTTTTTTCAGCACTTTGCCGGTAAAGACTTTATCCGGAAATGCAGCAATGGTTATTTTGGCCGGTTGATTCGGCTCAATCTTATCAATCCATGTTTCGTGAACTTTGATCTCGACCTTCATTTTAGAAGTATCCGGTATGTCTATAATCCTATAACCTCGGGGTATCTCCGCTCCCTGCTCAATTTTTACTCTCACCCATCTTTGTGTACTGGACCAATATACGACTTGGCCCGGTGAAGGAGCCTTAATCGTACAGGCAGCAAGTTGTTTTTTCACCTTTTCCAGGCGTTCCTTACGCAATCCAAGGGCTGCTTCTGCACTGGCAAGTTTCGCCTTGGCCTGGGCAAGCTGAGAACGAGCCCGGGCTCTGGTTCTCTCCAATTCCAGTCCGGCTTCATTATAATCGCTTAGGAGCTGTTCGACCTGCTTTGGAAACTCATAAAGCTTAAAGAGCTTCAAGGCAATCCCAGCTTTTTCCTTTTCGATTACAAGCCGTGTCTTCTGCAGTCGATGTTCTCTCAGTTCGGTTTCTGCTACATATTCTCTTTCGAAAAGCTTTTCGGTCCACGATAATGTATAAGTTGCTTTTTCCAGGTTCTCTTCGGCCAGGGTTATATTACCGGTGAGTTCTCGCAGCTTCTGGGATGCCTCGCATCCTGAATTGGGGTCCTGAATTTCCTGGAGTAGAGAAACCATGTCAATACTTGAATTCGGATCATGGTTCGCTTTCCAAACGACTTTTTGTGCAGCTATTTCGCCGAGATATTTTTGAAGGTCCATGAGGGAAAACTTGACCTTCAGTTCAGCGGCGGTAATATCACTTTCGTTTTGTTTGACCTGGATATCATAGGCTTCTTTTGCCTCGGCATAACTTGCCTCAGCGGCGGCAAATTCAATTTCCCTTTGAGGCAACTGCTCGGTCATCTCCGACGAATCCAATTCTACCAGGACCTTGCCATTATTGACATCTTCGGCAGTGATGATCGTCCCTTCAGGGATGATGTTGACAATGGTCGTCCGCATTTCAACTTCAGACTTAATAATTTCCGATTTGACTGCCTTGATGTCACCACTTTCCGTCACGCTGATTGTCAGGTCGCCGCGCTTGGCCGTAAATAATCCGGTCTTTGTGTTTATACTGCCCGAGCTGCTTTTCTTAAAGTGCAAAAATCCAAAGGCGCCGACAGTGACTATAACGGCAATGAAAAGAAAAATCATAAAATGTCGTTTAGCATTCGAATCCGATCGACCGCCAATTTTTTTGCCATCTTTTCTTATATTCTTTTCTTTTATCATGTTCTTGCCTAAAATTACATCTGTTAATATTCTTTAATTGGCTATTATTTATGATAAGACAATACTATTTTGCTTTCCTTGAAACCATAAGAATCGTATTGTCGCAAAGGACTCAATTGATCCCATGTCACCCCGGATGTAGCCGATACATTATGATTGTCAAATTGACTTTTAAGGTTTTTTTGCTCCCACATTCCATCAGGCTTGACCTGTAAAACGCCTATATCACGAAAAAAACTCAGTTTTGCGATGGCATGATCCACTAACGCAGCAGTTAAGTCGTTCTGCGCTGCCAGTAAGGCGTCCTGGGACTCCAGCAAATCTCGAGTCGTCACTCTGCCTGCTTGCAATAAAAATGTTGTACTCTCCACTCGTGTATTGGCCAGCTCTAAACTGTTTCTTTGAGTTTCGTATCGTTCTGCAGCCGTACGCAGTTGACGATAGGCCTGGCGGACTTCCAGTTCAACGCCATCGGCATCATTTTGATATGTCCGTTTTTGTTGCTCCAATGTGATCAGGGTTTTACGATATGCATTGCGTTCTGCTTTACGGTCTAAAGGTAAATCCGCTTCAAGAAATAGTTCGTAATCGCCCTGATGGAATTGCAATCTATCGAATTTGGTTTTTTCTGTCGAAGGAACGTAGGCACTACCGGTCAGATTGAGTTCCGTGCCGAGACCGTCGGCAGCTATCATAACTTTGCGCATGGAATCGTCAATTGCGTCTTTGCGGTTGGCTAAATCCAAGCGTTGAGCCAACGCCGTTTCAACAACATCATCCAGTAAATAAGAAGGTTCGGATACACCGATTTTTTCTAAAGCCTTTAATTCATTCTGATCCAGCTCGATATCAGCATGGATTGGTAGAGACAGCATAATCTTGAATTCATCGAGCTGCTGTTCGTATCTTTCCATGGCCTGTACGTAGCTGTCTCTGGCCCTGAGTTCGCTCTGTTTTGCCTGGTCCACCTCAAAAGGATTCTTGCGACCGGCTTCCGCCTCCATTTCCAGACGTTTCCTCGACTCAACTCTGCTGTTATAATTGTTCTCGGCATTGGTGACTACATCTCTTCGTTGCAGAACACGATAATAGGCAGCTACAATCGAGACAACAAACGTTTTGCGATAGCGGTTGAATGAGCGTATCTGATATAATACATCTCGCTCAGCCTGTGTTAGATTCTCTTGAACAATTCTGCGTCCTCTGCCGCGCAGAAGCGGTTGAGTCACGCTGGCACCGAGCACAGATCCCAAAGAGGTCCGCGGATCACCGGTCAGAAAACGCGCCCAGTCGATCGCGATACTTGTGCTGATCTGCGCGCCATCAGCCAGCAGTTGGTTAAAGCCCAATCCAGCATCTGAGCTGACACTTTCATCGTCGTTATTTCTGATATAGCCGGCATCAATAGTACCAAACCATTGTCGTGCGAACTGATGGCGAGCCAGCGTTACGTCAAGTGCCGGTAAGTAAAGCTCCTCTTTCTGCCTTTGGTAGTCCCGATTATACGCGGTCGCGATAGTAACTGCCTGTGTAAGTTTGATAATACCTGATGTAGGCACGGCTATTTCAAAATGAATATCGTTTGGAGAAGAAACAGTATTGCAGTCGCCGATGATGTAATTAGTTTTTGAGCCGAAGCTCTCCTGCCATTTACTATCGATAATTCGATAGACTTCTTCATCCGTCTCGGCTTTATAGCGATCAGAACTGCACGCACCAAGAAGACCAAGGATAAAAGCGGCGATGGTCGCCCAACAAGCCAAAGTTGCAAACCGAAACTGACAAAACATCATACACTTACCCTCCTACTTATGTAAGTTACTCACGTAATTCCTTTAAAGTAGTATATAAGAAAAGGTTACAGACTTCAAGCATTTATCTTGTATTCGATGAACCGTTTTGAGAAATAATCCTGAGAATAGCCGATTCATAATGTCAATTCGAGATTTGCTTCCTTTCTGAGATTTCAACAATCGCTGAATATAAAAGCGGTTAGTCGTATATGGCTTCCATAAAGATATATGTTCACTCCAGCTATCTGATACTGCTTCTATATATATTTAGACGCAGAATATAGAAATTCGTTAATAAAAATTATCCTATATATTTAAAAAAATTCGCTTTTTTAGATAACATTTGAAATTGTCTTTGCTTTAATATTTTAAGTTTTTCACTCATAATCACACATAATACTCGCTGCTTGGTGGGGTTGTTACTTGTGGGAACTACGTATTTTCCTCTGGCCAAGCCCTTTTTTACTGCCAAATTGGGCTTATTTGAAGAAAATAAATGTATGGAACATAGCTTAAGTGCAGGACTATCGAAAATTTTCTTTAGGCTTTGACGATCTTGTTTCTGCCTTTTTTTACGGATGCAGTAGCGTTGCGAGTGTCAATGACGAGATTGGAATGTTTTACAATCCAGGCGTAATCGTAGTCACTGTGATTTGTCGATATCACAACCGCATCGTATTGTTTCAACATGGCGGCCGAAAGCGGTTTACTTTTCATCTGTAAGTTGTATTTTCTCTGCTTATGTGTCGCCGGGATGTGCGGGTCGTTGTAATCTACTTTTGCACCTTTGGCACGCAGCAGTTCAATCAGTTCAAGTGACGGCGATTCCCGAACGTCGTCGATGTCGGGCTTGTATGCAAGACCAAGAATAAGAACCTTTGAGCCGTTAAGACTTTTCCTGCGGTCATTGAGTGCGTCCATTGTTCGAGCTATGACATAATGCGGCATGTCGGTATTAATTTCTCCGGCCAGTTCGATAAAGCGCGTCGGCATGTCGTACTGGCGTGCCTTCCATGTCAGGTAAAAAGGATCGATCGGGATACAGTGCCCGCCAAGACCGGGGCCGGGATAGAAAGGACTGAAACCGAACGGCTTCGTAGCGGCGGCACGAATGACCTCCCAGACATCGATTCCCATACGGTCGAAGACCATCTTCAGTTCATTGACCATTGCAATGTTGATACAGCGATAAACGTTTTCAAGGATTTTTGTCGCCTCGGCCGCCTCGACGGAGGAAACCGGAATGACAGTCTCTATCGCCAGTTCATATACCATTTGTGCTATTTCACGACACTTGCTTGTCAAGCCGCCGATAACTTTGGGAATGGAGCGTGTGGTGAAATGCTTATTGCCGGGGTCCTCGCGTTCGGGAGAATAAGCCAGGTAAAAATCTTTGCCGGCTTTCAAACCGCTTGTTTCCAGAATCGGCACCATCAGCTCCCTTGTTGTTCCCGGGTAGGTGGTACTTTCGAGCGTTACGAGCTGGTTCGGCCGGAGGTACTTTGCGATAGTCCGGCAGGATTCTATTATATACCTCATATCGGGTTCGCGGTTTTCGGTCAAAGGCGTAGGTACACAAATGAGCAGGGCATCGATGTTTTTCATGCGTGACATATTGTTTGTGGCTGTAAACTTCCCCGCCGCAACAATATTTTTAACTTCGGAGTCGGGTACGTTCTTGATTATGCTTTTGCCTGCATTAAGAACTTTTACCTTTCGTTCGTCGATGTCGAAGCCGACAACTTTGACTCCGGCGTTTGCAAATTCACGAGCGAGCGGCAGGCCGACGTATCCGAGACCGAGAATTCCGATCCGGACTGTTTTATTTTCGATTTTTTTCTTCCAGTCTTTCATTGGCATATCACAGTTGAACGGGAACCTTAAATATTGACTTCAATTAAAAACTTCATGGACACCAAAAAATTTTGCTGGTGTCTAATTATCGCGGCAAATAGTATATAAAATTCAGGACGGATAGCAAGAACATTCAATGCTCTTTCTACTCTTCTTTTTCTTTCGGTTTTATTATGCCTTTTAAACCATCTGTAATACCCTTGCCGGCGTCTTCCACGGCTCCTGTTGCCTTTTTGCCGATGTCCGTTCCGGTATCCAGTATCTTCGAGCCTGTGTCCAACATAACACCCGGTAACACACGGACGTTTTTGAGTTCGGATACGAGAGAGCCTAACATCTCGGTTGGCAATATGTCGGCGCCCTGTTTTGCAATCCCTCCTGCTATGGCCAGCAGGATGGTGCGTGTTAGAGCAACGGCGTCGAGGTCATTGTCGTTTCCAAGATCGGTTAATTTGATAGTGTCGAGTTTCAGTGGAATTGTATCCACTTTGCCGGGCACGGGCAGTAATTTTACATTTACCTCTGTATTGGTGATTTCAAGACTGTTTATGTGCAGTTTCTTTCCGGTTGGTTCCGACGGTTCATCGTCTTTTTTCGGGAGCTCTTTGATTATATCCTGCAGATTGTTGCCGGAGATGCCTCTTTGCTCGAGGACTACTTTAACTCCGTCCAGTTTTATATCTTTGATCTTGACGGTGTCGCTCAGGAGAGATCTTGTATTAACCGTGATTTCGGCCCGGCTTAATTCGAGAAGTTTTTCATGTTTGTAACCGGGAGGATTGTTTATCATGAGGTTCTCTAAGCCGAGTCTGCCGCGCAGGATGGAAAGATCGACCTTGTTTACACTTACTCCCACATTCAGGGCTTTTGTCCCCGCCGATTCGATAGCCGCTTTCAGCACGCTGTCAGCAAAAAGGCCGACGGCTATCAGTGCTACAACAATTATGGCTAAAATTGCTGCAAGACAATACTGCAGGATTCTTAACGGCTTTTTCATCTTTAAAATCTCCAAAATCATGTTCTATAAACAACTACCATTAAGCAACCAGTAACCGAGCCGGCAAAATGATATATCATTTATAAAAATCGTGTTTGCTAACTCTTTCGCTCTTAGAAACTGTATCCGAAGCCCAGAAAGTACTTTACATCGGTTTTGTGAGAGCCGGTGGCCGGTGTGGCATCGTAATCGAGGATTGCTTTGAGATTCAAGAACATCGCTGTATTAAGAGCGGCGCGAAGTTCAGCGGTCGTTGTAAGATAGTAATCCGAAAATTTTCCAAGGGCCGGATAGTATGTCAGTTCATGTATGAATGAAAGATTCTTCCGGAGCTTCTTGTCGAAGTTGTATCCGAGCTGGGCCGATATTTCACTGTTGCTGTCGGTCTGGTTATCGTATTTTTCATAAAGAGACGCCAGACCAAGCTCGGTTGAAAAGTTCATGTCTGCCGATTCTATCCATTGATAACCGGCACCGAGGCCAACTGTGACACGTCGATCCAGTTCGGCGACGGCATCCTTTTCATATCGACCGTCCATATAACCATACATCTTCTTCGTGAAGAAATAGTCATATTTAGCTCTGGCCCGCCACCAGTCTTCTATAGTCTCATCGTTGCCGGTAGTTTGATCTTCCTGCTTTGACTTTGCATAGTCCGCACTCAAGGTGGTCCGATCTTTTTCTGTCCGTTTTTTAATGTTGGCACTACCGGTAATGTTCTCGGTTTTTGTGTTGCCGTGTGTGGAGGTAATTCCTGCAGACAGACTTCCCGTCCACTTTGGGATCGGAGGATTTATCGAGACAATATCGTCAACGGCGAATTCCTGGGCCTTGATCGATTCGCTGCCTTCTATGGAAAAACGTCCTGCTTTGGAGCTTGATAATTTTTGCTCGAAACCCGTGCCGTCTTTTAGATTGACCGCGATCGGTTCGTCGCTGCTGAGGGTCTGGATATCCGATAGTTCCGCTGTCACTTCACCGGCAACATCTGATTTCATGACTAATTTACCGTCAACGAGGCGAACAATTTTACCGGTCAGACGGTCTCCGTTCTTGAAATGGACTTCGTCTGCGTAACTTAGCTGAGCTAAAAGCATCAGAGTCACAAATAAAATCGATATTCGAGAGCGCATTGTAAACTCCTTTCAATTTAATCCGTGAAAATATTCGGTATTACATATGCCGTATAACAGATAACGGCATATTTTGTTATTTTCCTTTATGCAACTTCACTTTTCATGTGTACATCATGCTGCGGGTAAGGTATTGTAATGTCGTTTTTATCAAGGGCAAGCTTAATTCCTTCGATTAAATCGAAACGAACAGACCAGTAGTCGGTGGCGTTGACCCAGGGGCGTACGACGAAGTTTATACTGCTGTCGGCAAGCTCTGAAACCGCTATCGTATATGCAGGATCTTTTAGAATTCTCTTGTCACCGGCAAGAACTCCATCGATAACTTCCCGTGTCTTCTTCAAATTGTCATCATAAGAAACGCCTATAACCAAATCAATACGCCTGGTGCCGTTGACCGTAAAATTCATGATATTGCCGCCGGTGACCTGGCCGTTGGGTATAATGACCCTTACATTGTCAGGCGAATTTAGAACCGTATTGAAAATCTGAATTTCTTTGACGGTCCCCATCTTGCCGGCTAATTCCACAAAGTCACCGACCTTAAAAGGCTTGAAAATAATCAGCATAATTCCTGCTGCGAAATTGGATAAAGAGCCCTGTAGGGCAAATCCGATCGCTAAACCGGCAGCACCAATAACAACGACAAAATTGCCCACGGGCACTCCCAATTTTTGTAGCGCGGCAATGACAACAAACACCAGCAGTGTGATTTGGCACAGATGTTGGACAAAGCTGGTCAGTGTGGATTCTACTTTCGCTTTCGTCATCGCTTTGGCGACCAGATTCGAAATTACTTTTGCCAGCCATCGTCCAACGACGAGGATTATGATGGCGCCTAAAACTTGTAGCCAGTAAGTTGCCAGGTACTCATAAATTTTGGTTAAAAAAGCGTCCATGATATTTTCTCCTTAATTTTTTCTAATAAATCTGTTCAGTTACGATAGGATTCCTCCATAGATATCTCCTAAATAAATTTTTATTTAGTGGTTAATAATTATATATCTTCTATTCTGCCATATACAAGTATTTCTTAAATGGAGTTGCACGGAAATCATGTAATAGTAAGATAGGTAATTATGGTATATATTAAACTGCGAGAGGTTTGAAAAATAAGGTGTTCTTTATGTCTTTTTAGGAACAATAGACCGAGCCGGAACCGACATTATCAAACAAAGGATTTTAATGGCGTCGTTTTCGGATAATTGTTGCAGGTATGTATGTTTGGTTGAAATTAATGAAACGGACAAGATAAAAACAGAATAGAGCAGATATTACGGCAATAAAAAATGGGCAGGGGCGGATTTGAACCGCCGACACACGGATTTTCAGTCCGTTGC
>CAZMZR010000097.1:0-11664 GCA_964570855.1 uncultured Pirellulales bacterium
CGCAGGTATTCCGGCTCCAGGTGTTTTATATATGTACTGGCCCTGATAAAAGTGCCGCGTGACTTGCTCATCTTCTCGCCGTTCACGGTCAGAAAGCCGTGGACGAAAAGTTTGTCCGCCGTCTTGATTTTCGAGCCGATCAGCATAGCAGGCCAGAAAAGCGCATGAAAATACATAATATCTTTGCCGATGAAATGATACAGCTCGTATTCATTACCGTCGTCGGCCCCTGTATCTTGATTTAGCGGCCAGAGTTTTTCAAAATCAAGTCCATTCGCATCGCAGTAGTTCTTCACCGACGCCATATATCCGATAGGCGCATCAAGCCAGACATAAAAAAACTTGTTCTCTTCGCCGGGTATTTTGAATCCAAAATACGGCCCGTCACGAGATATGTCCCAGTCTTTCAATCCCGACTTAAACCATTCATCGAGCTTATTGGCAACGGATTGCTGCGTATATCCGCCGGCAATCAAATCTCTAAGGGGTTTTTCATAATCGGCGAGCTTGAAGAAATAATGTTCAGATGTTTTTAAGACAGGCGTGGTCCGGCAGGTTGCACAATAAGGATTTATCAGCTCAGAAGGCCGATATGTCGAGCTGCAAACCTCACAGGAATCGCCATACTGATGCTCGGCCTTGCATCGCGGACAGGTGCCGCGAATAAATCTGTCCGGAAGTGACATCTTACAGTTGTCGCAATAGGCCTGCTCTACATCTCGCTTGACGATAGAACCGGCTTCGTTCAAACGTTTGAAAACAAGCTCACTGAACAACTTATTTTCCGGTGAGTGAGTGGTATAATAATTATCAAATTCTATATGAAAGCTGTCGAAATCCGCTTTATGTTCTTTATGCACTTTATTAATTAACTCTTCCGGATCTATACCGGCCGCTCTGGCGCTTATCATCACGGGGGTGCCGTGAGTGTCATCGGCACAAAAGTAGAAGCACTGATTACAACAGAGTTTCTGGAAGCGTACCCAGATATCAGTCTGGAGATATTCCACAAGGTGACCGATGTGTATGGGACCGTTTGCATAAGGTAAGGCTGCGGTTACAACAATTTTACGAGGCATATTTCTTCCCTGAAGATTATTTGTTCTCATCATCCCTAATGTTTGGCTCATCGTCCTTAATGTCTTGCTCATAATCCCTAATGTCTTGCTCATCATCCCTAATGTCTTGCTCATCATCCCTAATGTCTTGCTTATCATCCTTAATGTTTGGCTCGTCGTCCTTCTTGTCTATGTTCTTTTTATTATCTCCCTGTTTTTCACGCTTTATAGAAGATGCACCGATAACCTCAAGCTCATCCACACCAACAGCCTCTCTGTCTCCGTTTTCGTATTCAACCATTACCAGTTGAGTCAATATCTGGGTATCTACAACCCTTCCCATGCCTTTTCCCGTCTTTACATTTGAGTTCTTTCTCGGCAGACGTTTTTTCAAATCACTGTAAGTCTGGTCTTCATATCGCAAACAGCACTTCAATCTACCGCAATACCCGGAAATCTTGGCAGGGTCGAGCGTCGCCTTCTGCATTTTGGCCATCCGCATATTAACCGGCTTGAGAAGCTTGAGGAATCTTTGGCAGCAGCACTGTTGTCCGCAACATTCCACATCACCGAGCAGCTTGGCCTCATCGCGTGAACCGATTTGACGCATCTCGATTCGTGTTTGATATTCCTGGGCGATTTTTTTAACAAGCTCACGAAAATCCACTCGCCCATCGGACATAAAGTAGAATATAATGCGTTCGCCGCCAAAAACATGTTCTGCATCGACGATTTTCATCGGCAGTTCTAATTCTTTGATGATACGCCTGCAACAATCGATTTCTTCCTGCACGATTTTTCGCAGATGTCGTTCCTCGCTTATATCATCGTGGGTCGCATATCGAATAAACTTACCAATATTGGCGGGGCTATAATCGATTTCGCTGTTGTCGAAGTATTCTTTTACCTGCTCCTGCCTCAATTTAAAGTGACCACCCCGGTATGAGCTTAGCTGCCCGACTATATAGCCTAATTCGAGACCTCTTTCGGTTTTTATCACAACGCGAGTGAGAACTTTCGGTATTTCGGCTTCATGGTGCTCGAAGAAAGCCATGGCGTTCATTCGGCCGTAACGTACCAACATATATTTTTTATTTTTTGCCTGTTTTTGTTTTGTGTCTGGAATATTCGACATTCAAAGTATCCTGAATGTATGCCTTTTCAAGTCATTTTATCACGAAACATGCATTGTATCAGAATCCGCCAGAGATAACAATAGATGTTCGAAAACAAGCCTTTCATTAACATTGGATTCTATCCAGTGCAGCATTTGGTAGCAATCGGCTATTTTCTCCGCAGATTGTTCCAAATCGAATCGGCCGGCCATCTTTTTTATTTGCTCTTTCTGGTCAAAGTTCACAGCGTCCTCAACCGGCTGTAAATTCAGCTTCATAATATCCTGAAATACCGATATTACCATTCGGACAAGAGTTTTTGCCGCTCTTTGACTTATATCTGTTTTGCTGGTGGTCTTATCGAGATCTGACCATACAACAGCGATTTTTTTGCTTTTATCCAAAAGTTCTTCGGCTAAATCCAGGCTCTTTGCCAATTCATAATCAGCCAGCGAGCATATCAACTCTTTCTTTGTTTTATAAAGATTTGCATCGGCCAGCTCAAGTCCGGCCCACTGACACGCCGTACCAAGACTTCCATCGGCTAAGTGCGCGAAGTATCGTGCTCGTTTATCGTCGAGCCCCATCCGCACAAGACGTTCAACGATTTTTTCTTTGTCTATGGGACCGAAGCGGATTATCTGAGACCTCGACCTGGTTGTCGGAAGAAGTTTTTCCAGCCGGGTGCAAAGCAACACAATACAGCAATATAACGGCGGCTCCTCCAAAACTTTTAACAAACTGTTTTGCGAGGAATCATTCAAATTTTCTGCCTCGCTGATGATAAAGACTTTTCTCTGCGACAGGCTTGGCCGAATTGCCACCTTTGCAATAAGGAAATCTCGAATAACATCTATCGGCATATCGACGGGTGGGCCCTTACCTTTGCCGTTTTCGGTAAACTCGCGCAATTCTTTATAAATATAATTGAAGTCCGGATGAGAATCCGCTTCGAATACCTGACATGAACGGCACTTACCGCAGCTCTCGGCGAAATCATTTGCTATAACAGGGTCATGGCAAAGCAGAAGCCTGGCCCATTCGCGAGCTGTTTTGAATTTGCCGACTCCTTCGGGTCCGGCAAAAATATATGCATGTGCCGCCCTGTCCGCAATAAACGCCCTTTGCAAAAGATCGATCGCTTTATCCTGACAAAAAATCTGCTGAAATGACATCTATTAAAAACTCTCCTCCGAGATTAAGGTCAAAATCTCTTTATGAACTGCTTCAATATCACCGGTGGCATCGACAACAACAACATCTTCACGCTGTTCGGCCAACCTTAAAAAACCCTCGCGAACCTTCTTATGATAACCATCGCCCTTTGCCTCCATCCTGTCTAACTGTCGATTCAATCGCAATGCAGCAGTTTTCAAATCCACGTCCAAAATAATCGTCAGGTCGGGCCAGACTCTCTCAAGACAGTCTTCTGCGATTCTTATAACCCTGTTTATCCCGAAGTCCCCTGCCCAGCCCTGATACGCACACGTGCTGGAAAGCCACCTGTCGAGGACAACACATCGGTTTTCCTTTAGCGCCGGCGCTATTTTTTCGATCCATAACTGTGCTCTGGCAGCCATATATAGTAAAACCTCCGTCTGCGTGCTCATTAACAGATGTTCTGGATTGAGCAAAATTTCCCGTATCTTTTCGCCGATGTCGGTATCACCGGGATCGCGGAACTTCTCGGTAGCAACACCCTGCTCATCAAACCATTTTGCCAACAATTCCGCCTGTGTACTTTTCCCGCAGCCGTCCGGCCCATCGAGAACTATAAACTTACCTGAGAATTTCTCTATCAACTACATTCCCTTTTTATTCAAAATGTCTCTTAACTACTCAAACTGACCAATTTATAATAAAGTATTGTCGTAGGTGAATATGTAACGACAACCTATCATATGTTGTCATTCCTGCGAAAGCAGGAATCCACTCTTGCTATACCATAAATGGATACCCGCCTTCGCGGGTATGACAGTTCGAATTGGTCAATTAAATCAATAGCATTATGTCGTTATTATAATCTTCCACAATAATTAGGCAATTTAAATCCTGCCGGGCAGCTAAACAGTTGACGTATCAGAAAATTTTGCTTAATGTACCGATTAGGCAGCAAAAGCAAAGTAAATAATACAACTTGCATAGTCCCGTGTTGGTTCCGGGGACATTGGGCAGGTGATATGAATATCTATAATCTTGTCAGTTTCGCGGGGATATTTATTTTATTAGGTTTTGCCTGGATTTTCTCGGCCGACAGAAAGAACATGAACTGGAGGGTAATCGGCTGGGGAGTTGGGCTACAGATATTGATCGCCCTGTTCGTTTTTGTTGTGCCGGCAGGGAAAAATGTTTTTCTTGCCATAAATGATATCGTAGTAAAAGTTCTGGATTCGGCAACAGCCGGGACAAAATTTGTCTTCGGGCCATTGGCCCTGCCTCCTGGCCAAGTCAACGATTCAGGAGAGGAATCTATCGGGGCCATCCTGGCCTTTCAGGCCTTTCCAACCATTATTTTCTTCTCGGCCCTTATCGCAATTTTATACTACTTCGGCATCATGACCCGGATTATCCGGGCCTTCGCTTATATATTCACAAAGTTGATGAAAATATCCGGCGCCGAGTCCCTGGTCGCCGCAAGCAATATCTTCGTCGGAATTGAATCCACACTTATAGTCAAACCTTATCTTGGCCGAATGACTAACTCTGAAATCTGCACCATTCTGACTACAGGTATGGCGACAATTGCTTCAAGTGTTCTGGCATTATATGTGCTGAGCCTTCAAAATGTATTCCCTACTATTGCCGGGCATCTCGTCTCGGCATCTTTGCTCTCGGCACCGGCGGCGCTCGTAATGTCGAAGATTATTTTCCCGGAAGGTGAAAAACCTGAAACATTAGGTATGCAGGTTCGACCCTTCTATGAAAAGGAAAATAGTCTCTTCGAAGCGATAATTAACGGAGCAAATTCCGGTGTTAAAATGATCGTCGGGATTGTAGCGCTGCTTATTGCTGTTTTGGGTCTGGTCGCATTGGTGGACCTTATACTGTCGGCCCTGGGAGCAAAAATTAATCCACTTATTGGACTTGAGGGCCAATGGTCGTTAAAAGGGATTTGCGGCTATATTTTCTATCCATTCACAATAATTCTGGGCATCCCACCATCAGATGCGCAAGTTGTATCTAAAATTATCGGTGAGCGTTTGATTGTCACCGAGGTTGTCTCTTACAAGGATTTAGCTAATGTATTAGAGCAAAATACACTGCAGTACGAACGCTCAGCGGTGATTACTACATACGCACTATGCGGATTTGCTCATTTGGCATCAATGGCCATTTTCGTCGGAGGACTTTGCGCTCTTGCTCCTGAGAGAATCCGCAATATAGGGCCGGTTGCGATTCGCGCACTTCTGGCGGCGACTTTAGCCTGTTTTTTAACCGCCTGTGTAGCGGGAACATTCTTTACAGAAAGTTCAATTCTTCTGGGACAATAAATATGCTTGTCAAATATCCGAAAGACTGCCTGGAATTTACCGCCGGGGATGATTCGATTTTACGTGAACTTTTACATCCCGATAAAATGGATTTACAAATCCGCTACAGCCTTGCCAATGCAAAGATTCCGGCCGGTCAAAAAACCAGGTTGCACAGACTTCGAACCAGCGAAGTCTATTATATTCTTTCAGGACAAGGCGTAATGCATATAAACGAAGAATCCCTCGAAGTCGGTTCACAATGTGCCGTTTATATCCCCCCGTATTCGAATCAATACATAGAAAATACCGGCAATTCCGATCTGGAATTCTTATGCATTGTTGATCCCGCATGGCATCAGGCCGACGAAGACGTCTTTGATAACTGATACTTTTAAAACAGATTACGCAGGCAGTCTTACAAAAGACATCTTACGGCGGAACTCTTAGCGTTCGCTGAGTAAAATCTACTTTATAAGCATTGTCCAGCTAAATTATCCGGACGCATACAACACTACATCAGAAAAAAGTTGATTCGCCCGTTAATTATAGCTGCAAAAGCTACAAGTAAAATCAGCAATACGAACAGCTTGAGAAGCCGTAAATCATTCGCCTGATTCGTGGCTTTCAATTCCTCTTTAAGCCCTCTTATCTGACTTTTAGTTTGTTTAACGCTCATATTTTCCCCACAGTTGTATTCCGGACTGCAAACAAACAGGCCCCCCAGCGTTGAATTCAGGACCAGCTATGATTTAGTTGTTATTTGTTTGGACCAATCCGGAAAATGTTTATACAAATGCAGACACTTTCCCCTCACTTCTCTAAACCAAGTAAAATGTAAGAAATAAAAGGCAGAAATGCAAATCAGGCAAAACACCTAATTTTCCGGAAAAAACAAACCAAAACAATAAATAAAGCCTTAAACTTCTAAACTTGAAAATACTGTCTTTAACAAAATTGCAGAAAAACAGAAGAATATGGGAAGGCATTAATAATTGATACCGGTCGTTAATCAGGGGTTTTCGGCTTTGTTCCGAGAATCTGAAGAGTTTCTTCAATAACAGGTAAGGCCTTTGTTGTAATGACAGGATCATCGAAATTGCCCGTAACTTCCAGTCGGACAACTGCCTGACCAAGTCCTTCGGTCAGAGATTGCAGGATGGAAGGATCGTCCGTTGCAAGCCGCTTACCACGTGCCGTAAGTTTCAAATTTACACTACGCGTGACCAGGCCCAGCCAGCCGGAACCATAAAAGGCAATACCATGGCCGGATAAATCGAGTTTCTCAACAAACAGACCGTTACCCTTAATATATGAATCAACAAACATCCGGTCAAATGCATAGTCCTTCGGCTCGGTCAGATTTAAAACCTGTAAAAGTTTGCCCAGGGGTGATAGTTTTCCGACCTGCATATCTTTGATTCTGAGTCTTAATGAGCCTATCCGGGAAGATTGCCCGGTAATATGGGTGTTGATACTAAGCGAACCGCTCATCTTCCCGCTGGTATAGGTGTTCTCGTGAATCTCTTCATCCTGAACGTCCGAGAGATATTCTTTTAAATCCACATTGTCAAAAGCAACCTGTAGTATGTATTCCAAAAGGCCGTCGGTCGATTCTAAAAAAGTAAATTTTCCCATCGTTTTACCACTGTAGCAACCGGAAACAAAATCCTCCGTGGACCATGTTCGTTGATTCGGATCATATATAATACATGCGTTAAGATCGTTTAGAGATTTTCCCTGAACCTTGAGTAGCCCCTCATCAATGGTAGTTCTGAAACTGCATAATCCTTCCCCGGTTCGATACAGACCTTTCGCTCTTAATTCTATATCCAATTGAACCTCGGCACCGGAAACATTTAATTCACATTTATGAAGAACGACCACTCCGGCAAAATCAATGGACTTTTGTCCGTCTTCTCCGAATTCAATCCGGATGTCTGTTAAATCCAAATCAAAACTCCCCGATGGCAAAAGTTTATCGGAAAAAATTTCGGCTTGTTGCGGCAAAAATTGTGCCAGTCGCCGGTCGAAGTTAATATCGTTGGCGCCAAGATGTAGGAACGCTTCGGATATATTGCCATTATCCAAAGTCATGTCACCGTTTAGTTTTATCGTGACAATATCTTCTCCTGTCGAGTTAACATCACCTACCGATACTACAACATCATCAAGCTGCACACTGTTGGGCTCTATTATCAAAGTGCCGTTGATATCTTTCAAAGAATTCGGGAAATTAGGTAACGTTATATTGTTACCCAAACAATCCACGGTTATCCTGTACAAAGGAGGTTCCGAGAGATTATTTTTATTCAAATCGACGTTAAGATCTACTTTTCCGTCCGGTTTTAGCCCGATGACTTTTTCTCTCAGTGACACCGGTAACAGATTAAAAAAATCATCCTTTAGCTGCATCTGTTCAAGAGACAATGATATGTCATACAAAGCCTGTTGCTGCTCCAGGTCGGGCCGGATACGGCCTGTCATATGAAGCGGACTCTCACCATACAAACCGGAAAAGCTGTTTACATCTATTGAGTCGGCTGTAAAAACAGCTCTTGCCGATATATCGGAGACAGGTAACGGAAGTTTCTCAAAATATAAAGATGCACGCCTGAATGACAGATCGGCTGTATAATTTACAGGCTCATTATTCCCTGTAAAAAACCTTATCCGGCCGTCGGCAAAACCGGAAGGACATAATTTTTGATATAAATTCTTTTGCCTCTCCGGTAATACTTCCTCCAGTTCGGAATCCAGTGGAATATTGTTCACATCGACTGAAACATCATACGTCGGCCCGTCGGTCTCTATTCGGCCGTTCAACGTAATCTTACGTTCGTTTTCATGTGAAACAACATCCGAAAATACCACATCGTCATGTGTAAACGAAATCTCCCCTGTCATATTTTTCAACGGATAAGGAAAATTACGATATATTGCTTCAACGTTATTCAGTTCGAGCGATAGATTCATTTGCTTGTCCACTGGTGATTGCCGGCTTAATTGTAAATCCACCGCCGCTTGCCCGACAGGGGAAAAATAATCCCAAAATTTCTTTTGTTCCGTGTTCAGTGCCTTATACAAATCATCATCCAAAGGCATATTATCGCTTGTAATCCGGATCCGGTACTGCCGCTCAGGTCCGAAATCCCGCGTCCATCCGTTAAAGAATAATACGACATCGCCATGCCGAGCTGTAAGATTATTAAGTTCCAGGCTGTTTTTGGTAAAATCCATTCGACCGACCAGATTATCAATTCCGTACTGGAAACCGGAATAGAAAAACTCAACATCTTTGCAATCAACATAACCATCCAACGTGCTTTCACCCAATAGGTTCAAATTACCGGCTGTCTCAAGTTCAATATCCACCCTGCCAAGAGGTTGATATCGGTCAAAAAATCTTTGTAACGCTGTAAACAGACCCGATTTTTTCAGGAAAGGCGGTCCTACTAAAGCAAGCCTTTCCAGAGACTCGCTGCGTTTCGATTGCAAATCTTTTATCCTTAGCTTCAGCGAAAAATCCTTCTCCCGGCTGTATCTCAACTCGGCGGCCAACACATCTATAATCCATGCCATCTCAAGCTCAGGAACATCCAGAGAGGAAATACCGCCCGTAAAGATAACAAGTCCCGGTTTCCATGAACCGGTCAAACGGCTTGTTCCATAACCGGATGCCATTGTTGCCGTTTTTATTTCAAAGATATATCCCTCCTGCTTTTCTCCTTCGGGTTCGAAGCTCGCATTAAGAGGTATTGAAATTGCGACCTCTTCCTGTCCGTTCAAAATTTTACTATACTGCAATCTCCCGGCACTAAGGTTGATACGAGGCATTTTGCTATAGCTGTCTTCGGGTGGATTAATTTGCAGAGAGGACAAATTCGACCAGCCGGTATCTAAATCGTATTGGGCCCTAAAGACAAAATCGTCAACATCTATGACCTGAAGTCTTGGTCGAAGCAATAAAAGACTGCCCAGACTAAACCGTGTATATACCTTTTTAGCATTAATTATTGTGGCATTTTCATAAGGACTTTTACGGGGACTGATGACAAGATCTTCAATAAAGACCGATCCGTTTGTGTGAAAATCAACCGAACCGACTTTTATTTTTGTATTCGTCAGCTCTGCAATCTGTCCCAATGCTATATGACACAGCGCCCTGCCGGCATAAATGTATAACAGCCACAGAAGTATCAATAAAATGAATACCGAGACAAACCAGCGGATTGTATTTACAAACTTCAATTTATGAGCTTTGATTCGGGCCATAACTAATGCAGACGGATTATGAATTCATATTCCCTGACACTCCAAGGAAGCAACTCACCTGAGCGCCTTATCTGCTATATCCCGGCGGTAGTATGCACCTTCGAATTTTATTTTATCTACGGCTTCGTATGCCCTTGCCTTGGCATCACTTATTGTCTGTCCCAGCGCAGTAACACCCAGCACTCTGCCGCCGTTTGTAACAATTTCCCCATTATCAACTTTTGTTCCGGCATGGAATACAACGACATCTTCAAGTTTTCCGACTTCACCGAGGCCGGTGATTTTTTTGCCTTTTTCATAATCCCCGGGATAACCGCCGGAAGCCATCACAACGCAAACAGCCGGACGGGGATCCCATTTAAGGTCCACCATGTCCAGCCTGCCGTCACAAACAGCCAGCAGTACTTTTAGTAAATCGCTTTTTAGCCGCATGAGAATCGGCTGCGTTTCCGGATCACCGAAGCGTACGTTGAACTCCAGCACTCTCGGCCCTCCCGCCGTCATCATCAATCCCGCATACAGAACACCCTTATATGGAGTACCGTTGCGATTCATTCCATCGACCGCCGGCACAAGAATCTCACGCGTTATCATGTTCATCATATCTTCTGTCACGACCGGCGCCGGACTGTAAGCACCCATCCCGCCTGTATTGGGCCCGGTATCACCATCACCGACAGGCTTATGGTCCTGCGACGATTCCATAACATAAATATTGCGCCCATCCACGAAAGCCAGTATCGATGCTTCTTCGCCAAGCAGTTTGTCCTCGACGATAATGACATCCCCGGCCGAGCCGAATATTTTATCGCACATTATCCTCTCAGCCACCAGAATCCCGTCGGAAGGGTCGTCACAGACAAAAACACCTTTACCCATAGCTAATCCCGCCGCTTTGACCACCACCGCTTCATCCCTGCTGGCAATATACGCCTTGGCATCACTGAACCTGTCGAAGGTTCTGCCCTCGGCGTTCGAAACGCAGCTCGATCGCATCAACTGCTTGGCAAATGCTTTGTCCGCCTCCAACTGAGCGGCTTTGCCGCTCGGACCAAATGCCTTAATACCGGCTTCTTCAAATACATCGACTATCCCGTTGGCAAGCGGATCTTCCGGACCGACTACAACAAGACCGACATCATTCTGAAGTGCGAAATCAAGAAGTTTGTCGATATCGTTGACCCCTATCGGGACATTTTCACCACATTCGGCGGTCCCCGGATTACCGGGAGCGATGTAGAGTTTATTTAAATCCTTCGATTGAGCCAGTTTCCACGCGATTGCATGCTCTCGTCCGCCGCTTCCAATTAACAGTACGTTCATTAATCACCTCAAGAAAGATCCAAAACAACTGCTAAACCCGAACAGGAATTAAAAAGCAGAAAATTATCCTATATATTTATTAACGGCCACTTATAAAAACGATATGCTACCAAAAGCAGTGGTTTTACTCAAGTTTTTTACTTATGAAGATACGAAGTTATAATAAAGGGCAAAAAAACTCGCAGGATTGGGTTTGAATTTTATTTGAATTTAACTATAATTAAAGCGTTAAGAGCCTATAATGGTTCTGTGCTCGTTTTACGAGGGATTATACAAATATTTGAAGGTATCCCGGATGAATAAGGTATGGACCATTACTTTCAAAGTTTGTGCCCTGTCAATCGCCTTGATATTGACCGGCTGCTTTAAGCATACTACCTACCCCAAGCTGGACGATTCTCAACCTTATCTTGCAGTACCACC